>NZ_JBJZOH010000018.1:0-114343 GCF_047200595.1 Streptomyces sp. MS19 | reverse complement strand
GACGTTTTGACCTCTCCTTTACCTGGCAGGTGAGGATCGCGCGGGCTACCGTGCCCGCATGGACACCACCCGCAACACCGTTCTTGAGGCGTGGATGACCGAACACGGCTACAGCTCCAACAGCCTCGCCGAGGCCGTGAACAGGGCCATTGAACGGTTGACCGGGCGCCCTGGAGGGCTCGACGGCTCATCGGTCCGGGCATGGAAGGCGGGCCGGGTGCCTGGCCAAAGTCAGCCGCCCGCAAGGCACTTAAGGACGTCACCGGACTACCCGCCGTCGCTTTAGGGTTCGTGCCACGGGGCCGGCCTCCGTCCACCCCGGCCCCACCGCAGCAGGAGGACCCCGACATGAAGCGCCGTACCCTCGTCGGCAGCATCGCGGCGGCTGCCGCAGCAGCAGCCTCCCCCGGCACCGCATCGCCGCGCCGTATCGGCATGAGCGACGTCAACCGCCTGAACAAGCGCTTCTCCGAGATCATCGCCAGCGACCACCGCCACGGCGGACAACTCGGCATCGAGCAGCGGGCCGCCGCCCTCGCCGATGAGGCGCTCAATCTCCAGAACGTCGGCAGCGCCACCCAGCGCGTACGAAGCAACCTCTACGCCTCCGCAGCCGCCTTCCGCTCCTCCGCGATGTGGGCCGCCATCGACGGCCGGCGCTACGACATCGCCAAGGCACACATGCGCGAGGCCCAGGCCCTCGCCGAGATGTCCGGCGACCAGGCAATCAAGTTCCGTATCTGGAGCCACGCGGGCACCATGTACCGCCACATGGGCCGACCGGCGGACGCGTTCGCTGCCAACGACGTCGCCCGCAACCTGCACCTCACCCGCCGAGACCCCCTCTTCGCGTCCCTCGGCATGGCCCGCCAGGGGGCCATCCACGGCGCGGCGCAGGACCGCACCGGCACCCGCCGGGCGTTCGAACGGGCGCAGGACGCCATGCTGCGCGCCGACCCCGCCGCCTACCGGCCGGTGTGGATGCTCGCCTTCTACGACCAGGCCGAACTGGACTCCCTGGCCCTCTCCGCACACTTGGCACTCGGCGACTACTCGACCGCTGAGTACCACGCCCATCGCTGCCTGTCCGCCCTCCGGCCCCACATGATCCGTTCCCGGTCCATCACCACCACCCGGCTCGCACACGCCCAGCTCGCACAGGGCGCCCCCGACGCCGCCACAGCCACCGCGATGAAGGTCCCCGCCGAAGCCGCCACCCAGCACGCCCGGGTCACGCGCATGCTGCAGGAGTTCGGGGCCGCACTGCGCGCCACCGCGCCGGGCAGCCCCAGTGTGCAGACCTGGACGGAGCACACCGCCACCTGGAGGATGGCCGCATGACCACGGCGCCCGCCATCGAACTGCGCACCTTCACCACCCTCGACACCGCCCGCGGCGACCTCCTCGACGTGTACGCCGACGTACGCGCCCCACTCCTCCACCTGCCGAACTACGCCGTCACCGCGTTCGGCGAACGCCTGGACCGACACAGCACCGAGCCGGGGTTCACGGCCGTCCTCGCGTACGCGGACGGGCATCCGGTCGGCTACGCCTACGGCAACACCATCGAGCACGGCGACCGCTACTGGCAGCGCACCAGCCCGACGCCGGCCGAGAAATACACCGAGCGCCCGGCGTTGGCCCTGAAGGAGATCGGTGTCCGGCCGGCCTGGCGGAAGACCGGCACCGCCCGCCGCATCCACGACGCACTCCTTGCTACCCGCGACGAGCCGTTCGTCACTCTCATGGTGAACCCGGCCGCCGGGGGCGGGAAGGTCCACGTGCTCTATAGGTCGTGGGGGTACGAGGACATCGGGCGGAGCCAGCCGTCACCGGCCTCGCCGGTCCTAACCGTGATGATCCGGTCCAGCCACTAAAAACCCGCCCCCGTCACAGCCCGCCTTCTGGGTTCAGCGGCGCAGACGCTCCCTCTTCGGCCGAAGGCTCGCCCAGCAACAGATTTCGCAGAAGAGGGCAGATCAGGTCAGCCTCTCGTCGCCAACCGTCGAGGCGAAGGTCCAACCCCCTCGCCTGGATGAGCCTCCTTGGTACCCACGTGCGGTTGGTACGCCTCAGGAATCGGGACAGGCGCGACGGCACGCGGGACCCTCAGCTGACGCTCGGGCAGCAAGGACGGCGCTCCCGACAAGAGACGAGCCCTGGCTGAAGCCCCGCCCAGTTCAAGGTCTCTCACGATTGTTCGCCCCAGCACCTCTGCAAGTAGCGGGGGGGTCGCGTTACCCACCATCCGCCGACCGGCGCGGAACGGCTGATCGATGCTCCATTCATCAGGGAAGGTCTGCAAGCGCATTTGTTCACGCACAGAAAGGGGCCGATTATCCCAGTGGAACGGCCCAGTGCTCGGCCCAGGAGAGGCCGGCAAGGTCCAGGACGGTCGATCCTTGGCCAGCTTCAGCAGAAACGACCAGTACCGGGTTCGCCAGCCGAAGAGTTCCTCACCGTCGCCACGGGCGGTGAGATGGAGATAGTTGCCACCTTCCGGGATGGAAGGCAGTAGCGCTGCCCATTGCCCCGTAGCAACAGGCTTCTCGTCCTCTTCAAGATCCCAAAGCACGTCCCAGGCCCGCATCGGGTCGCCTGCATGCGTCGCCTCTGGCAGGTGAACCTCTGCACCGTCCCGGTACGCAATGCCGATAGCCCGGCGTCGATGCTGAGGCACCCCGTAGTCAGCTGCGTCAACGACCTTGGCCACCATCCTGTAGGAGGTGCCATGCCGATCGTTGATACCCGCGAGCCCATCGTCAATGACCTCGGAGGCGTTCCCGTTCCCTCTCAAGAACCCCTCAACGTTCTCGACAAGCAATGCCTTAGGGAGGAAACCCTCAACCAGGTCGAGCATCCCATGCACAGACTTGGCGCGGTCGTCCTCCATGCCGCTGCGGGCAGTCGAAGCCCACTGCGCAGCCTTTGAAAACGGCTGACAAGGCGGCCCCCCCGCAATGAGGTCGAGTTGCCCGCGCTTCATCCCTAGCGCTCGGGGAGTCAGGTACTGGGCAGCAGTGTTGACATCGCCGTTGCCAGGCATGACCCATCCCGGCCGATTGGCTGCGAGCACGGCCCTGGCGTCAGCGGCAACTTCCATGCAAGCGACGGTAGCCAGCCCAGCCCTCTCCAGACCCGCGTCAAGGCCACCCGCTCCTGTGAAGAGAGAGAGCACCTTCCCCATGGGCCGGGTTCGCGCTGACGATCGTGCGGCGGTCAACGGAGGCACTCCCCGAAGTAGATCTGCTCAATGTCTTGACAGAGGGAGCTCACCGGAGAAAACCGCGGTTGTCAAGGCAGTCGGGCAGTTAAGCGGGCACAGGCACCAAAGGATATCCGACAGATGTTCGAAAAGCGACCAATGTCCTACCGATGGGCTAACGTCTTCCTACGCAGATGAGGGGGTTGCCCATGGACTATGACAGCTGGAACAAAGTTCTCACGGAGTACTTCTTCCCTCTCCGTGAAGCAGCAGCCCCCGTGTACTTGTCGGTAGACGATGCCCTGCTCACCGAACTACTGACCAGTCACACCCAGACTGCCACAACGGTCACGACCGCAGCCGAGAACTTCCAAACTGCCATCAGAAGCCGGGTCTTCGGGCGTGACCCCTTCGAAGGCATCGCCTCCCGTGCTCGCCGCTGGCGCCGATACGGGGCCGCGGGCGACCCGCCCTTCATCGCACTCCTCGCAGCGACAGTGCTCGCGGCCTCCAGGATGCACCGCTCCGGCAACCCTGCAGTCGGCAAGTTTTCCTACTACGGCCCGCTCCGCGAGCTGCTCGGCCTGCACGAAGGCTCCGGCATACCGGACGGCTACGACGTGATCGTGCCCACCCTGTGGGGTCACCTGAAGTGGTGGCTGACCGAGCATGAACAGGGCCGCCGTGGCTTGCCCTCCGCTATTCCCCATGCGACCCAGGTCAACATCGGCTGGTCCCTGTCCCAAGCCGTTCTGGTCGGATCGGACCGCGTGCAAGTCGGGCTGTTCCTGTCAGCGATCGGGGCACAGCCGGGAGATTCGGTCCCCGCAACGGAACTCCTTGCCCGGTTCCAGGAGTGGGTACGGCTCAATCGGCCCAGCCCGCGAATCCAGCGCGCTCTGGCATCGCCGGAGTTGCGACCGATCCTGGCGAGCGTCCTACAGCAGGAACTCGCCCACTACGACGGGCTCCCGAGAAACTCCGCTGGCCTGCCGTATGTGCCCTTGTCTCTCACGACCGATGCCGGCGGTTTCCCCTACGGCATCGCAGCCCGCATCCCCTCCCACCTCCGTCTCGAATCGCTCAGTCTGAACGGCGACATCGTCAGGGTCCCCTCGGGCGCGGAATGGTTACCTCTCACGCCTCCGGACCAGAAGCTCACTCCGGGATCGGCGCTCGAACTGGCCGCCGACACCGCCACACTTATGCTCCCCGCTCGCGACCTCTACGTCCTCCAGGCCAACGACCTGGTCGGGAAGTGGACGTCCGTCAATACAGCGGAAATCGGCGTGCCGCATCGGGTATTGGTGAGAACTGCCTTCGCAGCGCAGGCCGAAGCGGTGATGCTTGCCTGTGGGTCAGGCGCCGTGCGCCAGCCCCGCAGAGTTCAAGTGCCGGACGGCTGGACGTTGTTCAGGGACTACACACCGACCCGAACCACGACGGTCCGAGGCATCGTCGGCCCGCTGGCCCCACTGCACCAGCAGTTGGCCCGCCTGTCCGGCGGCCTCCGCATCGATGGTGGCAAGCAGATCTACCTCCTGGGGTACGCACCCGACCTTGTTCTGCCAGCGACTTCCGATAACCATCCGCGCACCGTCACAATCGACGGGGTGCCCTTGCCGCCGGTTTTCCCAATGTCGACGGACACGATCACGATCCGGCTAGCGGATCGAGTGCACTCCGTCGGCGAGCACGAGATCGAGGTCGAGAATCGCAAGCTCACCTTCACCCTGGTCGAGCGCTACCGAGAGAGGGTTGCCCTGCCACTACTAGCGCTCCCTCCGAGGAGCGACAAGCTGGCTACCATCCCCAGCAGGATCCCGAACGCGGCAAGTCCGTCGGCGCCCGCCCCCTGGCTGCCACCCGGCCATTTGTCCGGCTCGTTCTTCGGAAGCTATCAACGCGACCCGCTCCCTTCGACGAGCCTCCTGCGCCTCGGCGGCTCGATCTACGCCCTGGGCAGGAATCGCCTCGCTGCCCAGCTCGCTCCCGAAGCGCCAGCCTGGATCGCCACCATGGACCACGTGCCTCACGCGATCGACATCGAACCGCTGCTCGCTGCTCTGCCTTTTCAAGCTCTATGGCTGCTTCAGGTGACCAGTTCCCAGAACGCCAGGGCCTGGCGAGCCCCGATCGTCCAAACCGGCTCGTGTGGCGTGCCTTCCGGGAGCTGGACAATTCTGAGCCAAGCCGACTGGCGCAGGCTGACCTCGGGAAACATCACCACCACCGCAGTGGCTTGTGCACAAGACTGGACCGACTACACGGCAGGGAAGTGAATGGTGCACGACGAGCTGCTCCTGTGGTGCTCCGAACGCGGCGCCGGGAGCCTCGATGCCTTCCGCGACACGTACACATGGCTGGGGAAGGGCAAGCAGGACAGTTCGACGCTGGACTGGCGCATCGCGCTGTACAACCTGCAGGTTCTCGGCCATGTCGAAGTTGACTGGGAAGCCCGGATCTGGAGTGTGACGCCACCGGTCCTCACCACCTTGCCCGATTCCGGAGGGCACGCGCTCCTGGTGGGGCAAAGGCCGCTCTGGCTCATACAGCGGCTGGAACGGCTACACGAAGACCCTGACCCTGACATTGCCACCCTCGCACAGTCCGTCGTACCACTTCCGCCATATCGACAGGCCGACGGCCCGTCGGTGCGGATGGTGTCACTAGCGGACCCTGATGAATGCCGCGCCCTCTGCGAGGTACTCGGCATCGCCTTCGAGGACCGCGCCGCGGATCAACTCGTTCTGCGTCTTCCCCGCTTCCAAGAAATGCTTACCGAGCGTGGCGTACAGCGAGGGCCCGGCGGCATCGAGCCTCAGAAGATGTCCGAGGGGGGCAGCGACATCTGGACAGATGTCGAAGGCCACGGCGAACCACCCCTCCACGGCGCCTACCGGTATCAGCGCTACAACACCCACCGCTATATCTACTGGATCGAAATGAGCGGCTTCATCGCCGACAAGCGCACGGTGATGTACGCGGAACTCGCGCGCGCAGAACGCTGGGTGCTGCGGTACAGCCCGCTGCGACAGGAACTTTACGCCCCGAAACGCATGCAGCTACCGCATCTCCACGCCCGCGCCGCCGTGCTGCGCAGCGGGCTGCTGCCGCAACTAACCGCGCTCGACCCGCAGACAGCGCCAGACCGGCAGTCGATCCCTGAGCATAAGAGCTACGTCAGATACGTGAACATCGACGAGGCATTCGCCAGCAAATTGGCCGAATCCCTATACCAGAAACTTCAACTCGTCCCCTAAGTCTGGCCCCCGTGAGGATCTTGATGTCTGGCATCTCCCCGTCGGCCGTCCACGGCCGACTTGCCGAGTACTTCCAGCGGTACTACGACACCGCCTACTCCCTTCGCGACTCTTCGGTGGGCGAGGAACTCAGAGAGCTACTCCGCACTCCCGGGGTCCTCTTTCAGGAGCCGTATCTGGAACTCTTGCCTCAATACGTGCAGTCAGCCCAGACCCTGGATGAGCTAACGGCGGAAATAGGGCTTCCGGAGTTCGCCGGACTTCTAGGATCCGGTCTGCTCCGGGGAATCCCGAGGCTCTATACCCACCAGGCGGAGGCACTGAGGGCAAACAACCACGGACGGGACATCGTGGTGACGTCGGGAACCGGTTCCGGAAAGACCGAAGCCTTCCTCGTCCCGGTGCTAGCCAGACTGACCGATGAATCCCGTCAGTGGGCACCGATAGGGCCCCAGGGTGCCGAGCAGCCCTGGTGGCGCACGTCACAGCACTGGCAGGCTCAGCGCCACGGAAGCGGTCGCCCCTCGGCCATGCGCGCCATGTTCCTCTATCCAATGAACGCACTGGTGGAGGACCAGCTGATCAGGTTGCGACGCAGCCTGGACGCACCGGACGTACGCGACTGGTTCGACAGGCACCGTGACGGCAACCGCTTCCACTTCGGACGCTACACCGGCCGCACCCCGGTTGCCGGCCCGCTGGAGCTAGCTTCCAAGCCGAACTCCTCCAAAATGAAGGAATTGCGCAGAACTCTGGCCTCGATGGAGGACCGAAGCCGCCAACTGGAGCAGCGCATCGCGGACGGCCTTGTGAAGGACGAGGAAGCCCGCTACTTCCTCCAGCGCCCCTTCGGGGCCGAGATGCGTTCTCGCTGGGACATGCAGGTCGCCCCGCCGGACATCCTCATCACCAACTACAGCATGCTCAACATCATGCTCATGCGCCGAGACGAGGATCCCATCTTCGATCGGACCCGTGACTGGCTGGAGAGTTCCAAGGACCACGTCTTCAGCCTGGTCGTGGACGAACTCCACATGTACAGGGGCACTCAGGGCACTGAGGTCGCCTACCTCCTACGCAAGCTTATTGACCGGCTCGGGTTGTCCACCGATTCCGACCAACTGTCCGTGATCGCCACCTCCGCCTCCATGGATCCGGAAAACCCGGTGGACCGGAAGTTTCTGAGCGACTTCTTCGGACGGTCAGCCGACCGCTTCTCCGTGCTGGCCGGTGAACGCGTCCGGACCACGGGCAGGACCGACCTCATGCCCTGGGCAGACACCGTTGGCCAAGGAACAGGTGCCCTGCCGCCACTTCCTGACCGACATGCGGCGCTCCAGGCTGCGTTCAGAGCGAGCGACGAGGACGACTTCCCCCGAGCAAAGCCGCTGACCGACGTGTCCGACAAGCTCTTCCCTGGCCTCGCACCCGATAAGGCGCTGGAGGCCACTGACGCACTCATCTCGCGCCTCGACGAGGAGGCGGATGCCGGCTCGCGATTCCGGCTCCACCTGTTCTTCCGGAACGTCACCGGCATGTGGGCGTGCGCGGATCGCAACTGCTCGGAGGTCCAATCACCCACCGCGGAGTCACCGGCGGAACGCCTGGTCGGAAAGCTCTACAGCCGACCCAGGTATGCCTGCGAATGCGGCGCTCGAGTCCTGGAATTGCTGTACTGCGACACGTGCGGAGAGGTCTTCCTCGGCGGATTCAATTCTCCGATCGTCGGCCACGATCCCACCAGGCGCTACCTGGTATCCACCGCAACCGATCTCGAATCCCTCCCGGACAAAGCGCGCTTCGATCGCACCGCCGATGTGTACAGCATCTTCCTGCCCACTGCGGGAGAACGCTCCGATCTCGACATATCGCCACACAAACACAAGGGTGGCCGACCGAATGCAAAGAATCGGCCGGAATACACGTTCACTTTTGTTCCGGCCTTGCTGGATCCCGTGAGCGGCAAGGTTGGCAGCTACCCGAACGAGGAGAACAACGGATACCTGCTGGTGGCACAGAGCCAACCGCAGGGCCACCTCGGGAAGGTCCGTGCCTTTCCCACAGTCTGTCCCTGCTGCGGGGAAGACAAAGAGATCTTCAAGAACGTCCGCCAGTTCGAGGACCCGTCACGTTCCCGGTCCCCCATCCGCACCATGGGTACAGGTTTTGAGAAGTCCAACCAGGTCCTGACCGATGCCCTCAAGAGGCAGCTGCAGACGAAGATCGTCGTCTTCTCAGACAGCCGACAGGACGCGGCCCGCATCTCGGCGGGCCTGGAGCGGTCGCACTATCAGGACTTGGTCAGGCAGCTCGTGATCGCCGCCCTCGACCATCCGAAGGATCTCGTGGCCCTGGCAGCAGAGTTCTTCAAGGGGAACCAGGCAGGCCAGGCCGCGCTAACCCAGCTCACAACGACTGGTTCACCCGATCTAGTTGCAGCAGTGGTTGCCTTGGCCCATGACAGCCTCACCCCCAAGCACGAACGCGTGCTGGCGGACTACCGGGCCCAGCAGAAGGGCCCGACACTTGTCGAACTCGGCAACGGAGTCAGCGCGCAAGCAGTCACGTACGGCGTGCACCCCGGTGGGCCTTCGTTTTCGCTGAGCGCAAGCACCGAATCCCGGAGCTGGACCAATCTCTACGACTGGACGAGTGGCGTCCCGGTCCAACGGCCCGCTGCCTCCCTCACCAACGATCTGAGCGTCCTGAGTTCCGAAATCCACCGGACAGTGCAAGCACAGGTCCAGCAGGCAGTCTTCGCGGGAGGCGGCCGCGACCTGGAATCGCTCGGCATCGGCCATGCCTCTCAGGACATCACGTTCAAGAGCCGGTTGCTGGTTGACGAGGTCTTCCACCAGGTGTGCCTGTCCACGCTGAGGCTGCTGGGTGTGCGCCGCCAGTTTCAGGAGCAGCGGCCTGAGCCGCCGGCGAATCTGCACACGGCAGCGAGAAAATACATCAAAGCCGTCGCACAACGTCACGATGTATTCCCGGACGCACTGGTCCAAGAGGTGAAGAATGCACTGGGTCTGAGCGACGCCGAGCCCCGGATCGAAGGCCAGAAGATCTGGATTGTCCTGGCCGGCGAGACAGAATGGCGCTGTGAACGCTGCACCAGAAGGCACCTGCACGGTTCCGCCGGCGTCTGTGCCTTCTGCCTCAGCTCACATCTCGTTGCCGAACCCCTCGACCCGGATTCCGTCACCCTGGACGACTACTACACCTTCCTGGCCCGCGAGGCCGGGATCCCCTTCAGACTCCACTGCGAAGAGCTGACGGGCCAGACCGACAACGACGACGCACAGGCCCGGCAAGCCCTCTTCCAGTCGGTCTTTCTGAGCGGGAAGGACATCGAGTTGGTCGATGAGGTCGACCTACTCAGTGTCACCACCACGATGGAGGCTGGCGTCGACATCGGCGCGCTCCGCGCGGTGGTAATGGCAAACATGCCACCACAGCGCTTCAACTACCAGCAGCGTGTGGGCCGGGCCGGCCGCCGGCTCGATCACCTGTCCATCGCCCTGACACTGTGCCGTGGCACCAGGACCCATGACGACCACTACTTCCAGCATCCCTATCGGATCACCGGCGATCCCTCGCCGAGCCCATACGTGGATCTCGATCGCCTGGAGATCCTGCTCCGTTGCTACGCTGCAAGCCTGCTGACTCTCGCCTTCCGGTCGGTCGAGGGAACGTCCGACTGGGATCCGGGACGCAATGTCCACGGGCCCTTCGGGACCGTCAGCGGATGGCCATTGGTGCGGGATGACGTCCGCACTTGGTTGGCCGGCAACGACATCGCTAAGAGACACGCGGGCCAGGTTCTCCTGCAGGGGGCGTCTCCTGGCGCGCCTTCGCTGGATGATCTGGTCTCCTGGGCCACTTCCCGCCTCTACCCCGAGATCGAGGAAGTGGTGACGAACGCGCCGGACGCGGGTCCGCTCAGCCAGTCGCTCGCGGAGCGCGGAGTGCTCCCCATGTTCGGATTCCCCACCCGGGTTCGCAACCTGCATCATCAGAGGCCGCACGGACCGGAACTCACCGACGTCATCGACCGGGACATCGACATCGCCATCTCGGAGTGGGCGCCCGGCGGTGAAGTGGTCAAGGACAAGGCGTTGCACACAGCAGTCGGCCTCGTGACGTACGAGCCCGCCGACGGGCACTGGTTGCCCGGCAAAGCTCCGGACAGTGATCGTCTCACGGTGGGCATCTGCGCCAAGTGCCTCTCCGTCAATCTCCGCGATTCCGAGCATTCGTGTCCTGTGTGTGGGGCCACTGCAGGAGAAGCCGGTGACTACCGGATGCTCCCGTCGTGTCAGCCGCTCGGCTTTCGCACCAGCTACAAGGCTCAGGATTACGACGGCACCTTCGAATTCACGCCACGCGCGTTCTCCGCGCGCCTCACTCTCGACACGACATCAGCGCTCGTCCCACGCTGCACTAAGGCCGCTGAATTCAGGAGTGGCCAGGGACGCATCGTGGTGGTCAACGCAGGAACTGGCGAGGGATACCAGTTCGGCAAGGTCAAGGGACACGACGGTCTACTGGACACAAAACTCCTGGCCGATGCCGACCGCGCGAGAGATCTGGGCCTGCCCACACAGCCTTCGGCCAGCAACGAGGAGAAACTGGCACTGGCCTCAGTGAAACTGACCGACGTTCTTTTGGTCGGCCTCCGCGAGCAACCCGCCGATCTGGCCCTCGACCCAAGACGCATGGCCGCAAGGGCTGCTTGGCTCTCACTCGGTACGGTTTTCAAACTCGCTGCCGTCAGGCTACTGGACATTGACGGAAGAGAACTCTCGGCGGGTCTGTATCCCGACCGAGGAGAAGAAGAAGGCAGTGTCAAGGCACAAGTCTTCCTCTCGGACACCTTGGAAAACGGTGCCGGATATTCGACCTGGCTGGGGAAGCGCCCTACCGACTTCCTGCTCGCTGCGCGTGAGGTCGCGGCCGATCTCACCCGCCACCGCTCCGGCAGCTTGAAGGCCGGGCCATGCGACTCGTCCTGCTACGACTGCCTGCGGGACTATAGCAACAGCGCCTACCACCCGCTGCTCGATTGGCGCCTTGCCACACAGATGGTCGAACTGCTCGATGGGGAGAACCCGGACTTCACTGCCGAGGAGGTCTATGCGTTCGAGCGCGTAGAGCAGTTCGCCAGAAGCTTCTCGCACTGGAAGGCCGATTCCTCCCACGGCCTTCCAGTCCTGAAAGACATACAGCACGATGATCTCGCTGTCCTCATCACCCATCCTCTTGAGTCCTGGACCGGTCCCGCCCGCTCGAAGCGTGTGGCCCGCGCGCTGGCCTCGCTGGAAGCAGAGGGCTTCGAGGTGTTCGAGGAGTTCGAAAACCCGGTCCTGGGCAGCGAACCACCACAGCGCGCGGTCGTCGCCGTCGATACGTTTGAACTGCTTCGACGGCCCGGCTGGATCGAGTCGAGACTACAGAGCCTTTTCGACTGACCGGTCGGGCAGCGGGCAGGGGCACCTTTCTACCCCTGCCAGCTGCCACCGACTCCCCCAGGCTCGCACACCTAGCAGTTCGCTTATATCGGTTCTGGTGGACACACGTCTGGAGTACGCCGATGCATTTTCTTGTAGTGCCTCGCAGCGCGGGCTTCACCGTGCCGTCCAGTCTCCCGGCACTCGTTCTCCGGCGCGACCTCTGGGATGATTTTGGCTTCGAAACCATGTTTGATGCCTATCTGTACCCGTCTCGAACAGAAGCGTCCATCGACTTGGGATCCGTCAAGATCATCAAAAGAGGCCAGCAGGGCGGCGCCACCGAGATGCCCGACAGTTTCATCCGGCTCGACGACAGTTACTGTTCACTCGGGCAGGCATTTTCTTACTACGAAGCACTGCACGGACTTCCAGGTGAATTGCGCGACAGTATTCTGTTCGGGCTCCGCGATATCGCCATCGACCCCTCACTCAGGGAATCTTTCGCCAACGAGCCGGCGATGGCCGCATCACTCCTGCGCTACGGGAACGCCGAACTCGCACTGAGAGACGCCACAGCCCTGTTCGGAGGAGCGATAGCCCCACGGGACAATGCGCTCGCGTTCACGTTCAGAACGAGTGTTGGAGGAGAACCCTTCCCCATTCACTTCGGTTTCGCGGACCGCCACCCCCTGCCCGGCCGCATCAACGTCGTCGTGGGTTACAACGGATGCGGAAAAACGCAGCTCCTTGCCAACCTAGCCAACACCGCACATGCGGACCTAACCGACCGAGCCGACGAGAGCTTCATCCGGCAGTACGGAGAATTCCCCGAAGGAGCCAGTGCTCCACGATTCTCCTCGGTCATAGCCATCTCTTACAGTGCTTTCGATACGTTCGACCTGCCAGGGAAGAACCGACAGGAAGAAGACCGGCTGCAATCAAGCGGTGAGGTCTCCGGATACACCTATTGCGGCCTTCGTAGGTACGATCGCAGTCTTAGTCCCGATTCGCCCCGCACCGGGTCGCTCAAAGGTTCCGAGGAGATCCAGGGTGACATCATGTCTGCCCTCGTTAGGGCTAGCACACCCGAGCGTAAACAAAGGCTGGCAGCAGCCCTCTCTCCGCTGAGCCGCGAACCGTCGTTCAAACGGGTCAAGCTGTCCGACACCTTCGCCTTCGACAGTGATTCGTGGCGGGATTCCTTTTCCGGTCTCAGCACCGGACACAAACTCGTGCTCAACATTGTTGTGCAGCTTGTGGCCCACTTGGAGCCCGGGTCACTGGTCCTCATCGACGAACCCGAATCCCACCTGCACCCTCCGCTCTTGGCTGCCCTGCTCAAGAGCATCAACATATCCCTGGATCAGTTCAACTCCTACGCTGTGATGGCGACACACTCCCCGGTCCTCCTCCAGGAAGTCCCCAGACGTTACGTCAGGGTTCTGCAGCGATTCGGAGATCTCACACTCGTTGCCACTCCGGAGATCGAAACTTTCGCAGAAAATGTAGGACTGCTGACGCGCCACGTATTCAACTTGGATAGCAGCGCGACCGACTATCACTCCACCCTCCGGTCGATGCAGGAGAGCCTGCACCTGGATGAGATCATGGAACTGTTCGATGGCGAGATGAGCGCGCAGTCCATTTCTTACCTGGCGAGCATCAGTCGTGATCGGCCTGCTAGATGATTCGGCTCCCCCGCCCGGACAGGGATCGCCTGGCCGATCTTGATCTCGCTGTAAGCCGGAGACGACCGTCCTCTCGACGTGTGCTCATGGGAGTGCGCACGGGAATCATCGACGCCTACGGAAACTATGAAGACGTGCTACGAGATATTCGCCGGTTTACGTCGCTCGCCCACGGTTCCGATGTGCTCACCAAAGCCCTTCTGGGAAATTACGCGCTTCTGGACAGAGGTCGCCCCCTGGAAGATCTCAGAAACTCGATCTTCCGGACAGCTCTGTCCCGCAACTCTCGGTGCCCGCTATGCGAAAGAGCTCAGGTCTGCGCCCTGGATCACTTCCTTCCAAAGAATCACTTCCCGGAATATTCAATCCTAGCCGACAACCTTGTCCCCGTTTGCGAAAGATGTAATCGACTAAAGGGAGATGAGTGTGACAGGGTAGACGGATTACTTATGTTCCACGCATACTTCGACGAGTTCCCGGACACTGAAATGCTACTCGCGGAAATAGACGTCGACAGCACCATCTCGATCAGATACACTTTGCATCGCTCCGACGAAATTGACGACCTCACCTTCGGGAGAGTCGAAAAGCAGTTCAAGATACTTGGCCTTTTCGATTTCTATCAGATGGAGGCCGTAGCGGAGCTAACGGATCAAATCGATCTATACGATGAAACATATACTTCGCTTGGCGATTCCGGGTTGCAATCAACTCTTAGCGCCTTGGCTCGGGGAGCTGAAAGAAAGAGCGTAAACCACTGGAAGGCAGCACTTTATCGCGCCCTATCTAGAAATGAAGAATTCTGTAGCGGTGGCTATCGACAGCTACTCACATCGCTGAATTGACGGCGTCAATCCGGTGTGCGCCCTGATAGAAGTGGTCTGGGGTGCTAAAGGCAGTGCTGGACAGCCAGCCGCGTCGCAAATCAAGGCGCCCAGGACCTGACCGGGCCCTGACACTCATTCGGCCAGGTCGCCGACACCTGCACTCACATGCGTGAGCGATGCGTGAGCGGACGGCTCAGCACAGCACATCCCAAGTGGGATCTCACACGACGTCGCGGAGCGCTGATCAGGCCAAACAGTACTCCGAGGCAGCACGGTGCATCCCCCGGCAAGGATTCGATCCCACTCCTAAAGCGGGTGTCGCAGGTTCGAATCCTGCCGGGGGCACAGCATTGAGGGCCAGCTCAGGGGCTTCATCCCCGTTGCTGGCCCTTTGCCGTACCAGAGGCCGTGCCGCTTACGCGCCACTATCCCCCGAGGGGCTGTCCGGGCGGACGGTGCGGATCATGGCTCCCAGGCTGTCTGCGATCTCGCGGTCTCTGCCGTTGACGACGTGCTGGTAGATCAGCGCGGCCCGGGGGGTGCTGTGCCCCATCCGGCTCATGAGTTCACTCAGGCTGGCCCGCGAGGGAAGACGTTTCCGCCACGGCCGCGCCCGGCGTAGGCGTCCAGGCGTCCAGGCGTCCAGGCGTCCAGGGCGCGCTCGATCCGCTCACCCCGTTTCACTCGGCCGCGTGCGGGTCAGCCCTGAGGACCGAGGGCAAGACACCCAGGCTGGTCAGGCCGTTGTGCAGACGGTGACGTCGCGGGTCTGAAGGTGGGGGGCGATGTCGGTGAGCACCAGTCGCTGGAAGTGAGGGCTGGTGCGGTGCGCCTCGAACGCCTCGCGGTCGGCATAGCGTTCCAGGAGCACGATGTCGCCAGCCTCCCCCGGGCTGGTCAGGGCCTGGTAGCCGAGGCATCCTGGCTCGGCCGATGAGGCCGCGACCAATGACGGCAGCGCCGACAGCACGAGGTCGCGCCCCTCCGGGGTGGGCTGCCAGCGCGCGATCACGACGATCTGCCCGGGACTGGCGCCGGCCAGCGGCCAGCGGTCGGTCGCGGATTCGCGAGGACTCGCCATGGGGGTGGTTTCTCCGCTCTTGCTCGTGAGGTGTGCGGTGAGCCGTTCGGGACCTGTGCTTGTCGTGCCGGGACCGCGCCCCGCACGACAAGCACCGTCAGTCGGGGAGTGTCAGCCGTCGGCGGTCCACTCGCCGCTGTTGATCTCCTCGATGGTTGCCCACACGACCGGGCGCAGGCCCTCGCCGGTCACAGGGACCCGGGCGTCGGCGACGCGCCCTCTCTTTCTCGCGTGTGTGTTGGCCGTCAGGCGTTGAGGATGGCGACGACGGCCTCGGCGGTGCCGGTGGCGGACGCCGGGTTCTGGCCGGTGGCCAGGCGGCCGTCGCTGACGACGTGGGCCTGGAAGTCGGCGGCACCGGAGTGCTTGGCGCCACGCTCCTCCAGGGCGGTCTGAAGGAGGAAGGGGACCACCTCGGTCAGGCCGAAGGCGGCTTCCTCGGAGTTGGTGAAAGCGGCGATGTTCTTGCCGTCGACCAGATGGGTGCCGTCGGACAGCGTGATGTTGACCAGTGCGGCAGGGCCGTGGCAGACGGCGGCGACGGCGCCATCGGCCTCGTAGATGTCGCGGGCGAGACCGGCCAGGGCCTCATTGTCGGGGAAGTCCCACATGGTGCCGTGACCGCCTGCGTAGAAGATCGCGTCGTAGTCCGCGGCATTGATGTCTTCGGGGCGCCGGGTGGCTTTGAGCTGGGCGGCCATGCGCGCGTCGTCCAGGAAGGCGCGCTGGATGGGATCGGAGGTGTCCACGCCATCCACGGGGGGCTCGCCGCCGGCGACGGATACCAGGTCCACCTGGTGTCCGGCGTCGGTGAACACCTTCCACGGGTGGGCCGCCTCGGGCAGGTAGTAGCCCGTGCCACGGCCGGTGTCGCCGAGGCGGTCGTGGCTGGTCAGTGCGATAAGGATCTTGCCCGTACGGGTCATGCCGTTCTCATTCCGTGGTCTGGGCGGGCATGGTGTTCGGTGGCCCGCCTCCGGAGTCCAAGGTAGGCCGGGCTACCTATCAGCAACCAATGGAAGGATGGGTATCGAGCTATCGGGTTTCTGATGGATTGATGTGCTATCGAGAAGGAGGCCCAGGGTGGACCTGTCACTGCTGAGGACGTTCGTGGCGGTGTACCGGGCCGGTTCGGTGACGCTCGGGGCCAGGCAGGTGGGCTTGGCGCAGCCCACGGCGACGGCGCAGATCCGCGCGCTGGAGGAGCAGTTGGGGCAGCAGCTGTTCGAGCGGCTGGCCCGTGGGGTGGCGCCCACCGCGGTTGCGGACGAGCTTGCGGCCGAAGTCGCCCCGCATGTCGATGCGTTGGCCGCGGTCGTCGAACGCGGCCTGGAGCGCAGTTCCCCGTTCAGTCGGCCGATGCACCTGGCCGGGCCCGCCGAGCTCACCACGACCCGGGTGCTGCCCGCGCTGGCCCCGCTGGTCGGCCAGGGTCTCAGATTGCGGATCTCGCTCGGTCTGAGCGACGACCTGCTCGCCGGACTGTCGGCGGGCCGCTTCGATCTGGTCGTCTCCACCACCCGCCCCCGCGTCCGGGCCGTCACCGCGGTGCCACTCGCGGACGAGGAGTTCGTCCTGGTGTCCGGACGGGAGTGGGCGGCCAGGATCGACCGCGACGCGCTGACCGACAAGGGGCCGGGCCGCCTCGCCGACGTTCCCCTGCTCTCGTACGCGGAGGACCTGCCGGTGATCCGCCGCTACTGGCGCACGCTCTTCGGCACCCACCCGCGCGGAACCGCCGCGGTGGTCGTCCCGGACCTGCGCGGCGTGCTCGCCGCCACCATCGCCGGGGCAGGCATCTCCGTCCTGCCCCGCTACCTGTGCGACCGGGAACTGGGCGACGGCACCCTCGTCGCACTGTTGGAGCCCGAGGTGCCCCCGATCAACACCCTCTACCTGGCCCATCGCACCGGCACCGAGCACACCCCGAACGTCGCGGCGGTCCGCACGCACCTGCTGATGCAGGCCCGCCTGTGGTGACACCACGGCACGTCCGCCTGCCGATCGTGCCGTCCACGACAGCTGTCGGCAACGTCCCCGGGGCGGCGAGGCACCGCGCGAACGCGACCCCAACCCAAGTACCCAGCCACAGGTCATGTGGCCGGAGGACCTGAACTCGGACAGCAGCATCTCGCTCACACCCGTCGCAACGCGCGACCTGCGCGCGTGACGGAACCTTGCGCTCCCGGCCGCTGCGACAGGGAGGCCGAGTCGAGGAGGGCAAGAGACTTAGGGTAGCCTCGCCTAAATTCTGGTCGGGTGAGGAGTCGGAGCCGATGTGGCGTGGGGAGGTGTCGGGGCGGCGTGTGCTGTGGGGTGCCGTGCGGGGGCAGCGGCGGGATGTCGTGGTCGCCGCTGTGCTCGGTGCGGGACACCAGGCGGCCGAGGCGTTCATTCCCGTTCTCATCGGCGTCGTCGTCGACCGGGCCGTCGCCGATGGTGACGGCGGGGGGATGCTGCGCTGGCTCCTCGTGCTCGCGGCCGTCTACGTCGGTCTGTCGCTGAGCTTCCGCCTCGGCGCGCGCGCCGGGGAGCGCGCCGCCGAGCGGGCGGCGCACGCGCTGCGGGTGCGCCTCGTGGACCGCGTGCTGCACCCCGGGGGCGGCGCCGACGAGGGGCGGCTGCCCGGCGTGCTCGCCAGCGTCGCGACGGAGGACACGCGCCGCGTCGGCGCCGTGTGCATGGCGGCGACGCTCGGGATCGGCGCGGCCATGGGCCTGCTGGTGGGCGCGGTCGTGCTGCTGCGCATCTCCGCCGCGCTCGGGCTGCTCGTCCTGCTCGGCGTCCCGGTCATCCTGGTGCTCGGCCACTACCTGAGCAAGCCGCTGGAACGCCGCAGCGCCGCCGAGCAGGAACGCGCCGCGCACGCGTCCGGCGTGGCCGCCGACCTGGTCGCCGGCCTGCGGGTGCTCAAGGGCATCGGCGCCGTGCCCGCCGCCGTGGGCCGCTACCGGCGGACGAGCCGCGCCTCGCTCGGCGCCACGCTGCGGGCGGCCCGCGCCGAGGCGTGGCAGAACGGTCTGACGACGGGGCTGATCGGCGTGTTCATCGCCGTCGTGGCGCTCGTCGGCGGGCGGCTCGGCGCGGCGGGTTCGGTCGGGCTCGGGGAGCTGGTGGCGGCCGTGGGCCTGGCGCTGTTCCTGATCTCGCCGCTCCAGACGCTGGCCTGGGTGAACGCCGAGCTGGCGCAGGGCCGCGCGTCGGCCGCCCGGGTCGCCGAGGTGCTGGCGGCGCCGACCGCCGTCGCGGTGGGCGGGCCGCCGCCGGGCCGCCCGTACGGGGGCGTGCTGCGGCTGCGCGACCTGCACACGGGCGGGCTGCGCGGTTTCGACCTGACGCCGCTGCCCGGCGAGGTGCTCGGCGTGGCGGTGACCGAGCCGGCCCACGCGCTGGCGCTGGTGCGCTGTCTGGGCCGCGAGACCGAACCCGAGGCGGGGGGCGTGGAGTTGGACGGCGTGCCCGTGGACGCCCTGGACCCCGCCGGGGTGCGGGAGGTACTGCTCGTCGCGGCGCACGACGCCGACCTGTTCGACGGGACGGTCGCCGAGAACGTCGCGGCGGGCGCGCCGGAGGGCGCCGACCTGGCGGACGCCATGGCGGCGGCCGGGGCCGACGAACTCGGCGCGGGCCAGGCCGTCGGGGAACAGGGACGGTTCCTGTCCGGCGGGCAGCGGCAGCGCGTCGCCCTGGCGCGCGCACTGGCCGCCGATTCCCCGGTGCTGGTGCTGCACGACCCGACCACGGCCGTGGACGCTGTGACCGAGGCCCGTATAGCGAACGGACTGCGCGCGCTCCGTACGCGTGAGCCAGGGCGTACGACGATGCTGATCACCACGAGCCCCGCGCTGCTCGCCGTCACCGACCGGGTGATGTGGGTGGACGGCGGCCGGACGGTGGACGTCGCGTCGCATGAAGAGCTGGTGCAGCGGCATTCCTCCTACCGAGCGGCGGTGCTGTCGTGAGTGCCATGGACCCCGGCGGCGCGCCGGAGCGCGAGTTGCTGCCCGTCGCGTCCGCTTCCCGTACCCGCGCCGCTGTACGCGATCTGCTGCGCGGCCGTACGGGGGCGGCGGTCGCCGCGTTCGGCACCATGGCCGCCGCCACCGCCGTCGGACTGCTGACGCAGCCGCTGCTCGGCCACATCGTGGACCTGGTCGCGGAACGACGCGGCGCGGGCGTGCTGACGGTGCCCGTGCTGCTGCTCGCGGCCGTCGCGCTGGCGCAGGGCATCGGAACGGCGCTGGGCCTTTCCCTGATCGCCCGCCTGGGCGAGACCGTGCTCGCCGGACTGCGCGAACGGTTCGTCGAGCGCGCGCTGCACCTGCCGCTCACCCAGGTCGAACGGGCCGGTACCGGCGACCTCACCGCCCGCGTCACCGGTGACATCGCCGTCGTCGCCCAGGCCGTGCGGCACGCCATGCCGGAGCTGGCCCGTTCGCTCCTCACCATCGTCCTCACCTTCGGCGCGCTGGCCCTGCTGGACTGGCGCTTCCTGGTGGCCGCCCTGCTGGCCGTGCCCGTGCAGGCCCACACCGCGCGGTGGTACGTACGCCGCGCCGTCCCGCTCTACGCCGAGCAGCGCATCACGACCGGTGCGCAGCAGCAGCAGTTGCTGGAGACCATCGGCGGCGCCGCGACCGTGCGTGCGTTCCGCATGGAGCGGCGGCACGTGGAAGCGGTCGGCGCGCGGTCCTCCGCCGCTGTGGCCGTGACGCTGCGCGGCGTACGGCTGGTGCTGCGTTTCTACGCGCGGCTGCACATCGCGGAGTACGTGGGGCTGACGGCCGTGCTGCTGACCGGTTTCTGGCTGGTGCGTGACGGGTCCGTGTCCATCGGCACCGCCACCGCCGCGGCCCTGTACTTCCACAGTCTCTTCAACCCCGTCAACGCCGCCCTCGTCCTGATGGACGACGCCCAGTCCGCCCAGGCGGGGCTGGCGCGGCTGGTCGGCGTCTCGGACCTGCCGGTGCCTGCCGAGGCCCCCGTGGCACGCGAGGCGCTGCCGGGGGAGATCACGGTCAGCGGGCTCACGTACGCGTACCGGCCAGGGCATCCCGTACTGCACGGCGTGGACCTGGCGGTCAGGCCCGGCGAACGGGTCGCGCTCGTCGGGGCGAGCGGCGCGGGCAAGACGACGCTGGCGCGGATCGTCGCGGGCATCCACGACACGGGGGGCGGCTCCGTACGGGTCGGCGGCGCGGTGGGGCTGGTCAGCCAGGAGGTGCACGTCTTCGCCGGGACACTGGCCGAGGACCTGCTGCTGGCCCGGCCGGACGCGGACGAGGCGGCGCTGCGGGCGGCGCTCGACCGCGTGGGCGCGCTGGAGTGGGCCGAGGCGCTGCCCGGCGGGCTCGGGACGGTCGTCGGTGAGGGGGGCCACCGGCTCACCGCGACGCAGGCCCAGCAGCTCGCGCTGGCGCGGCTCGTCCTGGCCGATCCGCCGGTCGCCGTGCTGGACGAGGCCACGGCTGAGGCGGGCAGCGCGGGGGCGCGCGCCCTGGAGCGCGCCGCCGACCGCGCGCTTGAGGGGCGCACGGCGCTGATCGTCGCGCACCGGCTCACGCAGGCGCGGGCCGCCGACCGGATCGCCGTGCTCGACGGGGGACGGCTGGTCGAGTGCGGCACGCACGACGAGCTGTGCGCGGCGGGCGGGGTGTACGCCGGGTTGTGGAACACCTGGTCCAGCTCACGCGCCGTCGCCCCCTGACGACCCCTTCCCCGGCCCCCGATCCCCTTCCGGAAGATCCATCCGAGAAAGACCAGAGGTACCACCATGCGCCACTCCCCACGTCGGCGGCGGTCCACCGCCGTCGCCGCGTTCGCCGCCCTGCTGCTCACCGCCGCCACCGCGTGCGGCGGCTCGGACGACACGGACGACTCCGGCGCGTCCGGCGGCTCGGCAGGGTCCGGTGACTCCGGCTCCCAGGGGGCGGCCGAGGCCGGCGCGTTCCCCGTGACCCTCGACGGGCGGTTCGGCGAGACGACCATCGAGGAGGAGCCCGAGCGGATCGTGACCGTCGGCCTGTCGGACCAGGACGCCGTGCTGGCGCTCGGCAAGGTCCCCGTCGGCACGACGGACTGGCTGGGCCTGCACGACGCGGCCATCGGTCCCTGGGCCGAGGAGGCCCTGGGCGACGCCGACCGGCCCGAGATGCTGACGGACCCGGGCACCGGGCCGCAGGTCGAGGCGATCGCGGAGTTGCAGCCCGACCTGATCCTCGCCGTCTACTCCGGCCTCACCGAGGACCAGTACGACAATCTGAGCCAGATAGCGCCCGTGGTGACGGCTCCCGAGGGCGTCCCCGACTGGGGCGTGGCCTGGGAGGACCAGACGCGGATCATCGGCACGGCGCTGGGGCAGCCGGAGCGCGCGGACGAGCTGATCGAGGGCGTCGAGGCGACGTTCGCCGAGGCCAGGGAGGCGCACCCCGAGTTCGAGGGGCAGACCGGCGTCGTGGCGACCCCGTGGGAGGGCAACTACGCGTACGGCAGCAACGACCCGCGTTCGCGGCTGCTCGCCGGGCTCGGCTTCTCGATCCCGCAGGAGCTGGACGACGTGATCGGTGACGACTTCGGCGCCACCATCAGCCGGGAGCGCACCGACCTGTTCGACCAGTCCGTCGCGGTGTGGCTCGTCGGCGACACGGAGGCGGCGCCGGACGAGCTGCACGGCGACGCGCTCTACGGGGACCTCGACGTCGTCACGGAGGGCCGCGAGATCTTCGTGAACGAGACGTCGGACCTGGGCGCCGCGTTCTCCTTCGGCACGGTGCTGAGCCTGCCGTACACCGTCGAGCACCTCGCGCCGCTGCTGTCGGCGGCCGTGGACGGCGACCCGGCGACGGCGGTCGAGGCGCCGGCGGAATGACCGGTGGCGCGACCGGCGCGCAGCCCCGTCGGGCCGCCCCCGCCACCGGGCGGGAGCGGCCGGACGGGCCGCCGGGAGCGTGAGTTAAGGTTTGCCTAACCTAAGGACGCCGACGGTGAGCTGAGGAAGCCAGTGGAGAGAGAACGGTGAGCGGTCGCGGCAAGGGACTGCGCCCTCTTTTCCTGGTGCTCGCGCTGGTCGGCGTGCTGCTGGCGGCCTGCCTGCTGTCGCTGATGTTCGGCTCGCGGGAGATACCGCCGGGCGACGTGCTGCGCACGCTGCTCGGTGACGCGCCCGACCCGCGCGTGGACGACATCGTGTGGGACGCGCGCGTGCCCCGTACGGTGCTGGCGCTCGCCACGGGCGCGGCGCTGGGGCTCGCCGGGGGGCTCATGCAGGCGCTGACGCGCAACCCGCTCGCCGACCCGGGCATCCTGGGGGTGAGCGCGGGGGCCTCGTTCGCCATCGTGCTGTCCACGGCGATGCTGGGGATCGGCGCGCCGAACGCGTACATCTGGTTCGCGTTCGCCGGGGCGCTGGCGGCCACGGTCGCCGTGTACCTGCTGGGCGGTTCGGGGCGCGCGGGGATGACGCCCGTGAAGCTGGCGCTCGCGGGGGTCGCGATCACCGGGCTGCTCTCGTCCCTGACGAGCGCGATGGTGCTCGTGAAGCCCGAGGCGCTGAACCGTTTCCGCTTCTGGTCGGCGGGCTCACTGGCCGACGACAACTCGGCCGCGCTACAGCAGGTCGCGCCGTTCCTCGTCGCGGGGATCGTCCTCGCCCTGCTCTGCTCGCCGTCGCTCAACAGCCTCGCCCTGGGCGACGACATGGCGGCGGCGCTCGGCCGCCGCGTCGGCCTCGTCCGGCTGGCGGGCGTCGTGGCGATCACGCTGCTGACCGGAACCGCCGTCGCGCTCATCGGGCCCGTCGTCTTCCTCGGCCTCGCGGTGCCGCACATGGCGCGCGTCCTCACGCAACGGGCCGGCATCGGGCCCGACCAGCGCTGGCTGCTGCCGGTCTCGGCGGCGCTGGCGCCCTGCCTGCTCCTGGTCGCCGATGTCGCGGGGCGGCTCATCGCGCGGCCGGCGGAGGTGCAGGCCGGGGTGCTGGTGGCCTTCATCGGCGGCCCGTTCTTCATCGCCCTGGTCCGCCGCCAGCGGCTGGCGGAGGTGTGACATGACGAGTACGGGAACGGCGGGCACGGAGACGGCGCCGCGGCCGGAACGGGTCTCGGCACGCCGGACGTTCCGCCTCACGGTGCCGCCGGTCTCCGGGTACGTCCGGACACGTCAGCTCGCTGTCTGCGGCGCCCTGACCGCGGCGGTGTTCCTCGCGTTCTGCTGGACCATGTCCGTCGGTGACCTCACCATTCCCTTCGCCGATGTCCTGCGGGCGGTCGCGGGGTCGGGTGACGGGGGAACGCTCCTGATCGTCCAGGAGTTCCGCATGCCGCGCGCGCTGGCGGGCGTCCTGGTCGGCGCCGCGTTCGGCATCTCGGGCGCGATCCTCCAGACGATGACCCGCAACCCGCTGGCCAGCCCCGACATGATCGGCATCACGCAGGGCGCGGGCACCGCCGTCGTCGCGAGCGCCGTCCTCGGCTGGGGCGGCGCGCTGGGCACGCAGACCCTCGGCATCCTCGGCGCGCTGGCCACGGCCCTGCTGATCTGGGTCCTGTCCTGGCGGCGCGGCACCACCGGCTACCGGATCATCCTCGTCGGCATCGGCATCTCGTGGATCTGCACCAGCGCCACCGACTACCTCCTCGCCCGCGGCCGCGCCCTGGAGGCGCAGTCCGCGCTCGGCTGGCTCTTCGGCAATCTGAACGGGCGCACGTGGGAGCACGTCCAGCCCCTCGCCTGGGCCATGGCCGTACTGGTGCCCGCCGCGCTGCTGCTCAGCCGCTGGAGTCTCACGCTGCAACTCGGCGACGACATCGCCACCGCCCTGGGCACCCCGGTGCAGCCGGTGCGCGTGGCGCTGCTGCTGACGGCCGTGGGCCTGGTCGCGTTCGGTACGGCGACGGGCGGGCCCATCGCGTTCGTCGCACTGGCCGCGCCGCAGATCGCCCAGCGCCTCACCCGTACGGCGTGGCCGCCACTGATCGCTTCCGCACTCACCGGCGCCCTGGTCGTCGTACTGTCCGACCTCGCTGCACGCGAAGTACTGCCCGGCACGGAACTGCCGGTCGGTGTCGTCACCGGCGTGCTGGGGGCGCCGTTCCTGCTCTGGCTGCTCATCCGTGTCAACCGCGCGGGTTCAGGAGGCTGACCGTGAAGACCCTGCATCGCGACGTGCCCGGCACCGCCCCGGACACACGACAGTCCCCCGGACCCGACCTGCGCGCCGACGCGCTGCGGCTCGCCTACGGCGACCGGCTGGTGGCCGAACACATAGACCTGGCCATCCCACCGGGCCGCGTCACTGCCATCGTCGGTGCCAACGCGTGCGGCAAGTCCACGCTGCTGCGGGCCCTCGCCCGGCTCCTGGCGCCCCGCGCGGGGGCCGTGCACCTGGACGGCCGCGCCCTGTCGGCCATCCCCACCCGCGAACTGGCCCAGCGGCTCGGCATCCTGCCGCAGGGGCCCGTGGCGCCCGAGGGGCTCACCGTCGTGGACCTGGTCAGCCGGGGCCGTTCTCCGCACCAGACGTGGTGGCGCCAGTGGTCGGGCGGCGACGAGCGCGCCGTGCACGACGCGCTGGCCGCCACCGGGATGACCGAGCTGGCGGACCGCACGGTGGACGAACTGTCCGGCGGGCAGCGGCAGCGCGCCTGGATCGCCATGGCCGTCGCGCAGGGCACCGACGTGCTGCTGCTCGACGAGCCGACGACCTACCTCGACCTCGCGCACCAGATCGACGTCCTCGACCTGGTCACGGACCTCAACCGCGAGCAGGGCCGCACGGTGGTGATGGTGCTGCACGACCTCAACCAGGCCTGCCGGTACGCCGACCACCTGGTCGCGATGAAGGGCGGGCGCGTCGTGGGCGAGGGCGACCCGGCCGAGGTCATCACGGCCGAGGCGGTGGAGGAGGTCTTCGGGCTGCGCTGCCGCGTCGAGCCCGATCCGGTGAGCGGCACGCCGATGGTGATCCCGGTGGGGCGCCACCACGGCGGGGCGTTGTCAGTGGCCCGTGGGAAGGTGGTCCCGCAGGAAGGCCAGGGTGCGGGTCCAGGCCAGTGACGCGGACGGCGCGTCGTACGCCTCCGGGCGTGCGTCGTTGAAGAACGCGTGGCCTGCCGGGTACGAGTAGAGCGTCGGGGTGCGGCCGGTCCGGCGCTTGAGTGTGGTGTGCAGTGTGGTGACGGCGTCCGGGGGGATCGAGTCGTCGTGCTCGCCGTAGTGGCCGAGGACGGCGGCGGTCATGCCCGTGAAGTCGGGGGCGGGCTCGGGGAAGCCGTAGAACGGGACCGCGGCGGCGACGCGGTCGTCCGCCGCGGCCAGGTGGAGGACGAACGTGCCGCCCATGCAGAAGCCGACCGCGCCCACCCGTTCACCGGTGGTCTCCGGAAGGCCGAGCAGGTGGTCGACGGCGCCCGCGAGGAGGGGTACGGCGCGCTCGGGCGGCAGATCGGCGATCATGCGCCGGGCCTCGTCGGTGTCGTGCGCCACGCGTCCGCCGTACAGGTCGGGGGCGAGCGCGACGAAGCCCTCCCGCGCGAACCGGTCGGTGACGTCGGCGATGTGGTCGGTCAGGCCCCACCACTCCTGGATGACGATCAGGCCGGGTCCGGTGCCGGAGCCGGGCCGGGCGAGGTAGCCGTGGGCGGTGGTGCCTGCGCTGGGGAAGGCTGCATTCTGCCGGGCGTTCTGCCGGACGTGCTGTGGAGCGGGCATGGCGCGAGCGTAGTGCGGCCGAGGGCGCCGGGCGGTGCGGCGCGGCGCCCTCGGGCGGGCCGCTGCGTCAGGCGGTGGGCAGGGCCAGGAGGACGGCGAACCGCTCCTGGGGATCGGTCCACCACTGCTCCACGGCGAACCCGGCCGACGCCAGCTCGGCCGTCAGCGGCTCGCGGCGGAACTTGACGGAGATCTCCGTGCGCAGGTCCTCGCCGCGCGCGAAGTCGACGGCCAGGTCGAGGGGCGGGATCTTCGCCGAGGTGGCGACGCGGGCGCGCAGGCGCATCTCCATCCGCTCCTGCTCCGCGTTCCACACGGCGCGGTGGTCGAACGCGCCGGGCTGGAAGTCGGCGTTCAGCTCGCGGTTGAGGACCGTCAGGAGATTCTTGTCGAACTCGGCGGTGACGCCCTGCTGGTCGTCGTAGGCGCGGATCATCATCGCCGGGTCCTTGACCAGGTCGACGCCGAGGACCAGCGCGTCGCCGCCGGTGAGCGCGGAGCGCAGCCGGGAGAGGAACGCGGTGCGCTGCCCGGTGTCGAAGTTGCCGAGCGTGGAGCCGAGGAACGCGACGAGGCGCGGGCCCGTCTCGCCGGGGGGCGGGAGGGCGAGCTCGTGCTCGAAGTCGGCGAGGACCGCGGTGACCGCGAGGGTGGGGTAGTCGCGGGAGAGCGCCTGGCCTGCCTCGCCGAGCGCGGTGCTGCTGACGTCGATGGGGACGTAGCGTTCGAGGGTTCCGGCGGCGGCGAGTGCGTCGAGGAGGATGCGGGTCTTCTCGGAGGAGCCGGAGCCGAGTTCGACGACGGTGCGGGCGCCGGTCTGCTCGGCGATGTCGGCGGCGTGGGCGCGCAGGGCCATGCGTTCGGCGCGGGTCAGGTAGTACTCGGGGAGGCGGGTGATGCGGTCGAAGAGGACGCTGCCCCTGGCGTCGTAGAACCACTTGGGCGACAGCGACTTGGGGCTTGCGGTGAGTCCGGCCGCGACGTCCTCGCGGAGGGCGCCGGCGTAGTGGTCGGCGGGGAGGCGGTCGTCGAGGGAGTACGGAGGTGTCATGTTCGTCCTCTCACAGGGCTTTTATGCTGACCGTGCTGTGATGGGTGGTGAGCAGGGAGTGGTCGGGGACCTCGTGCCAGTCGGGCCTGCCGGGGACGGGTTCGGACGCGACGGTGACCCGGTCGGCGGCGGCGTGGTACCAGAGGGACGCGCCGAGGCGTACGGCGGTGAGGTTGCCGCCGTCGGTGAGAAGGAGGTTGAGACGGGCGTCCGGGCGGACGTCATGGGTGCGGCGTACGACGTCGGCGAGCGCGTCCGCGGGCGCGTGGCCCGAACGGAGGCGGCGCGCCACCAGGAGCCACAGGAGCGCGGCGTCGCTGCGGGCTTCGAGGCTGAGCAGTTCGGCGGCGGAGAGGGGTTCGCCGATGTCGGCGGGGAGTGATTCCCAGTCGTCCACCGACCCGTTGTGGCTGAACAGCCAGGGGCCGAGGGCGAACGGGGCGCTGGCGGCCTCGTCGCGACTGGTGCCCGCCGTGGCGTCGCGGACGGCGGCGACGACGGCGCCGCTGTGCAGGACGGGAAGGAGACCGGGGAGGTTGATGTCGGCCCAGATGGGGATGGCGCGGCGGTAGCGGACCGGGGTGGCGGCGGCGCCCGCTCCCGGCGGGTACCAGCCGATACCGAAGCCGTCCGCGTTGACCGTGCCGTGGTCTTGGAGGCGGGGTGACCAGGATTGTTCGTAGAGGCTGTGCGGCGGGGCGGTGATCAGCTCGGCCAGGGAACGCGGCGGGCCGAGATAGGCGAGGTGGCGGCACATCAGCGGCCGGCCCCGGTGTCGCGACAGGTCCGGAAGCCGGCGAAGATCTGCCGCCTGACGGGGAGGTCCCAGTTGCGGAACGTCCCTCGGCAGGCCACCGGGTCCGTGCCGAACGAGCCGCCGCGCAGCACCTTGTGGGACGTGCCGAAGAACACCTCGCTGTACTCGCGGTACGGGTGCGCGCTGAAGCCGGGGTGGGGTCCGAAGTCGTCGGCGGTCCACTCCCATACGTCGCCCAGGAGTTGCCTGGCTCCGCAGGGCGCGGCGCCCTGGGGGTACGAGCCGGCGGGCGCGGGCTGGAGGTGGCGCTGCCCGAGGTTGGCCTGCTCGGGGCCCGGCGGGGTGTCGCCCCAGGGGTGGCGGAGGGATCGGCCGGTGGCCGGGTCATGGCGTGCGGCCTTCTCCCACTCGGCCTCGGTGGGCAGCCGCCGCCCCGCCCACCGCGCGTAGGCGTCGGCCTCGTACCAGGAGACGTGGCAGACGGGTTCATCCGGCGGTACCGGTTCGGCGTGGCCGAAGCGGCGGCGCAGCCACAGCCCGCCGTCGCGCCGCCAGAAGGCGGGGGCGGTCAGCCGGGCGCGCTGCCGGTGGAACCAGCCGTCGGGGTGCCACCAGCGCGGGTCGTCGTAGCCGCCGTCCGCGATGAAGTCCTGGTAGGCGGCGTTGGTGACGGGAACGGTGTCCAGCCAGAAGGGGGCGACATGGACGGTGTGGGCCGGGCGTTCGTTGTCGAGCGCCCACGGGTCGTCGGCCGCGTCGACGCCCATGGTGAACGGGCCGCCGGGGACAAGGACCTCGCGCGGGAGCCGGTCCGCGCCCGCGGGGGCCGGCCGCGGCGCGGGGGCGTCGAGGACGGCCCGGCCGCGCCGCAGCTGGTGCGTGGCGAGCATCGTCTCGTCGTGCTGCTGCTCGTGCTGCGCGACCATGCGGAAGAGGAAGTCGTCGCCGGGCGGCGCCGACGCGAGGACGTCCAGGGCCCGTTCGCGGACGTCGGCGAGATAGCGGCGGGCAGGTCCGGGGCGCAGCAGGGGCAGGGCGGGCCGGTCGGCGCGTGGGGTGCGGAACGCGTCGTAGTGCGAGTCGAGGTCGGCGCGCAGCGCGGGCAGGCCGCCGGCTGCGCGGACGAGCCAGATGTCCTCCTGGTTGCCGATGTGGGCGAGGTCCCAGACCAGGGGGGACATCAGCGGGGAGTGCTGGGCGAGGAGTTCGTCGTCCGGCAGGCAGTCGGTGAGGGCGAGGGTGCGCCGCCTGGCGGCCTCCAGGGCGGAGCGGGCGTGGGGCGCGGGACTGCCCGGCGGTTCCGGCGCGGTGGCGGGGGCCGTACCGGCGGTGGTGACGGCCCTGGGTACGGCGGGCGGCTCCGGCGTGAGGGTGTCCTCGGTCATCGGTGGCTCTCCTGGCGGCGGAACGGGGGCGGGGACAGCGGGGACAGCGCTGGCTGCGGTGACGGCGGGCGGTCAGGAGCGGGCGGCGGCGTCGAGCTGGTCGTCCGCCGGGCACCGGCCGCGTGCGGCGTACCGCTCGGCGAAGGCGGCGACGGCGCGGCGCAGCGGCGCGTCGGCGGGGTCGCGCGCCAGCACGGACTCGGCGGCGGTCAGGCAGGCGCGGACGGCGGGCCCGAGGAGCGGATCGGACGGCCCCCGGTGCGCGGCACGCAGCCACAGCCCAGGGCCGGGCAGTGGGCCGCCGCCGGTGAGCGGCTCCGTCGCGCGGTGGGCGGCCTCCGCCCCCGCCGGGTCGTCCAGCAGGGCGCGCACGACGGCCAGCGGCACCGTCCAGCCGTCGCCCGGCTGGGCGTCGATCATCCGCAGTTCCAGCCAGCCGCGCGGCCTGACCGGCGGGAAGAGCGTGCCCAGGTGGTAGTCGAGGTCGGCGATGCCGGGGCGTTCACCGTGCGGCGCGCGCAGCCAGGAGCGGAACGAGCGGCCGGGCGGCGCGGACCACGCGGCGGGCGGCGACCGGCGGACGCACAGCAGCGGCGCGTCGAGCGCGTACCGGGTCCAGGCGGCGCGGGGGTCGCCGTCCCCGGCGCCGCGTCCCGGCGTCCCGGTCAGCGCCGGGCGGGTGCGGCTGGGGTCGATCCTGCCCCAGACCGCCTGCCGGGTGGACCGCCAGCCGGTCGGGCGTCCGCGCCACAGCGGCGAGTTGGCGAACGCGGCGACGAGCACCGGGCCGAGCCGGTGGGCGAGCCGCCAGCGGTGGCGGTACCCGGCCGGGCCGTCCGTGTCGTCGCCCGCGTCCACGCAGACCTGCACGGAGGCGGTGGCGCGCATCATGACCCGCCCCGCCGCGCCGTACCGGTCGAAGTAGTCCTCCATGGCGCGGTAGCGCGGGTGGTCGAGCACGCGGGGCTGGGCGCGGAGGGGTTCGAGGCCGCTGTCGACGGGGGCGAGGCCCGCGTCCGCCAGTACCTCGCGCAGCCGGGCGCAGTCGGCGGCGGCGTCCCGTACACAGGTGGCGAGGTCGGGCGCCGGCCGGCTGCTCAGCTCGGTCTGGCCGCCGGGTTCGCGCGTCAGTCGGCTGCCGCCCGGCAGGGCGCCGGGTACGGCCAGCGGGGCGAGCGCGGCGTCGAGGAGGGCGGGCGGAACGGCCCTGCGCGCGTCGCGGGCGTCGCGGACGAGCCATTCCAGCTCGACGCCGACACGCCGCGGCGGGCCCGTGGTGAAGCAGACCCGGCCGACGTGGGCCTCGGCGTCGCGCTCGGACAGGGGGCCGTCGCCGGGCGCGGGCCCCCCGGGCCCCGGGCGCGGGAGCACAGGCGCGCCGGGATCGCGTTCGTCCAGCATCCGCCACCTCCACGCGCCCGTTCTGTCCCGTTTGTGCGGGTCGATGGGTTCACGCTACGGCGGCGGGGGCCGCCCGTCGTGCGGCGGGCGGCCGGGCGGGTGGCGGCCCCCCGGCGCGCCCGCGGGAATGCGGGCGGCCGGGCGGCGCGGGCGTCAGGCGGCGGACGCGGTCAGGCGGCGGACGGCCAGCTCGGCGTAGAGCGCGGCGCCGCCCGGGAGCACCGACTCGTCGAACGCGGCCAGCGGCGAGTGGTTGCCCGGCGCGGTCTCCGGCTCGCGGCCCTCCAGGGTGGCGCCCAGGAAGAGCATGGCGCCCGGCACCTCCGCGATGACGCGGGAGAAGTCCTCCGAGCCGAGGATCGGGTTCTCCATCGGCCGGTAGCGCTCCTCGCCGTGCAGTTCGCGCACGGTGTCGGCGGCGAACGCGGCCTCGGCGGCGTCGTTCACCGTGACCGGGTACTGCTCGGAAAAGTCGGCCTCCACCTCCAGGCCGTGCGCCGCCGCGATGCCGCGGACGACGGCGAGCGTCCCCTCGCGGAGCCTGTCCTTGGCCTCCTCCGAGAAGCAGCGGATGGTGGCGGCGAAGGACGCGGTGTCCGGGATGATGTTCGTCGCCGTGCCCGCGTGGAAGCGGCCCACCGTCAGCACGACCGGGTCGAAGACGTCGAACGCGCGGGTGACGAACGTCTGGAGCGCCGTCACCATCTCGCACGCCGCCGGGATCGGGTCCTTGGCGCGGTGCGGGGCCGAGCCGTGCCCGCCGGCGCCGCGCACCGTGACCTCCAGGACGTTGGAGGACGCCATCGCGGGGCCGCCGCGCGCGGTGAACACGCCGCGCGGGGTGTCGTTCGACATGACGTGCAGCGCGTAGGCGGCAACGGGCCGGTCGCCCGCCGCGTCGAGGACGCCCTCGTCGAGCATCTGCCCGGCACCGTCCCAGCCCTCCTCGCCCGGCTGGAACATGAACAGGACGTTCCCGGCGAGCCGGTCGCGGTGCGCCGACAGGAGGGTGGCCGCCCCCGCGAGCATCGCGGTGTGCAGGTCGTGGCCGCAGGCGTGCATGCGCTCGCCCTGCGCGGCGAACGGCAGGCCGGTGCGCTCGGTGACGGGCAGCGCGTCCATGTCGCCGCGCAGCAGCACCGTCGGGCCGGGCAGCGCGCCCCGCAGGACACCGGTGACCGAGCTGAGGCCCTGGCCGGTGGACAGTTCGAGCGGCAGGCCGTCGAGCGCGCCGAGCACCGTCTCCTGGGTGCGCGGCAGGTCGAGGCCGACCTCGGGCACGGCGTGCAGGTCGCGGCGCAGGCGTATGAGGTCGTCGGACAGGGACAGGGCGTCTTCGCGGAGGTTCACCGGGGCCTCATCTTCCGTGTTCGCGGATGAACGGGTGGAGCGTCGGGGGGTGGTCGAGGCGGGCGTCTCAGAGGATTTCGGGTCGTACCGGGTCGCGGACGACCGGCGTCAGGATCGTAGCGTTCCCCTCCGGCTGTGTCGCCGCCCGCCCGGCGCTGTCGCTGATCCTGATCAGCAGTGCGACCAGCAGGCAGTTCGCCACCATGGAGGAGCCGCCCTGCGCGAGGAACGGAAGTGCCTTGCCCGTCAGGGGGATCAGGCCGGTGACGCCGCCCCCGACGATGAAGACCTGTAGCGCCACGACCGTGGAGAGCCCGGCGGCGAGGAGCTTGCCGAACGGGTCGGTGGCGGCGAGCGCGGCGGCGAACCCCCGCTGGATCAGCAGCACGTACAGCAGCACGACCAGCGTCGTACCGGCCAGGCCCAGTTCCTCGCCGACGGTCGCCAGGATGTAGTCGCTGCGGCCCGCGAACCCGATCTGGTACGAGTGCCCCTCGCCGAGGCCCGTCCCGGTCAGGCCCCCGGCGCCGAAGCTGAAGAGCGACTGGGCCAGTTGGTCCGAGATCAGGCCGGGCGGCCGCTGCTCGGGCGGCAGGAAGATCGCCATCGGGTCGAGCCACGCCTGCACCCGGCCCTTGACGTGCGGCTGCGTGGTGGCGACGACGACCGTGCCGGCCACCGCCATCAGCGCGCCGAGGACGACCCAGCCGGTGCGCCGCGTGGCGATGTAGAGCATCACGACGAAGACGCCGAAGAAGATGAGCGAGGTGCCGAGGTCCCGTTCGTAGAACAGCACGACGAGGCTCACCGCCCAGACCAGCAGCACCGGCCCCGCGTTGCGCCCCCGGGGCAGCGCAAGGCCGAGGACGCGGCGGCCGACGAGGGCGAGCGCGTCGCCCGTCGCCGTCAGGTAGCCGGCGAAGAAGACGACGATCATCACCTTGACGAACTCGCCCGGCTGCACGGACAGCGAGCCGACCGTGATCCAGCGCTTGGCTCCGAACTCGTCCGCGCCGAACAGGGCGGGGGCCATCAGCAGCGCCATCGCGACGGCCATGCCGCTGTAGACGTACCGCTGCAAGATCCGGTGGTGGTGGACCACGACCAGTGTCGCGATCAGGACGCCGACGCCGATCAGGGCCCAGGTCGCCTGGGCTGGCGCGAGGGGCAGCGACTGGTAGTCGGACGGCGGGTGGTGCCGCGCGTAGTCGTGGTCGAGGCGGTCGATCAGCACGAGGCCGAGGCCGACGAGCAGCACGGTGACCGGCAGGAACAGCGGGTCCGCGTACCGGGCGAAGCGGCGTACGGCGAGGTGCGCGACCAGCGCGGCGGCGCCCAGCCCGGCGGCGTACGCGGGCAGGCCGGCGGGTATCCGCTCCTCCATGGCCAGCCCGGCGGCGGCATGGCCGCCCGTGGCGATGGCCACGGCGAACAGGACGAGCGCCAGCTCGGTGTTCCTGCGGCGCGCGGTCCAGCGCCTGACCCACCGGTCGTCCAGCCGGCCGTACCCGCCGTACCCGCGCATCGTTCTCCCCACCCCACCGGACTTCCCCGCTCGAACACGCCGTACGGCGGGCCGGTCCCGAGCGGCAACCTACCCGTGGCGCGGACGGGCGTCACCAGGGAGCCCCCACGACGGGCGCGCGGCGGGGAACGGGCGCGGGGCGCGTGACGGACGGCCGCGGGGCGTGCTCCGACGCCTGGGGGAGCGCGTCGAATGACGGGTTGGGGCGGCGGGTACCCGGAAGCAACTAAGACAGGATCTCGTTCGTCTTGAGGGATGTGGAGAGGATGACCGCGCACCGCGAGGGGGAGCAGGGTACTGCATCGCCCGGAAAAAGTTGCGCCGGTTGGGAATTCTGTCCGTATTCCCGTCGTTGATTCGTTACGGACGCGGGAGGCGAGGGGGCGTTCCCGTCCGGATCACGAGAAGACCTCACGACCAACCCACGAGAAGCCAGCCAGAGGTTTCGACCACTTCGCAAGGGAGTGCACGTATGGCAACCCGTGCCGTCGCCCGGCGCTCGGACACCGACAGTGTCGAGACGACGGGCAGTGTCCGGTCCAGCGCAGGCAGCGATGCCACGGAGCGCGACCTCGTCGGGATGTACCTCGACGAGATCGCCCGTACACCGCTGCTCGACGCCGCGAAGGAGGTGGAGCTCTCCCTCGCGATCGAAGCCGGGCTGTACGCCGAGCGCATCCTCGACGGCGAGGAGGAGCCGCCCGCGGACAGTGCGGTCGCCTCGGCCACACCCGAGGAGCTGCGGCGCATCGCCGTGGCGGGAGAGCGCGCCAAGGACACCTTCATCCGGTCCAACCTGCGGCTCGTCGTGGCCGTCGCCCGCCGGTACCCGCGCAGTGGGCTGCCGTTGCTCGACCTGATCCAGGAGGGCAACGCCGGCCTGGTCCGCGCCGTGGAGAAGTTCGACTACACCAAGGGCTTCAAGTTCTCGACGTACGCGACCTGGTGGATCCGCCAGGCGATCACGCGGTCGATAGCCGACCAGTCCCGGACCATCCGGCTGCCCGTCCACCTGGTGGAGGAGCTGGGTCGTATCCGGCGCGTGCAGCGGGAGTTCAACCGCGAGAACGGGCGCGAGCCGGAGCCCGCGGAGATCGCCAAGGAGCTGGGCTCCAGCGCCGAGCGCGTACAGGACGTGCTCGACTGGGCGCGTGACCCGGTGAGCCTCAACATGTCGGTGGACGACGAGGGCGAGACCCAGTTCGGCGACCTGCTGGAGGACACCTCGGCGGCGTCCCCCGAGCAGTCGGTCCTCGTGATGATGCGCCGCGAGGGCCTTGAGGACCTGATCAGTCGCCTCGACCAGCGGACCGCCGCCATCATCAGGGCGCGGTACGGCATCGAGGACGGCCGCGAGCGCACGCTCACCGAGGTGGGCAAGCAGCACGGCCTCACCCGTGAGCGCATCCGGCAGATCGAGAAGCACGCGCTGCTCGAACTGAAGCGGATGGCCAGCGACTCCGGGTTCGACGCGGCGGCCTGACCGGGCCGCCAGGGCCCCGGCGCCGGAGGGCGCCGGGGCTTTGCGCTGCCCGCCCCCGGAGGCTGTGACACAGGACACACGGGAGCCGGGAAATAACCGGGGACGCCGTATCCGTTTGGGACATTGTCCGCCGGAAGCGGGGAGCCAGTCCCCGATTGCGGACCCGGCGCCGGACGGCGCCCCCGACCGGAGAGGAGCGGCCCATGGGCGGCACGGCCACCGCGACCACCACGGGCCCACGGCTGCGCGCCGACGCGCTGCGCAACCGCGAGCGCATCCTCGCCGCCGCGCGGGAGGCCTTCGTCCTGTACGGGACGGACGCCAGGCTCGATGAAATCGCTCGACGGGCCGGCGTGGGCAATGCCACCCTGTACCGGCACTTCCCCGACCGGGAGGCGCTGCTGATCGCGGTGCTCCTGGACGTGAACCACCGCATCATCGACGACGCCCACGCGGCGCTGGAGGCCGATTCCGACCCCTTCGAGGCCCTTCACAGGCTGGTGCTCAACGCCGCAGGGGAACGGGTCGGCGGGCTGTGCCCGATGCTCGGGGGCGACGTCGACCCCGGCGACCCGCAGCTCGTCGCCAGCAACGCCCGCATGCACGAGATCGTCCAGCGGCTCGTGGACCGGGCGCACGCCTCGGGACAGCTGCGGCCGGACGCCGACTCGGGGGACATCCTCGTCGGCGTCGCCCGGCTCACCTCGCCCGTCCCGGGAACCGACCAGGACGACGAGATGCTGCTGCTGCGGCACCTCCAGATCTTCGTGGACGGGCTGCGCGCACCGGCACCCGGGACCCTGCCCGGCGAGAGCCGCTCCCTGGCCGACCTCAAGGAAGGGATCTGCCGGAGCAGCCGCCGCCACTGACCGGCCGGGACGCCGCCGTCCCGGCCACCGCCACCACCGTCGGACTCGCCGCCGAGTCGCCTTCCCACCGCGTGGCCGTGCCACGCCCCACCCGCTTCACCCTGCCGTCGTTTTTCGCTTTCACCTGATTCGTCACGTATTCAACCATTACGCTTCGTGAGGTAGTCACCCCTATGCCACCGGAAACGGCTGTGAGCCCCGCTCACAGCACCCTCGACCCCAAGCGCTGGAAGGCCCTGATCTTCATCGCGCTGGCGCAGCTGATGGTCGTGCTCGACGGCACGATCGTGAACATCGCGCTGCCCTCCGCCCAGGCCGACCTGGGCATATCCGACGCCAACCGGCAGTGGGTCATCACGGCCTACGCGCTGGCGTTCGGCGGTCTGCTGCTCTTCGGCGGCCGCGTCTCCGACATGTGGGGACGCAGGCGCGCCTTCGTCATCGGCCTGATCGGCTTCGCCCTGGCCTCCGCGCTGGGCGGCGCCGCGCAGAACGAGGCCATGATGTTCGGCTCCCGCGCCCTCCAGGGCGTCTTCGGCGCCCTGCTGGCGCCCGCGTCGCTGTCCCTGCTGACGGTCCTGTTCACCGAGGCCAAGGAGCGCGCCAAGGCGTTCGGCGTCTTCGGTGCCATCGCCGGTGCCGGCGCGGCCGTGGGCCTGCTCCTCGGCGGCGCGCTGACGGACTACCTGGACTGGCGCTGGACCTTCTTCGTGAACATCCCGTTCGCCGCCGTGGCCGCCGTGGGGGCGATCCTGACGATCAACGAGCCCGAGAGCGCCCGCAACCGCGCCCGGCTCGACATCCCCGGTGTCCTGCTGGCCTCGCTCGGCCTGGTCGCGCTGGTCTACGGCTTCGGCCGCGCCGAGCAGGAGAGCTGGGGCGAGACGTTCACCGTCGCCAGCTTCGTCGCCTCCGGTGTGCTGCTGACGCTGTTCGTGCTCGTCGAGTCGCGGGTGCGTTCGCCGCTGCTGCCGCTGCGCGTGATCTCCGACCGGAACCGGGGCGGCGCCTACCTGGCCCTCGGCCTGGCCATCATCGGTATGTTCGGCCTCTTCCTGTTCCTGACCTACTACCTCCAGATCGTCCGCGGCTACTCGCCGGTGCGGACCGGTGTGGCGTTCCTGCCGATGGTGGCGGGCATGATCATCGGCTCCACGCAGATCGGCGCACGCCTGGTGATGCGTGTCCCGCCCCGCGCGCTGATGGTGCCCGGCCTGCTGGTCGCGTCCCTGGGCATGCTGATCCTCACCCGCCTCGAACCGGACAGCGCTTACGTCTCGGTCGTCCTGCCCGCCGAGATCCTGCTGGGCCTGGGCATGGGCACCTCGTTCATGCCGGCCATGAGCCTGGCCACCGAGCGCATCCTGCCGACCGACGCCGGTGTCGCCTCGGCGATGGTCAACGTGTCCCAGCAGGTCGGCGGCGCCATCGGCACCGCCGCGCTGAACACCGTCGCGGCCAGCGCGACCACCTCCTACGCGGTGGCGCACCGGGCCACGGCCACCGACCCGCAGACACTCGAGTTCGCCTCGATGGTGCACGGCTACACGTCCGCGATCTGGTGGGCGTTCGGCATCCTGGTGGCCGCCGCGCTGACCGCCGCCCTGCTGATCAACAGCAAGGGCCACGGCGCACGGCGCGCCGCCGAGGGCGACGATGCCACCGAGGAAGAGCACGCCGTCCCGGTGCTCGTGCACTGACCCGCCCGTGAGACCGAGGCGACACGCCTCGTCTCCTCCCGAGGCCCCCGTGGCTCCCCGCCACGGGGGCCTCGGGCTGTCCGGGCCCCTCCCCCGCCCCCACCCTCCCCGCCCACCCCGCCCCTCCGAACCGACCCGCGCCGCCCCGTCCAGCGAACGTTTATAGGACGTCAATACCGTGCGGGCAGGCTGCCGCCATGTCCGGAGGAGAACGACACGAAGGCCCGTGGGATGGATCGGGCCCGGCCGATGTGGTCAGCCACGCCCAGTTGCTCTGGCAGGGCGGCCGCGTGGCCGGGACACTGGCCCGCCTGGGAGTGGGCGCCGGTGACGCCGTGGCCGTGCAGCTGCCCATGGGGCTCGAATCCATCGCCGTGACGGTGGGGATCATCCAGCTGGGGGCCCGCCGCGTCTCCCTGCCGATCACCCAGCAGTCCGCCTTCGCCCGGGACCGCGTCCGCGAATCCGGCGCGCGGGTGGCCATAGCCGCCGACGCCTGCCAGGCGGAAGGACGGGTGTACGCGGTGAAGGCGGCGCTCGACCGCCTCCTCACGCAGTGCCCGGACATCCACACCGTCCTGGTCGTCCCGCAGCACGCCCGGCCGGTGCCCTGGACGCCCGGCCGCGACCGGTGGTGGCACGAGGCGTTGGCCGAAGGGGCGGAGACCGCGCCGCCGTATCCTGGCCGTATGACCAGCGCCCCCTCCCCCCACCGGCCCGAGGACGCGGCACCGCCCGCGGCCATCGTCTTCGACGACCCGCTGGTACAGCGGGCGGCCGACGACACCGACGAGGGCTGGGGCGAGGGACTGCGCGACGACAGCACCGGGGACCTGGTCCGCTTCCTCAGCGAGAAGCCCCCGCACCACCTCTGAGCCCGCCGCGCCGCCCAGGACACGTGCCGTCCCCGGCACGGCCGGGAGCGCCGCGGCATCCGCGGTGCCCCCGCCGCCGTCAGGTACGCGCGTCCCGCTACGGCCGCCCGTCGGACGGCTTGTCCAGCGACGCGCCCCGCTCGGGCGCCGTGCGCTGCGCTCCCACCGTGGCGCCGCCCGACCGCTGGGCGATCAGCTCGTCCCGGATCTGGGCGAGCAGTTCCAGCTCCGTCTCGACCGGGGGCTCGGCCGGGGTCTCCACCGGCGCCTTGGCCCGCCGCCGGGCGAGAAAGCGGTTCATGGGCAGGATCATCAGGAAGTAGACGACGGCCGCCGTGATCAGGAACGTCAGCGAGGCGCTGACGACCGAGCCCCAGTGGATGGCCACCCCGTCGATCCGGCCCGCCTCGTTCGGCTCGCAGTTCCCGCGCAGGCACAGGGTGTAGTCGTCGAGGTTCTGGGTCCCGAAGGCGCCGATGACCGGGTTGATGACGCCTTCCACCACGGCGTTCACAATCCCCGTGAACGCCGCCCCGATCACGACCGCGACGGCGAGTTCGACCACGTTCCCGCGCATCAGGAAGTCCCTGAATCCGCCCATCACCTCGCGGGCTCCGGCCGCCAGGCCCTTGTTCTCGTCGCTCACCGCTGTCCCTTCCTGCCATTCCGCGTCCACTGCGCCGGACACGCTGCATCAGTACGCGGACACCTGTCCAATCGGGCGTCAGCGACACGTTCACCACCGGGCCACCGCCAATTCCGCCACAGCCGCCGCGCCCGCCAGCTCCGCGGCCGTGCCGGGGCTCACCGAGAGGACGAGGAGCGTGCCCCCGGGCCCCGCGCCCGGGGCCCCCGGCGCGGCTTCGGGCACCTCAGCGACCAGGGCACGACGCGCCACCACGGTGGCCGGTCCCGGCGTCTGACCAGCGGTGTCGGAGGCCGCGAGGACATCCACCCGGTCGCCTGGCCCGACGAGCCGGGCCACCGCCGGGTCGGCGACACGGACAGGCACCGAGACCCTGCGGTCGTCCGGCCCCTCCCTCGCGGCCGGGGACGGCGGCACGGGTGCGGGAGGCGCGGCTCGCACATCAGTGCCCGGGACGAGGAGCGCGAGGACGCCGGCCGCCGCCGCCAGGGCGAGGGCCGCCAGGCGCCGCCGCCCGTGCAGCAGGCGCCGCAGCCGGTGCCGCCCGCCACGGGGCCTGACCGGCGCGAAGGCGGGCACGCCCGTACCGGCCGGAAGGGGAGAACCGGGAGGTCGGCGCACCGCGGGGGAGGGCCTGGCGGCGGTGTCGGTGCCGAAGCCGGTACCGAAGCCGGGGCCGTCGGGGGGCTCGATGGGGGAGAGGGCGGTGTCGGTGACGGAGAGCCGCTGAGGTTCACGCATGGCCACACGGTGCCCGTTCCGCCGGAATCGTGCCGGAGCCTGTGGACGATGCAGGGCCTGTGGAAAACTTCATCACCCGTACGAGGGACCCGCGGCGGCTGCCACCCGTTTCAGGACAGCGCAGCCCATGTCCGAGCAGTGAAAAGGCCCGTGTGTCACGCACGGGCCCGGTCCCGCCGTACGGCGGGACCCGTGTCACGGCAGCGCGATCCCGGGGTCCTGCCCCATCAGGGCGTCGGCGCACAGACAGTCCCGCTCGCCGGTCTCCGGCAGCTTGCCGATCACGTCGAACAGCACCCCGCGCAGCCGCCCGATGTTCTGGGCGAAGACCTCCAGCACCTCCGCGTGCGAGACGCCCTCGCCCACGTCCGCGCCCGCGTCCAGGTCGGTGACCAGCGTGAGCGAGGTGTAGCACAGCTCCAGCTCACGGGCGAGCACCGCCTCGGGGTGACCCGTCATGCCCACGACCGACCAGCCCTGCGCCGCGTGCCAGACCGACTCGGCCCTGGTCGAGAACCTGGGCCCCTCGATCACGCACATCGTCCCGCCGTCCACGGCGTCCCAGTCGTGGGCGCGGGCGGCGGCGAGCGCGGCGGAGCGGCCCACCGGGCAGTACGGGTCGGCGAAGGTCATGTGCACGACGTTCGACCGGCCGCCGTCCGGCAGTGGCTCACCGTCGTAGAACGTCTGTACCCGGCTCTTGGTGCGGTCCACCAGCTGGTCCGGGACCAGCAGCGTGCCGGGCCCGTACTCGGCCCGCAGCCCGCCCACCGCACACGGCCCGAGGACCTGCCGGACGCCCAGGGAGCGCAGCGCCCAGAGGTTCGCCCGGTAGTTGATCCTGGCGGGCGGCAGGTGGTGTCCCCTGCCGTGGCGCGGCAGGAACGCCACGCGGCGTCCGGCCAGCTCGCCCACGACCAGGGAGTCGCTCGGCGGGCCGTAGGGCGTCTCGACGGTGACCTCGGTCACGTCGTCGAGGAACGAGTAGAACCCGGACCCGCCGATGACGCCGATGTCGGCCGCGGGCAGGCTCATGCGGCGGAGGCCGCGCTGCCCGCGCTCGGGGCGGTCGAGGACGAGGACGACGACCCGGACGAGCCGGAGCCGCCCGAGGCGGACGACGAGCCGCCCGCGGAGTCAGCCTTCTTCTCGGCCTTGTCGGCCTTCGCCGACGACGACGGGGCCGGGCTGCTGGACGACGTCGCGTTACGGCTGTCGTTGCGGTAGAAGCCGGAGCCCTTGAAAACGATACCGACGGCGGAGAAGACCTTCTTCAGCCGCCCCTGGCACGAGGGGCACACCGTCAGGGCGTCGTCGGTGAACTTCTGCACCACTTCGAGACCCTCGTTGCACGCGGTGCACTGATACTGATACGTCGGCACGTTCATCCTCCTGGCACTCATCCCTCTGGAGTGCTAACCACTCTCCATCGTGCAACATTCCGGCCCTCCAAGTCCACTGCCGCCCCTCCGCGCGGCTCCCCGCCGGTGCCGTCACTCGCTGCGCGGCGGGGGTGCGACGGCGTCAGGGGCGGACAGCCAGCCCGCCAGTTTGCCGCCGCGCCCCACCGCGATCAGGCGGCGTTCCACGGCGTCACGGACGGCGTCCGTCGCCACGACCAGCAGTTCGTCCCCATGGCGCAGCACGGTGTCCTGACCGGGGACGAAGCTGCGGCCGTCGCGCACCACCAGCGTGACGGCGGCCTGGGGCGGCAGCCGCAGTTCGGCGACCTCCACGCCGTGCATGCGGGATCGCTGCGGGATCGTGACCGAGAGGAGGTGGCCGCGCAGCCGTTCCAGCGGGGCGGACTCGATGTCCACGTCCACGGTCTTCTCGCCGTCCCCCAGCCGCAGCCGCCGGGCGACCCAGGGCAGTGTCGGCCCCTGGAGCAGCGTGAAGACGACGACCAGGACGAAGACGACGCTGAAGATCCTGTCGCTGTCGGGCACGTCCGCGACGACGGGGATGGTCGCCAGCACGATGGGCACCGCGCCGCGCAGTCCGGCCCATGACAGGAGCACCTGCTCGCGCCAGGGGCGGCGGAAGGGCAGGAGGCACAGCAGCACGGACAGCGGGCGGGCGAGCAGGGTGAGGACGCCTCCCACGATCAGCGCGGGCACGAGGTCGTCCCCGAGGGTGTCCGGATTCACCAGCAGGCCCAGCAGGACGAAGAGCCCGATCTGCGCCAGCCACGCCACCGCGTCCGCGAACCCCCGCGTGGCGGGCCTGTGGGGCAGGCCCGCGTTCCCCAGGAGCACGGCGCAGACGTAGACGGCCAGGAAGCCGCTGCCGTGGAGCAGGGCAGCCGACGCGTAGGCGAGGACGGTCAGTGAGAGCACGGCGATCGGGTACAGGCCGGCGGCGGGCAGCGCGACGGCCCGCAGTCCGTAGGCACCGGCCTTGCCGACGAGGAGGCCCACGGCCAGTCCGATGGCCAGCTCGGTCACGATCTCGGCCGGGAGGACGTACCACTGCTCCGCGGTGCTGTGGGAGCCCAGTTCGGAGAAGCCGACCACCAGGATGACGACCGGGGCGTCGTTGAACCCGGATTCCGCCTCCAGCACGCCGGACAGCCTTCTGGGGAGGGGTACGCGGCGCAGTACGGAGAAGATGGCCGCGGCGTCCGTCGAGGAGACGACGGCGCCCATCACGAGCGCCGACTGCCAGCCGAGTCCCACGAGGTAGTGCGCCGCGGCGGCGGTGATCCCGACGCTGACGCCGACGCCCGCGGTCGCGAGGACGGCGGCGACGGGGAGGGTGGGCCTGATGTCCCGCCAGCGCGTGCCGAGGCCGCCCTCGGCGAGGATGACGACGAGGGCGGCGTAGCCGATCAGCTGGGTCAGCTCGACGTCGCTGAACTCGATGCCGATGCCGTCGGAGCCGAGGGCGACGCCGATCGCCAGGTAGAGCAGCAGCGACGGGAGGCCGCTGCGGGACGTGAGGCGCACGGCGGCGACGGCGACCAGCAGGACGAGGGTGGCGGCCAGCAGCAGTTCGTTGAGGCGGTCGACGGTCAGGGGCGGGTCCTCTCCTCGGAGCGCTGACAGCGGGGATATGGGGTAATTCGCGCCATGTGCCGCGAATTTACCATCATATGATCGCGGCGATCCGGGCGGCTGACTCCCCGTAGGCTCACCTCAGTGGCCGTATGTCTATGGTTGCTTCCCATCGCTCAGCTGCCCTGCGAAGGACAGAAATGCCCGCCAAGAAGCCCAGGCGACGCGGTCGTCTGCTCGTGATCGCGCTCGTCGTCATGCTCCTGGCCGGTCTCGGCTACGGCGCCTACTGGAGTGTCAGTACCGTGCGAGCCTCCTACCCGCAGGTCTCGGGGGAACTCGCGCTCGACGGACTGTCCGCGCCGGTCACCGTGGAGCGCGACGCGAACGGCATCCCGCAGATCTACGCGAGCACCCCGGAGGACCTGTTCCGCGCGCAGGGGTACGTCCAGGCGCAGGACCGGTTCTACGAGATGGATGTGCGGCGCCACATGACCGCCGGGCGGCTGTCGGAGATGTTCGGCGAGGACCAGCTGGAGACCGACGCTTTCCTGCGCACCCTCGGCTGGCACGCGATCGCGCAGCAGGAGTGGGACCAGGAGCTGTCCGAGGACACCCGGGCGTACCTGGAGGCGTTCTCGTCGGGCGTCAACGGCTACCTGGCGACGCACAGCGGGGCGGAGCTGTCCGTGGAGTACGCCGCGCTGGGTTTCGTGAACGACTACGAGCCGGAGGCGTGGACCCCCGTGGACTCCATCGCCTGGCTCAAGGCCATGGCGTGGGACCTGCGCGGCAACATGCAGGACGAGATCGACCGGGCGCTGATGGGCCAGCGGCTCTCCCCCGAGGAAATCGAGGACCTGTACCCGGACTACCCGTACGACACCGCCACGCCGATCGTCTCCGAGCCGGGCGACAACACCGGGGAGTTCCCGCCCCTGGACGGCGAGGTGGGCACCATGGGCGCGGAGGAGGCACTCGAAGGCGCGTCGACGCAGCTGGGCGCGCTGTCGCAGACGCTGAGCGACCTGCCCGGCCTGCTCGGCCCCGAGGGCAGCGGCATCGGCTCGAACTCGTGGGTCGTCTCGGGCACGTACACGACGACCGGCGCGCCCCTGCTGGCGAACGACCCGCACCTCTCGCCGTCACTGCCCGGCATCTGGTACCAGATGGGCCTGCACTGCACCGAGCTGAGCGCGGAGTGCCCGTACGACGTGTCCGGTTTCACGTTCTCCGGCATGCCCGGTGTGATCATCGGCCACAATCAGTCGATCGCCTGGGGCATGACCAATCTGGGCGCGGACGTGACCGATCTGCGTCTGGAGAAGCTCAGCGACGGCAACTATCTGCGCGACGGCGAGCAGGTCCCGTACGAGACGCGCTCCGAGACGCTGAAGGTGGCGGGCGGCGAGTCGCGCGAGATCACGATCAGGTCCACGGAGAACGGGCCGATCATCTCCGACCGCCTCGACGAGCTGGCCCAGGTGGGCGACAGCGCGCCGGTCGACGAGTCCGGCCCCGACCGCGGCGACGGGTACGCCGTCTCCCTCACCTGGACCGCGCTGCGGCCGTCCCACACGATGGACGCCGTCTTCGCGCTCGACCGCGCGACCGACTTCGAGGACTTCCGCGCCGCAGCCCGCGACTTCGCCGCTCCCTCCCAGAACATGATCTACGCCGACACCGCGGACAACATCGGCTACCAGGCCCCGGGCGACATCCCCGTACGCGGCCGGGGCGACGGCCGCTACCCGGCGCCCGGCTGGGACTCCGCGTACGACTGGCGCGACGAGTACGTCCCGCAGGAAGACCTCCCCTGGGAGATGAACCCCGAGCGCGGCTACATCGTCACCGCCAACCAGGCCGTCATCGACCCCGCCGACGACGCGAACGACGTCTTCCTCACCGAGGACTGGAGCTACGGCACGCGCAGCAACCGCATCGGCGAGCTGATCGCGGAGAAGATCGCCGACGGCGGCAAGGTCTCCCTCGGCGACATGCAGGAGATCCAGCTCGACAACCAGAACGCGATGGCGGAGGAGCTCGTCCCCTACCTCCTCGACATCGAGGTGTCGGACCCGTACGTGCGCGAGGCGCAGGAGCTGCTGGAGGGCTGGGACTTCAGCCAGGACGCGGACTCCCCCGGCGCCGCGTACTTCAACGCCGTGTGGCGCAACCTGCTCAACCTGGCCTTCGGCGAGAAGCTGCCGAAGGAGCTGCGCGTCGAGGACCAGTGCCTGCGCGTCACCCCGGCCGACGAGTCACAGCCGCTCGACGACCTGACGGGCCGTCCGCGGACGGTCGTCGAGTGCGGCGAGCGGTCGCCCGAGACCGCGCAGCCGGACGGCGGCGACCGGTGGTTCCAGGTCGTGCACGGCCTGCTGGAGGACCCCGACAACGCCTGGTGGTCCGCTCCCGCGACCGCCGACCAGCCCGCCGCGGAGAACCGCGACGAGCTCCTCGCCCGCGCCCTGCGCGACGCACGCTGGGAGCTGACCGCCGAGCTGGGCAAGGACGTCAGCACGTGGAGCTGGGGCCGGCTGCACCGCCTGATGCTGAACAACCAGACGCTCGGCACGGAGGGTCCGGGCCCGGTGCAGTGGCTGCTCAACCGCGGCCCGTGGAACCTCTCCGGCGGCACCGACGCGGTGGACGCCAGCGGCTGGAACGCGGCGGGCGGCTACGACATCACCTGGGTGCCGTCCATGCGGATGATCGTCAGCCTGGACGACTTCGACGAGTCCCTGTGGATCAACCTGACGGGCGCCTCGGGGCACGCGTACCACGACAACTACACCGACCAGACCGAGCTGTGGGCGCGCGGCGAGTACCTGCCGTGGGCGTACGGGCGGGACGCGGTGGGCGAGCGGTCCGCGCACACACTGGAGCTGGTCCCCGGCGGGGAGTGACATGCCGGGAACCGGGGGGCGGGCCCGCCCGTTCCCCCGGTGAGCGCCCCGGCGGTTCAGCCCGCCGCGCCGTCCCCGGACCGCCCGCCGGGGAAGCGGAAGACCTCCTCCGGGGTGACCGCCGCGTGGACGAGCTGGTCGTGCGGTTCACGCGGCAGCTCGGCGACCACCTCGTGCCCGTACACCAGGGCCACGAGCGCCGGACGTGTGCCCGCCGCCGCCAGGCGGGCGAGCGCCCGGTCGAAGCTGCCGCCGCCACGGCCCATGCGGACGCCGCGCCGGTCCACCGCCAGACCGGGCAGCAGGACGGTGTCCGCGCGGGTCACGGCGTCGGGGCCCAGGCGCGGGCCGCCCGGCTGGAGCAGCCGGATGCGCCCGGCGTGCTCGGCCTCCACGAGCCGGTCGCGGCCCTCGTACACGGCCCAGTCGAGGTCGTCGTCCGGCAGCAGCACCGGCAGCAGGACGCGCACGCCGCGCCCGGCGAGCCCGGTGAGCAGCTCCGCCGTGCCCGGCTCGCTGCCGACCGACACGTACGCGGCGACCGTGGACGCGCCCGACACCTCGGGCAGTTCGAGGACACGCCGCGCCAGCGCGCGGGCCGCCTGGGCGATCTCGTCGTCCGCCATCGCGGCGCGCACGGCGAGCAGATCCCGCCTGACCTCCCGTTTCAGCAGGGCCCTCTCCTCCATGATCCCCACCCGCTCCCTTCACACACGGTCCCGATTTCCACGCAATCAGATGCCGCCCAAACCCGCTCATAACGCGACGTTCATCCGCAAAGTACTCGGTCCACGCACACTAGATGGATAAAGTGACCGGCATGACGTCACCACGCCCCCGGATCAGCAAGGCTGTCATTCCCGCCGCCGGGCTCGGCACACGGTTTCTCCCCGCCACCAAGGCCACTCCCAAGGAAATGCTGCCGGTCGTCGACCAGCCGGCCATCCAGTATGTGGTGGAGGAGGCGACGGCGGCCGGTCTGACCGACGTGCTCATGATCACGGGGCGCAACAAGCGGCCCCTTGAGGACCACTTCGACCGCAATTACGAGCTGGAGGACGCCCTCCGCCGCAAGGGCGACGACGAACGCCTCTCCCGCGTCCAGGCGTCCACCACGCTCGCCACCATGCACTACGTCCGCCAGGGCGACCCGAAGGGCCTCGGCCACGCCATCCAGTGCGCCGCACCGCACGTCGGCGACCAGCCGTTCGCCGTCCTCCTCGGCGACGACCTGATCGACCCCCGCGACCCCCTGCTGACAATGATGATCGACTGCCAGGCCGAGCACGGCGGCAGCGTCATCGCGCTCATGGAGGTCGACCCGGAGAACATCCACCTCTACGGCTGCGCCGCCGTCGAGCCCATCACCGACCGCGTCATGCGCGTCACCGGCCTGGTCGAAAAGCCCGACACCGCCGACGCCCCCAGCAACCTCGCGGTCATCGGCCGCTACGTCCTGCACCCCGGCGTCTTCGAGGTCCTGGCCAAGACCCCGCCGGGACGCGGCGGCGAACTCCAGCTGACCGACGCACTCCAGGCGATGACCGGCGACTCCGCCCTCGGCGGCCCGGTCCACGGCGTCGTCTTCAAGGGACGCCGCTACGACACCGGCGACCGGAGCGACTATCTTCGGGCCATCGTCCGTCTCGCCTGCGAACGCCCCGACCTCGGCCCCGGCTTCAGGTCCTGGCTGCGCGGCTACGTCGCCGAGGAGATGCCCGGTCTTGACTGACACCTGGTCCGTCGAAGAGCACCTGAACGACATCCTGGCGGCCGTCCGGCCCCTGGAGCCGCTCGCCCTCCCGCTCCTCGACGCCCACGGCTGCGTCCTCGCCGACGACGTGCCGGTGCCCGCGCCGCTGCCCCCGTTCGACAACAGCTCGATGGACGGGTACGCGGTGCGGACCGCCGACGTCGAGGGCGCGAGCGCGGACTACCCGGCCGTCCTCACCGTCGTGGGGGACATCGCCGCGGGACACGGCGCGCCCGCCGCCGTGGGGCCTGGCCAGGCGGCGCGCATCATGACCGGCGCGCCGCTGCCGCCGGGCGCCCAGGCCGTGGTCCCCGTGGAGTGGACCGACGGCGGGCTCGGCGGCGGCCCCGCCGACGCGATGCCGTCCACCGGCGGCCCCGAGGTCCGCGTCCTGCGCCCGGCGCACGCCGGGCAGCACATCCGGGCGCGCGGCAGCGACGCGCGCCCCGGCACCGTCGCGCTCACCGCGGGCACGGTCCTCGGACCGCCGCAGCTCGGCCTGCTCGTCGCCACAGGACACGCCACCGCCGCCGTACGGCCGCGCCCGCGCGTCGTCGTCCTGTCCACCGGCAGCGAACTCGTCCCGCCGGGCCGGCCCCTGGAGCCGGGACAGATCCACGACTCGAACAGCTACCTCCTCACGGCCGCCGCCCAGGACGCGGGCGCCGTCGCCTTCCGCGCCACCGCCGTCGCCGACGACCCGGCGTCGCTGCGCGCGGCCCTCGACGACCAGCTGGCCCGCGCGGACGCGGTCGTCACCAGTGGGGGCGTCAGCGTGGGCGCGTACGACGTGGTGAAGGAGGCGCTCACCGGCTCCGTCGATTTCCGGCGCCTCGCCATGCAGCCGGGCAAGCCCCAGGGGTTCGGTCTGCTGGGGCCCGGCCGCGTACCGCTGTTCGCCCTGCCGGGAAACCCGGTGAGCGCCTATGTGTCGTTCGAGCTGTTCGTGCGCCCCGCGCTGCGCGCCATGGCCGGGCACACCCCCGACGCCCTGCACCGGCCGCGCACCACGGCGCGCCTCGTGGCGGACGGGACGCTGGAGTCGCCGTCCGGCAGACGCCAGTTCCTGCGCGGCGCGTACACCGCCCCCGCTGCGGGCGAACGACTGGGCACCGTACGCCCCGTCGGCGGCAGTGGCTCGCACCTCGTGGCCGCCCTCGCCCGCGCGGACGCGCTGATCGAGATCCCGGAGGACGTGTCACGCGTGGCCGCCGGTGCCGAGCTGACGGTGCTGCTGCTGAACTGAGCAGAGGGGTACCGTTACTGCTCATGAACACCCCCCATCTCACCCATCTCGACGGCTCGGGAGCCGCCCGGATGGTGGACGTGACCGGCAAGGACGTCACGGACCGCACCGCACGCGCCACCGGTCGCGTCCTGGTGGCGCCCGAGGTGGTGGAACTGCTGCGCGGGGAGGGCGTTCCCAAGGGCGACGCACTGGCCACCGCCCGCATCGCCGGAATCATGGGGGCCAAGCGCACCCCGGACCTGATCCCCCTGTGCCATCCACTGCCCGTCTCCGGCGTGACCGTGGACCTTGAGGTGACGGACACCGCCGTCGAGATCTCCGCCACGGTCCGCACCACGGGACGTACCGGCGTCGAGATGGAGGCGCTGACCGCCGTGGGCGTCGCCGCGCTGACCCTCGTGGACATGGTGAAGGCCGTCGACAAGGCCGCCGTGATCACCGACATCCGCGTCGAGGAGAAGTCCGGCGGCACGTCCGGGGACTGGAGCCGCGCCCGATGACCGCCTACCGCGCGCTCGCCCTCACCGCCTCCAACCGCGCCGCCGCGGGCGTGTACGCGGACACGGGCGGCCCGCTGCTCGTGGCGGCCCTCACCGAGCTGGGCTTCGCCACCGACGGGCCCCGCGTCGTCGCGGACGGCGAACCCGTCGCCGACGCCCTGCGCGCCGCCGTCGCCGAGGGGTACGACATCGTCCTCACCACAGGCGGCACCGGCATCTCCCCCACCGACCGCACACCCGAGATGACCCGCGCCGTGCTGGACCGCGAGGTCCCCGGCATCCCCGAGGCCATCCGCGCCGCCGGGGCGGCCGCCGTCCCGACCGCCGCGCTGTCCCGCGGACTGGCGGGCGTGGCGGGCGGCACCCTGATCGTCAACCTCCCCGGCTCCACGGGCGGGGTACGCGACGGCCTCGCCGTGCTGCGCCCGATACTGCGGCACGCGGTGGACCAGTTGCGCGGCGGCGACCACCGGCCACGGCCGTGAACGCGCACTTCTGGCCCGTGCAGCTCGCGGACGGACCGGTCGGCCTGCGCCCCATCAGGCTGCGCGACCAGACGGCCTGGCGCGAGGTCAACCAGCGCAACCGCGAGTGGCTACGCCCGTGGGAGGCCACCATCCCGCCGGCGCCGCCCGGACATCTGCCGCCGCGCAGGCCGACGTTCCGGCAGATGGTGCGTCATTTGCGGGCGGAGGCGCAGGCGGGACGGATGCTGCCGTTCATCGTGACGTACGACGGTCGGCTCGTCGGTCAGCTCACGGTCGCGGGCATCACCTGGGGATCGATGTGTTCCGGCCACATCGGGTACTGGATCGACCGTGCCGTCGCCGGGCGCGGTGTCATGCCGACGGCGGTCGCGCTGGCGACGGACCACTGCTTCCGCCACCTCGGGCTGCACCGCGTGGAGATCTGCATCCGCCCGGAGAACGGGCCGAGCCGCCGCGTCGTCGAGAAACTCGGCTTCCGCCCCGAGGGCGTCCGGCCCCGCTATCTCCACATCGACGGCGCGTGGCGCGACCACCTGGTCTTCGCACTGACGGCGGACGAGGTGCAGGACGGATTGCTCAACCGGTGGCGCGAAAGCCGCAACGCCCCTCAGAAATAAAACACGCGTTCGAATTAAAGACCCCATTCGAGTCATGGTTGATAACAATCCGAAGAAACACCCGAGATGACGGCCTGATCGTGCGACACACCGTCCTATTTAGCCGCTCCACCCGGGGGAACCCCTCTACGGTGTCACCGTGAGCAGCAGTGGCCTCATCTTCGCAGTGATCGTCGGCGCCTGGGCCGCGTACCTCGTGCCGATGTGGCTCCGCAGGCAGGACGAGCTGAACGAGGCCCGCCCGACGGAACGCTTCAGCACCGCCATCCGGCTGCTGACACGCGGCAGACGCGCCCCCGCGACGGGCGTGGACACCGCGGTCGGCACCGGCGACGACGCACCGGGCGCCCCCCGGGACGCCGCCGTACCCGCGACCGACCCGTCCCTCCCCGCCATCCCGTCGGCGGACCTCCGCTCGTTCGCCGAGCCCGTGGCCGAACCGCCCGAGCCGACACCCGCGCCCGGCGCCGTCCAGGCCCGCGCGACCGTCCTGGCGCGCCGGCGCCGTACGACGATGGTGCTCTTCGCCGCCTTCACGCTCGGCGGGATCTACGCGCTGTCGGGCGGCGGCTACCTGTGGGTGCCGTGCATCCCGGCCGTCCTGCTGGCCGCGTACATCGTGCACGTCCGCAGGCAGGAGCGGCGGCGTTACGCGGTCGCCGTGGACCGCAGGCGCGCCGAGGAGGCCGCGCGGCGGCTGCGGCAGCGCACGCAGGCGAGCGCTCAGGCGCGGCCGGAGAAGCCGTCGAAGGCGATCGTCGAGCAGACGGACCACGCGGAGTGGGTGGACCAGCAGCGCCGCGCGGCGGCCACCGTGGCGGCCGAGGAGCAGCAGAGCTGGGACCCGGCGCCGGTCCCGCTGCCGACGTACGTGAACGCGCCGGTGGCGCCCCGTACGGCGCGCGGCGTCGACATGGACGCCCCGGACACCTGGAGCGCCGCCCGCTCGACCACGGCGGGCACACCGGCCGCCGCGCCGCCCAAGGCCCAGCCACCGGGCCCCCAGCGGACCCCGCTCTTCGACCAGTACGCGGACGACGACCACCGCCGGGCCTCCGGCGAATGACGGATTTCGGCCCGACGCGGGAGTGCTGTAGAGTTTTCCACGCAGCAAGGGCCTGTAGCGCAGCCTGGTAGCGCATCTCGTTCGCAACGAGGGGGTCAGGGGTTCAAATCCCCTCAGGTCCACAGCTGAAGCCCGTTCGCTACACCAGGTAGAACGGCACACGAGAGGCCCCGCCGACTCCGGTCGGCGGGGCCTCTCGTTCGTGTGTGCCCGGCGGGTTCTTGTGGTGGCTCTTGCTGAAGCCGGCTGTCCGGCTACATGACGCTCTCTCACGTGTCGTGCGGGGCCCTGTGGGCGGTGTGGTGTGTGTCACGGTGAGGTGGGGGTGTGTGGGCTTGGGCTGGAGTCGTACACGGGGGTTGTGGGCTTACCTTCAGGTGGGGACTTACCGAGGGTAAGTTTCCTGCCTACGGTGGGGCGGGTGACAGACATCAGTCTTGAAGTGTGGTCGGATCTGATCTGCCTGTGGTGCTACATCGGCAAGCGGCGGCTCGCTGGGGCCCTGGAGCGGTTCGAGTGGCGTGATGCCGTGCGGGTGCGGTGGCGTAGTTATGAGTTGGACCCCGCTACGCCTGGTGGTGTTGACGAGACCATCGCGCAGCGCATGCTGCGGCGGCAGGGGATTCCGCCGGAGCGGGCCGCGCAGTTGCTCGCGCATGTCTCGCGGGCCGCGGCGGACGAGGGGCTTGAGTACGACCTGGAGCGCGCGCGGCCGGTCAACACCCTGGATGCCCACAGGCTGCTTCATCTCGCCGCCGACCACGGGCTCGCCGACGCCGTGCAGGAACGCCTGATGCGCGCGTACACCCGTGAAGGCGCGCTGTTGTCCGACCACGCCACGCTCGTGCGGCTCGCGGGCGAGGTGGGGCTCGCGGAGGACGCGGCGCGTGCCCTGCTGGCGTCGGACGACCGTACGCGGGAGGTCCGTGAGGACGAGGCGCGGGCCGCCGGGTTGGGCCTGTCGGGCGTGCCGTCGTTCGTCGTGGACGGGCGGTACGCCGTGTCCGGCGCCGAGTCGGCCGATTCCCTGCTCGCCCTGCTGCGCAGCGCTGCGGGCGTCTGACACACCGTTCCGAGAGGTTCCCGTTCCCATGAGTACCGAACTGACGCAGCCGACCGCCTCCGCCCCGCCCGGACTGGGGGCGCGGCTGGGTGTCGTGCTGGCCGTCTGCTGCCTGGCGCAGTTCCTGGTGACGTCCAGCGTCGCCGTCGTCAACGTCGCGCTGCCCAGCATGCGGGAGTCCGGGCTCGGCTTCACCGCCGACAGCCTCCAGTGGATCGTCAACGCGTACACCGTCGCGTTCGCGGGCTTCCTGCTGCTGGGCGGGCGGGTCGCCGACTTCTTCGGGCGGCGGCGCGTGCTGCTCGCCGGGGTCCTGGTGTTCACCGTCGCCAGCCTCGCCGCTGGTGTCGCGCCCAGCGCGGGCGTCCTGATCGCGGCCCGTGCCGTGCAGGGGCTCGCCGCCGCTGTGATCGCGCCGACGACCCTGGCCGTGCTGGGGACGAGCTTCACCGATGTGCGCAGCCGCCACAGGGCGTTCGGTGCGTGGGGTGCCGTGTCCGGGGCGGGTGGTGCGTTCGGCGCGCTGGCCGGGGGTGTCCTCACGGACGCGCTGTCGTGGCGGTGGATCTTCTTCGTCAACGTGCCGGTGGGGCTCGTGCTGCTGGCCGGGGCCGCGTGGGTGGTGACCGAACTGCGGCACCACCACGGCACGGTGCGTGAACTCGACCTGCTGGGGGCCGTCACCGTCACGGCCGCTGTCCTGCTCGCCGTGCTGGGGATCGTGCAGGGCGGGCCCAAGGGCTGGACGTCCGCCGCATCGCTCGGGCCGCTGGTGGCGGGCGTGGTGCTGCTCGCGCTGTTCCTGCTGATCGAGCACCGCTGGGCGCCCAGTCCCCTGCTGCCGCTCGACGTCTTCAAGTCCCGCTCGGTGAGTGCGGCGAACGTCGTGGCGCTCACCAGTGGCGCCGCGCTGTTCGGCACGTTCTACTTCCTCACGCTCTACCTCAGCCAGGTGCGCGACTACAGCCCGCTGCGCACCGGCTTCGCCTATCTGCCGCTCGCTGTGGCGATCATGGTGGCCGCCCAGTTCTGCGCGCCGCTGATCCGGGCGGTGGGGCCCCGTACGACGCTGGTGCTGGGGATGGTCCTCAGTGCCGGCGGCCTGTTCTGGCTCGGGAGGCTCACCGAGGGGTCGTCCTTCGCCGGCGGCGTGCTCGGTCCGACGCTGGCGCTCGGTGTGGGCCAGGGGATCTCGATGTCCGCCACCGCCATCGCCGGTGTGGCCGGGGTGCCCGCCCGGCGGGCCGGGCTGGCGTCCGGGCTGCTCAACGCGGCGCGCCAGCTGGGCGGCGCGGTCGGCCTCGCGGTGCTCGCGGCCGTGGCCGCCGCCCGCGTCACCGGCCTCGCGGAGGGTGGCGTGCCCGGTCCGCACGCGTACGCGTCGGGCTACGGCCTCGCGTTCACCGTCGCCGGGGTCCTGGCCCTGGCGGGCGCGCTCACGGCCCTGGCGGCGCCGGGTGGTACGCCGCGGCGGGGCGGGGCCGCGTAGGGATCGCGGGTGCCCGCCCCGGCGTGGGGCCGGGGCGGGCGGGCGGATCAGGTGCAGGGGGAGCCGTTGAGGGCGAGGTTCGTCGGGCCTGCGCTGTTGCCGGTGTGGGTGGCCTGGTAGCCGATGCCCACGCTGGCGCCTGGGGCGATGGCCGCGTTGTAGGCGACGTTGCGCGCGCTGACGGTTCCGCCGGTGGCGGTGAAGGTGGCGTTCCAGCCCGAGGTGATGGTCTGGCCCGCCGGGAGGGAGAAGGTCAGCGTCCAGCCGTTGACCGAGGTGGTGCCGGTGTTGGTGAGGGTGAGGGAGCCGGTCAGGCCGGTGTTCCACGTGTTGGTGGTGACTGTCACCGCGCAGTCGGCGTCGCCGGGCGGGTCTTCGGGGTCGCCCGGGTCACCGGGGCCGCCCGGGTCGGTGGGGTCGTCGAGGCCGAAGAAGGTGATGGCCCGCGCGGCCATGCCGCCGGTGGGCAGCGAGTGGCCCACGCCGTTGACGCTGATCGCCTCCACGGGCGCCTGGTCACCCGTGCCGCCGTAGCGCGTACGGGTCCAGGACGGCTGCGGGCTGTCCGTCAGCGACGGCGTCTGGCTGACGCCGTGCACATTGGTCCACTGCTTGATCTCCTCGGCGAAGTTCGGGTACCGCAGTGTGGTGTCGGTGGTGCCGTGCCATACCTGCATGCGCGGGCGCGGACCGTTGTAGCCGGGGTAGGCGGCGCGTACGAGGTCGCCCCACTGCTGCGGGGTGCGCGTCACCTGGCCGTTGGCGCAGGCGCTGTTCCAGCCGGAGCCGTCCGTGGTGGCGAAGCAGCCGAAGGGGACGCCCATGAACGCGGCGCCGGCCTTGAACACGTCCGGGTAGTCGCCGAGCAGCACGTTCGTCATCATCGCGCCGGACGACGCGCCGGTGACGTACACGCGGTCGGGGTCGGTGCCCAGGGTGTTCTGCACGTACCTGACCATGGACACGATGCCCACCGGGTCACTGCCGCCGTCGCGCCGCAGTGCCTGCGGGGAGGAGACGTCGAAGCACTGCCCGCTGCGGGTGGCCGACGGGTAGATGACGACGAATCCGTAGCGGTCGGCGAGCGAGGCGAACTCGGTGCCCGAGTAGAACGCCGGACCGGTGCCGGTGCAGTAGTGCACGGCGACCAGGACCGGCGGTTCGTCCTGGACGGTGTCCGGCACGTAGAGGTGCATACGCAGGTTGCTCGGGTTGGCGCCGAAGCTGGTCACCTCGGTCAGGCCGGCGGCGGACGCGGAGGGCGCGTTCACCAGCAGTGCGGCGAACAGAGGAAGCACCCCGGCCAGCAGCGCGGCGCACAGCCTGCGCAGGCGGGTGCGGGGCGTGTCGGACGGGGGTGACGCGGCTCTGGTGGACATCTCGGTGCCCTTTCTAGACTGCGGGCTGTGAAGGGTCTGCTGCTGCGGCTGTCCTCACTCGACGCGGACGCCGCCGCCGCGGTGCGGGTCATCGCCCACTACCAGGCGCTGCTGAGCGGCGGCGCGGTCGATCCTGTGGTGCTGGTGCGTTCGACGGCGGGGCTGGCGCAGTGCCCCGCCGGGGCCGAGACGGCGGACGGCCGTACGGCCCGGTTCGCTCCCGACGGGGTCGCCCTCCCCGGCGTGCCAGGCCGTGTCTCCGACAGCGTGGAGCTGCGCCCGGCCGGGCGGGTCTGGCTGGAACGGGACGGCGGGTCCGGCCCGTTCGACGCGCTGGTCCTGGAGTGGATGGCCATCGCGGCGCGGATGGGCCCGGGGCGCGGGGGCGCGTCGCCGCAGGCGGCGGACCCGGCGCTGGTGGAGCTGGTCCTGTCGGAGCGTGAGGCCGTGGAGGACCGGGCGCGGGCGCTGCGGCTGCTGGGGGTGCACCCGACGCTGCCGCTGCGGGTGGTCGCGGTGGCGGACGCGTCGGGGGCGGACGCGGGTCTGGTGGCGGTGTCGCTGCTGGCGCGCGGCGGTGCACCGGCGACGGTACGGGTGGCCAACGTTGGCGCGCTGGCTGCGGCCCTTGTGCAGCCGCAGGGGGGCGGGGAGTCACCGGCGGGCGGGTTGCGAGAGGCGGCGGGGGAACGTGCCCGTGCGCTGGCGCCCGGGGTGGGGCGTAAGCAGGACGTGCGGGTGGGGGTCGGCGGTCTGGTGGCGCCGGTGCACGCGGGGGTGTCGTGGGGGCAGGCGCGGGCGGCGCTGCGGTTCGCGGTGCCGGGCGGGGGCGTGGACGAAGTGGTCGTGGACCACGCGGAGCTGGGGCCGCTGGCGCTGCTCGCCGAGGTGTCGGCCGCGCGGCTGCGGGCCGAGCCCGGGGTGCGGGCCCTGGCCGAACTGGCGGAAGGGGACGGCGGGGCGCTCGGGGTGGAGGCGCTCGCCGCGTTCTGCCGTACGGGGTCGTTGCGGCGGGCGGCGACAGCGCTGCATCTGCACCACAGCTCGGTGGCGGCGCGGCTGGCGGTGGTGGAGGGGGCGCTGGGGTGGCGGCTGCGTGAGCCGGGCGGGCTGCTGCGGGCGCAGTTGGCGCTGTACGCGTGGCGGCTGTCGGCCGCGGGGTGACGGGCGGTCACGGCGCGAGTCCGGTGCGCAGAGCGGTCACGGCCTCGGAGGTGACGCGCTGGGCGATCGCGGAGTGGGTCACGGCGGCGCTGCCGTGGAACGTTCCCGGGTAGCGGCGCAGTTCGACGGGTACGCCCGCCGCTTGCAGTCCGGCGGCGAATGCGACGCCTTCGTCCCGCAGCGGGTCGAACTCCATGACGGCGATGAACGTGGGGGGCAGCCCGCGCAGTTCGGTCGCACGGGCGGGAGCGGCGTAGGCGGGGACGCCGGGTGTGCCGGGGACACCGGGGCCGAGGTAGGCGTCCCAGCTGAGCTGCGCGTTGCGGCGGTGCCAGACCGGGGTGTCTGTGAAGCGGACGGCGCTCGGGGTGGCGAGGCGGTCGTCGAGGGCGGGGCTGTGCAGGTGTAGGTGGCGGATGGGCGGGCCGCCCTCGTCCCTGGCCAGCAGGGCGATGGCGGCGGCGAGTCCGCCGCCCGCGCTGTCGCCCCACACGCCGATCCGGCCGGGGTCGGCGGAGAGCTGGGCGGCGTGGGCGGCGGTCCAGCGCAGGCCGGTGTAGGCGTCGTGCAGGGCGGCCGGGTAGGGGTGTTCGGGCGCGAGGCGGTAGTCGGCGGAGACGACGACGGCGGGGAGCGCGCGGCAGAAGTGAAGGTTGGTGTCGTGGTCGACGTCGGGTGAGCCGAGGACGAAGCCGCCACCGTGCAGGCTGTACAGCGCGGGCAGGGGGCCGGGGACGCCGAAGGGGCGGTAGACGCGTAGCGGAACGTCGGGGGCGCCGTCGTGTCCGGGGGCGTGTGTCTCGTGCACCGCGACGCCCCGGGTGTCGGCGGTGGGGAGGGCGGCGGCCAGTTCGGCGGCCTGGGCGCGGCGCGCGGCGGCGAGGTCGGTGATGTCGACGGGCGGCATCATGGCGACGGCGGCCGCCAGTTCGGGATCGAGCGGGTAGCACACGCTGTCCTCCCTCCGGTGTGGCGGGCGCGTCACCGAACGGTCCCATGGGGCGGGAGCGGGGGTCATCAGACGGGCGTCGGGGATACGGCGGCCAGGGTCCGACACGTGCGCGCGGCTTGTACGCGGGTGTGGCGGGCGGCCGGGAGGCCGGGCCTGCGGCGGGGCGTCCGTGCGCGCAGGACTGGGCGTACGGGTGGGTGGGGTGGGGCTGACGCGGCTTCTTGACGCGGGTGGTGGCCGTTCCTATGGTCACCGCGCCTGACCGGGCGCAGTCGCCCTCGACGCTGAGGAGCCCTTCGTGAAGATGTCCGTTCCGCGTCCCCGCGGGTCCGCCGCCCACCGGCGCCGCCGCAGGGTGATGGCCGCGCTGGCGGGGCTGCTCGCCGCCCTGTGCCTGCTGACCACCGCGCCCACCGCCGGGGCGGCGGGCGCCGCCGGGTGGGGCGGGCGCACGGAGTGGGTGGGGGCGTGGGCGTCGCCGGTGACCACCGTGCCGGCGAGTGACGGCACCGCGTTCGAGGACCAGACGCTGCGGCAGATCGTGCGGACGACGCTGGCGGGTGACACGCTGCGCGTCACGCTGACCAACGTGTTCGGCACGGCGCCGCTCGTCGTGGGCGAGGCCAGGATCGCGCGGCGGGCGGACGGAGCGGAGGGGCCGCGGGTGCGGCCGGGCACGGACCGGCGCCTCACGTTCGGCGGGCGCGGGTCGCTGGCCGTGCCGGGCGGGGGCGAGGTGGTGAGCGATCCGGTGCGGTTGCGCGTACCGGCGGGCGCCGACCTGGCGATCAGCCTGCACCTGCCGCGGCGTACGCCGGGCGGGACGGTCAACGCGTTCGCCGGGCAGGAGAACTTCGTGGGCGAGGGGAACGTCACGGGGGCCGCCGACTTCACGCCGAGCGCCGTCACGGCGTCGTGGTACTTCCTGTCGGGCGTCAGCGTCGCCGCACGGCACGGGGACCGCGCGTCGGCCGTCGTCGCGCTGGGCGACTCCATCACGGCGGGCACGACCGTCAACGCCAACCACCGGTGGACCGACTTCCTCGCCCGCAGGCTGCGCGCCGCGCCGGGGCGGGACGCGACGGCCGTGCTCAACGCGGGGATCAGCGGGAACCGCCTGCTGCGCGACCCGAACCCCCCGGCGGGCTCCGACGCGGAGGCGTACGCCGCGTACTTCGGCGAGAGCGGGCTGCGGCGCTTCACGCGCGACGTGCTGGCGCGGCCCGGCGTGCGCGACATCGTCGTGCACCTGGGGGTGAACGACATCGGGCATCCGGGGACCGTCGCGCCCTCGTCGGAGCGCGTCACCGCCTCCGACCTGATCGACGGCTACCGCCAGCTGATCTCCCGGGCGCACGCCCGGGGCGTACGGGCGCACGGCGCGACGATCACGCCGTTCCGCGACACCCCGCTGGGCTTCTGGACACCGGAGAACGAGCGGGTGCGGCAGCGGGTGAACGACTGGATCAGGACGTCCGGCGCGTTCGACTCCGTCGTGGACTTCGACGCCGCGCTGCGCGACCCCGCGCGGCCCGACCGCCTCGCGGCCCGCTACGACAGCGGCGACCACCTGCACCCGAACGACCTGGGCAACGAGGCGATGGCGCGGGCGGTCCCCGCGCACCTGCTGTGAGCCTCACCGGCGGCGTACCGACCGGCGCCGACACCGACAACTGACCGCGTACCGCGACCGCGAAGGACTCCTCAGGTGGATGGACACAACGTGACCAGGCGCGTGCACGGACGCGTGAACAGGCGCGCCGCGCTGACCGGCCTCACCGGCGCCGTGACGGGCCTGACCGCCCTCGGGGCGACGCCGGCGGCGGCGCGGTCGGGCGGCGAGAGGTGGGTGGACACGTGGACGGCGATGCCGCAGCTCACCGAGCCGCACAACCTGCCGCCCGCGCCGTTCACGGGCAGCGACGGCGTCCTCGCCGACGCGACGCTGCGGCAGACCGTTCATCTGACGATCGGGGCGCGGCGGGTGCGGCTGTCGTTCTCGAACGAGTTCGGCGGCGCGCCGCTGCCGCTCACGTCGGTGGCGGTGGCGCTGCCCGCCGGGGGCAGGGCGGGGGCGCGTGCCGTCGTGCCGGGTTCGACGCTGCCGGTGACGTTCGACGGGCGGGCGTCGGTGACCGTGCCGGTGGGGGCGCGGTACGTGTCGGACCCGGTCGACGTGCGGGTGCCGCCCGGTGGGGAGCTGACCGTCACCGTGCATCTCGCCGAGGGGCAACGGTCCTTGTCGGTGACCTCGCATCCCGGGTCGCGCACCACGTCGCACCTGGTCGCGGGCGATCACGTCGCCGCCGAGGACCTGCCGGGCGCGACGCCGGTGGACCACTGGTACTTCCTGAGCGCCGTCGAGGCGTGGGCGGCGCGCGGCAGCAGGGCGGCCGCCGTCCTGGGCGACTCGCTGACGGACGGCCGGGGTTCGACGACCAACGGCAACGACCGGTGGCCCGACCGGCTCGCCGCGCGGCTGCGGGAGCGGCGGGCCACCGAGGACGTGGCGGTCCTCAACCAGGGCGCGGGCGGCAACCGGGTGCTCCTGGAGGGGCTCGGGCCGAGCGCCGTGTCGCGCCTGGACCGCGACGTGTTCGCGCGCAGCGGCGTCACGCGGCTGATCGTCTTCGAGGGGGTCAACGACATCGGGACGGCGGCGGCGACCGCGGCGGCGCAGGAGGCGGTGACGGCCGATCTCGTGGCGGCGTACGGGCAGTTCGTGACGCGTGCGCACGCGCAGGGTGTCGCGGTGTACGGCGCAACGCTCACGCCGTTCGGCGGCAACGCGGCGTACGACGACCCGGCGGGGCTGCGGGAGGCGGCGCGGCGGGAGGTCAACGCGTGGATACGGGGCAGCGGCCGGTTCGACGCGGTGCTCGACTTCGACGCGGCGGTGCGTGACCCGGCCCGGCCGGAGCGGCTGCGGGACACGGTCCACGACGGCGACTGGCTGCATCTGACGCCCGGGGGCTACGCGATGCTGGCCGCGGCCGTGCCCCTCTCCCTGTTCCGTGACTGACGGACGCGTTCGGTACGGGCTCCGGCGGGGAGGGCTGTGGTGCTGTCCGTGAGGGTCGTCGGCAAGATCACGTGCCCCAACGGGAAGATCTGTGTCGGCAGGGAGCTGGGCGACGTGCGGCTCGGCTACTTCGGCAGCCCGGCACGGGCGTTGCCGGAGCAGGACGCCGACCGGGAGCCGCACCGGGAGGAGATGCGGCTCATTCCGGAGCACCGGTCGGACGATCCGTGGATCGGCTGCGACCGGGTGTCCAAGTCCCTTCCTGCTGCGACCGGTTCAGGGGGGTAGGCGGGCGTTTCCTCGGTCGGGACCGACATGGCGGCGATCGTGCCCTGCGCCTGGTGAAACATTTTCGGCTGTCAGTGGCGTCACTTAGAGTGACAGTACTGATTCGGAGAGGGTGGGGATGATGGCGAAGGCACGGAAGTTCGGGCCGGTCCAGCTGGCGAGGTGGCTCGGGCTGGCGGGGTGGCAGATCGCGTACGCGCGGGAGCGTGGGCTGGTACCGGCGCCGGATCTGGCGGAGGGCCGCTGGTCGGAGGCGCTGGCGAAGACGCTGCCCGAACGGGCGGAGGAGATCCGGGCCGCGGTGGGCGACCGTCCGGGCGTCGGCACGGTGAACGCGGCGCGCCATCTCGCCGTCCACAGCGGGCTGGACGTGGAGCGTGCGGACGTCCTGGAGCTGGTCGCGCGCGGGCTGCTGCGCCCGGTGGGGCGCTACCGGGGCAATCCGGTCTACGCGGTGCGGGACCTGGAGGAGCTGCCGCGCGAGCGGGTGGGCGCGGTGGTGGAGGAACGGCTGGCGTGGACCGGGGCCAGCGCGACGGCGGTGGAGGCCGCGCGGCTCCTGGGCTGGTCGGTGGGCCTGTTCGAGGTACGGGCGGAACGCGCGGGTCTGGTGCCGCGTGCGGACGGCAGGTATCCCCGGGCGGAGGTCGTACGACTCGGTGCCGGTCCCTGGGACATCCCGGTGGACCGGGGTGGCGGCGAACGGGGCGGGCCGCCGGTCGGGCGCCGCGAGCCGGTCGCGGTCGGCGCGGGCGGGGGTGGCGGGGTGTAGGGAGTGGGGTCGAGGTGGTGGGGGCGGCGTCGCCGGGCCGGTGTCCGTGCGGTGCACCGTACGGGAGTGCGGGGTTCTGGCGCGGCGCGCTCCCCCACCAGGCCCCCGGAAGGTGGCCCGTCGCGTGGAGGAGGCCATCGGGGAGGGAGGATCGGGAGCGGTAGGTGCACGGCAGGGGGGTGAAGGTGTGGGTGTGGTGGTGGAACACGGTGAGGCGCCGGAAGAGGCGGAGGCTGGAAGGCGGGCGCGGGTCCGCGCGGTGGCGCGGGTGGTGTGTGCTGTGGCGGTCGCCCTTGTGGGGGCGGTGGTCCTGGTCCGGCTGACCGGACTGGACGGAGGCTCGTATCTCGCCCTCGTCATGGCGGTGTTCCCCTGGGTTGCCGTGGGCAGTCTGGTCCCACTGGGGGTGGCGCTGGCCCTGCGGGCGCGGTGGCTGTCCGGCGTGGCGGGGGCCCTCGTGGTGGTCGAGCTGTGCCTGCTGCTGCCGCGCTTCCTGGGCGGAGGCGCGGAGATACCGGCGGACGCGCCCCGGCTGCGCGTGGCGACGAGCAGCGCCCACGCGGGGGCGGTGGACCCGGCCGCGCTGGTCGATCTCGTCAGGACGGAGCGGGTGGACGTGCTCTCCGTGGCCGAGCTGTCGGCGGAGACGGCCCGCGCCCTGGACAGCGCGGGGATGGCCGGCCTCATGCCCTACCGGGAGCTGCGCCCGGAGGCCGACTCGTCGCTCTACTCCCGGCTGCCGCTGTCGGACGGCGGGCTGCTGCCGCTGGACACCACCTGGCCGCAGACAGGGGCCGATGTACAGGTGGGCGGCCGGACGGTGCGGCTGGTCGCCGTGCACACCTACTACCCCCTGGGCGATCCGGGACGCTGGGACGCCGACATGACGGCGCTCCGGGAGGAGGCGGCGCGCGGGAGCGAGGACACCGTGTTCCTGGGCGACTTCAACGCCACGCTCGACCACGGCCCGATGCGGGACCTGCTGGCGGCCGGGCTGGCGGACGTCCACGACGAGCTGGGGCAGGGCTGGGCACCGACCTGGCCGGAGGGCCGCCGGTACCCGACGCTCATACAGCTGGACCACGTGCTGCACGGGCCGGGACTCGCAGCCGTGTCGGTGCACGAGGCAGCCGTGAAGGGCAGCGACCACCGGGCGGTCGTCGCCGAACTGGCCCTGACCGGCTCAGGGACGTGAGGGGCGGGCGAGGGGTCCGTCGGCGGGAGACGTGGCTCCGTGGAGCCAGGGAAGGGGCGGAGGATGGCTCTGTGGCGGGATGTCCAGGGGCTGTGGCACCCATACGCTACGTGACCATGTGGAAGACCATGACAGGCCTGTTGGCCACGGTGGGAGATGGATTCCGGTGGGCGCTGGTCGCTCGGGCCCCGCGTCCGGCGGGTGCGGAGAAGCGGGGTAGCGGATGACTCGGCGTCGTGGCCCGATCGGGAATCCTTGTCGTCTGGCTCGTCGCGATGATGTTCGCGGGGCCGACCGAGACGGACACGATGCCGCCGACCGGCCTGTTGTACGGCGCCGTCACGATCCTGCCGGCCCTGCTGATGCCGCGGTATCCCTTCGCGGCCTGGCGATGGGCGTACATCCACGCCTGGGTCGCGCCGTTGCTGATAGGGCGTGGACATCGCTGCCCACACTGTCCGAGCAGACGTGGGTGCTGATGCTGACGACCTTCGACCTGGACGAGTACGTGTTCGAGGCGCTGCGTGCCGGGGCGTCCGGGTTCCTGCTCAAGGACGCCACCGCCGGGGAACTGGTGCACGCCGTCCGGGTGATCGCGTCGGGCGACGCGCTGCTCGCGCCCTCGGTGACCCGGCGGCTGATCGAGGATTACGCGACACACCCGCCCGCCGGTCGCGGCGGCGACCGGGTGCCGCCGTCCCTGACCGGCCTGACGGCACGGGAACGGGAAGTCCTCGCGCTGATCGCGCGCGGGCTGTCCAACACGGAGATCGCCACCGAACCGGTCGTCGCGGAGGAGACGGTGAAGACGCACGTCAGCCGAGTGCTGAACAAGCTGGGGCTGCGCGGCCGTGCTCAGGCCGTGGTCGCCGCCTACGAGTCGGGACTGGTGGTGCCTCATGGGAAGTGAAGCGGAGAACGCGGTACGGGAGCTGCTGGCCGCGCACCCCGTGATGGCGCGGGACCTGCCGCCGTTCGAGCCGGCGGGCGCTCCCGCAGAGCCCCGGGCGCTGTTCGCGGCCTGGCTCGCGGAGGCGGCGGACGCCGGGGTGCCGGACGCGGGCGCGGTGACGCTGTCCACCACGGATGGGGACGGTCTGCCGGACGCGCGGATCGTCGCGCTGCGGGACGTCGATCCGGACGGCCGCTGGGTGTTCGCGAGCGACGCGGACAGCCCGAAGGGGCGGCAGCTCGCGGCGGTGCCCGCCGCCGCCATGACGTTCTACTGGCCGGCGCAGGGCAGGCAGGTGCGGGTGCGCGGACCGGTGGAGCGGGCGTCGGCCGAGGTGGCGGCGCGGGAGTTCCTGAGCCGCTCGCCGCTCTCGCGCGCGGCCGGGCTGGTGGCGCGGCAGAGCGAACCCCTCACGTCGGCCGACGACTTCGGCCGGGCCCTGGCGGAGGCGCGGCGGCGGGTGGAGGCGGACCCGGAGGAGGTGGCTCCCGGGCACACCGTGTGGCGGCTGCGCGCCGACGCCGTGGAGTTCTGGCAGGGCGAGAAGGGCCGGGGGCATGTACGCCTGCGGTACGACCGGGGCGCGGGCGGCGATCCGGGCGGCTGGTCGCACACGCTGCTGTGGCCGTGACGGCGCGGCCGTCCCTGGCTGCGCCGGCCGACCTGGGGCGCGGGGCTGCCCGCGCCCCCACGGCACCGCCGGGTCACCCGCACACGGCGGCCCTTACGCTGCCGCGTCGTCGCAGTGACCAGCCGCCGCTGTCTCCCCGGTCCTCGTACGCGCGAGCGACTCGGCCAGAGCGAGGACCGGCTGCCGCCGCGACGGGGTGGAGAAGTCCTCCGCCCCTTCGGCCGCTGGGCGGTCTCCATGGGGTCGGTAGGTCGTCGGTCGTCTCGTGGCGAAGCGTGGCGTGCCGTGGCGGCATTGACCGCCGGATGAGTCGGGGGCGTCGATCGCTCCGTCGCCTGCGATGGGGCTGCGAGGTGTGACGTGCTGAAGCGTTGACGGGTGGTGGAAGACGGTCCGCGAACGCCTACGGCACTGGTCGGCCGACCGCGCCTGGGACCGCATCCTGGCCCATGACCGGCGACGCTGCGATGCGTCGGCCAAGTGGCCCGGCGCCGTTCGGGCCCGCCGTTCGGCGGGAACTTGGACGGCCGCACCGAGCTCGCACCTGTCAGGAACCGTGGCGGGCAAGGGTCTCCCCCTCGCCTGCCGCCGTACAAGCGCGCCACAGACGGGCCCCGGGTCCGGCCGGCCGCTGTCCTCCGCGTTCAAGGGTGGTCCATCCCCCGGCAGGGCGCTGCTTCCCTGGGACCACGCGGCGGACGGAGTCCGTACCTGCCCGACACGTCCGCTGAATCCCCAGGGGCTGACTGGCCGTCAAAGAGGCTCCGACAGGTGCGTCGAACTCCGGCGTGCGGTGTGCGGCTCGGGGTAGCCGGAGCGTGCGGGAGTCCACCCACCGAGGGGGTAACGATGGCCTTTGTCACGCGGTTCCGCACGGTGCGCAGGGGCAGGCTCCCTGAGCCTGTCGGCGCGCCCGACGACACGCGTCCCTCCACACACGACGACATCCCTTCCGACACGACCTACCCGGACGAGCCCCTCGCGCCCGAGGAGCCGCCCGCACCGCGCGTTCCCCTGTTCCAGCGCCGCACCTTCGGCGCCGCCGTGGCCCGCGTGCTGGTGATGGCCATGGCACTGGTGCTGATGGTCGCCTTCGCCGTCGCGCTGGCACGCGTGACGCTGGTGCCGTCGCCCGACTCGTCCGACCTGATCCACACCAACCTGCGTCCCGGGGCCTCGATCCGCACCTATCTCGACCAGCCCGACTGGTCCGACACCGTGCAGCAGATCGGCGGCAACGTGCTGCTCGGCGTCCCCTTCGGCTTCCTGCTCCCGGTCCTCTTCCCGCGTATCCGGGGGCTGCTGCGGGTCGCGCTGTTCACCGCGCTGGTGATGGTGATGGTGGAGTCGGCGCAGGGCCTGATCGTGGAGGGCAGGGCGTTCGACATCGACGACGTCATCCTCAACACGCTCGGGGCCCTGATCGGCTTCCTCATCGTGGGCCGGCGCCTGAGCCACGCGCTCTACCCGCGCCGGACGCACTGGTGGCACCGCTGGACACGGCGCCGTCCCGTCGAACAGCCGGTCGCCGACGAGCGGTACCCCTGACCTCGGCGGTAGCGTGGCGGGATGGCATGCCACGGCGGACCGCACACGTTCCTCTGACGGGGAGGACGGGAACAGCGGCGTGACCTCAAGGAGGGCGTCGCTGTTCTCGGCGTGCGCACCCGAGCGGTTCCACCGATCCCGACCCGCGGCCGTCACGGCTGCCGAGGACCCCGCATGTCCGACGTACCCCTCAGTGGCTCCCCCGTCTCTCCTCCCCGTCCCGTCGCCCCCGTGCCGCCGCCGTGGCAGCGGATGCTGCGTGTGCTGTGCTGCCCGCCCTGCGGTGGGGATCTCACGCTGACCGGCCGCACCCTGCGCTGCGCGCGGCGGCACACGTTCGACCTCGCCCGGCAGGGCTACGCGCCGCTGCTTGCGGGCGGCAGACCGGCCGCGACCGCCGACACGGCCGACATGGTGGCGGCACGCGAACGTTTCCTCGGCGCGGGCCACTTCATCCCCCTGACCGACGCGCTGGCCGCCCGGACGGCCGCCCTCTGCCCGCCGGGCGGCGTCCTGCTGGACGCGGGCGCCGGGACCGGGCACCACCTCGCCGCCGTGCTCCGCGCCCTGCCGGACGGCACGGCGGGTCTCGGCCTGGACACGTCGGCCCCGGCGCTGCGCCGCGCGGCGCGCGCGCACCCGCGCGCGGTGGCGGCGAGCTGGGACGTGTGGCAGCCGCTGCCGGTGCGGACGGACGCGGTGGACGTGGTGCTGAACGTGTTCGCGCCGCGCAACGGCCCGGAGTTCCGCCGCGTGCTGTCGCCCGCCGGTGCCCTGGTCGTCGTGACGCCGACGGGGCGTCACCTCGCGGATCTGCGGCGGTCGCTCGGCCTGCTGTCGGTGGACGGCGCCAAGGACGAGCGGCTGCGGCACTCCCTGGGGGCCCGCTTCGTGCAGCAGGGCCACGAGGAGCACGACCATGTGCTCGACCTGGGCGCGGAGGAAGTGGCGCAGCTGGTGGGGATGGGCCCGACGGCCCGGCATGTCGGCGCGGACGAGCTGCGGGCGCGCGTGGCCGGGCTGGGCGAGCCGTGCCGGGTCACCGCGTCGTTCCGCATCTCCGTCTACCGGCCACGCGCCTGACCGCCGGGCCCGGCGACCCCGGGTCGTGGTGAGCTGACGGATGCGGCGTGGGGGGCGGACAGCGTTGCCGGTTTCGGTCAGTGCGGGCCCGGGGCGCCGGATGAACGCGGGACGACGAGGCCGTTCTCGTGGGCCAGGACGACGAGTTGGGCGCGGTCGCGGGCTCCGGGCTTGATCATGGTGCGGCTGACGTGGGTCTTGGCGGTGGTGTGGGAGATGACCAGCCGCTCCGCGATCTCCTCGTTGGAGGGGCCGGCGCCGACCAGTGTGAGGACCTCGCGTTCGCGTCGGGTGAGCACGTCGAGGGCGGGACACGTACTCGGAGATGAGCCGGTGGGTGATCTCCGGGGACAGCAGGGCGTGGCCCTCCACGGCGACCCGGATGGAGCGCAGGAGTTCGGTGGGCTCGGTGTCCTTCAGCAGGAAGCCGCAGGCGCCCGCGCGCAGCGCCTCGAACACGTGGACGTCCAAGGCGTAGCTGGTGAGGATGACCACGCGGACGTCGCGGAGGGCGGGGTCGGCGGCGCGGATCAGCGGCTGGGACGCGGGGTGAGTGGGTGCGGGTGCCGACCGGCGCGTGCTGTTGACCCTCACGCCGCGTGGGGGTGAACGATGCAACGCATGAGCGATTTCTTTCCCGCTTTCGAGATGAGTCCTGTGCCCGTCCCCGGCCCGGACGCGGTCGCGCCGGAGCCGTTCCGGGGGATCTACGGGATGCCGGCGTTCGTGACGGTGCCGACGGACGATCTGGCCGCGTCCACGGACTTCTGGGTGCGCGGGCTCGGGTTCTTCGAGTTGTTCGGCATCCCCGGACAGCTGGTGCACCTGCGCCGCTGGGCGTTCCAGGACGTGCTGCTCGTCGCCGCCGAGGCCGGTGCCGCGCGGGCGGAGGTGCCCGCGATGAGTGTGAGTTTCTCCTGCGTGCTGAACGAGGTGGAGCCGGTCGCGGAGGCGTGCCGCGCGCTCGTGGCCGACCGCGTCACCGGCCCGCGTGACACGCCGTGGAACACCCGCGACGTCGAGGTGATCACGCCCGAGGGGGCGCGGGTGGTGTTCACGGCGGCCAAGCCGCTCGCGCCCGGCAGCCCGGAGGCGCGGGCGCTCGCGGCGGTCGGGATCACCGCGCCCGGGAGCGACGGCGACGGCCGTGGCTGACGCCGGTCTCACGGTGGGGGCGACCGCCGGACGCGTGGGGGTGACCGTCCGCGCGCTGCACCACTGGGACGAGGTCGGCCTGGTGTCGCCGTCCCTCCGCACCACGGCCGGGTACCGCCTGTACACCGACGCGGACGTGCAGCGGCTTGAGCGCGTCGTCGCCTACCGCGACCTCGGTCTCGGGCTCGACGCGATCCGCGCGGTCCTCGACGACACGAGCACGGGGATCGGGGCCGCGCTGCGTGAGCAACGCGTCCAGCTCGCCGGGCAGATCGACGACCTGCGGCTGCTGGACGAACGCCTTGAGCGGATGGCCGAGGCCCACGAACGCGGGATTCTGCTGAGCGAGGAGGAGCAGGCGGCGGCGTTCGGCCCCGGCTGGGACGCGCGCAGAACGGGGGAGGCGCGTGTTCTGTGGGGAGAGTCCCCGCAGTGGGCGCAGTTCGCCGAACGCTCCGCCTCCCGCACGCGCGAGCAGTGGCGGGCGCTCGCCGGGGCGATGTCCGCGCTCGAACGCGACCTGGGCGACGCGCTGGACCAGGGCGTCGCCCCGGGCAGTCGGGAGGCGGACGTGCTGGTCGAGCGCCACCGGGAGGTCTTCTCACACTTCTTCGCGCTCACCCGGCGGATGCAGGTGTGTCTGGGGCGCATGTACGAGTCGGACCCGGGCTTCGCGGCCCACTACGACGGTGTACGGGCGGGGCTGGCGTCGTGGTTCCGGCGGTGTGTCGACGCGTCCGCGCGCGCCCATGGGATCGACCCGGACACGGCGACCTGGCAGTAGCGGAGTCAGGCGAGGGCGAGCAGGCAGGGGCGCAGGCGGGCGGCCTCGGCCGGGGAGCTGTGGGCCAGTTCGGTGAGCAGGGCGCGTACGGTCACGGCGAGCGCGCGGGAGAGTTCGGTGGGGTCCAGCGCGCGCACCAGTGTCGCCTCCAGCGGGGCGGTGACGGCGGCCGGAAGGCGGTCGGCGCCCTTGGCGTACGCGGTGGGGAGGCCGAGGCGTGCGGAGGCGAGGGTCAGGATGTGGTCCCGGGTGGCGCTGATCCAGTGCTCGGCGTTCCAGTACGCGCCGCGCTCGATGGCGATCCGCGCGTGCAGCACGTGGTGCCAGGCGAGGCCGGTCAGGTGGCCGGGGTCCGGGGCGGGCGCGGGCCGTGGCGCGGCCGGGGTGCCGAAGACTGCGCGGAACCCGCCGTCGCCGACGGGCCCGAAGGCGCCGCCGGGGGCGAATCCGAGATCGACCTCCAGCGGCTCGGGCAGCAGGAACGCCCGGTAGGTCGCCCCGCCCGCGTGCAGGTCGAAGTGGTGGAGGGCGCCCAGCTCGCCGTAGAGGTACGCGGTCCAGTCGGCGAGCGTGTCGGCCACGGCAACGTCCGGGGCCAGGCCGAGGAAGAGGTCGATGTCGGACCAGCGGTCCTCGGTGCCGCGCGCGGCCGAGCCGGTCAGGGCCGCGCCCGTGACGGCGCTGTCGGCGCGGGCGCGGTCGAGGAGCAGCGTACGGACCTGGTCGCGGCGCGCGTCGGTGCTCATCCGGGTGCGGCGGTGGAGTCGGAGTGGCCCAGGGAACGGCCGGGTGCGACGCGGTCGCGGACCAGCCGCTTGACGGCGGTCGGCTCGGGGAAGCCCTGGGTCTTGCGGTCCCAGACCGTCTCGCCGTCCACGCTGACGCGGAAGACGCCGCCGGTGCCCGGCTGGAGCGCGACGGCGGAGACGTCGGTCTCGAAGGTGGTCAGCAACTCCTGTGCCAGCCAGGCCGCGCGCGGCAGCCAGCGGCACTGCGTGCAGTACTCGATCCGTACCTCGTGTCCCATGCCGGACCGCCGCCTTCCCGCCGTGCTGTGCCGCTCGTGCTGTGCCGCTCGTGCTGTGCAGTCATCCTCCGGCCGCCGTCGCGGGAAAGTCCAGCACTGCCCACGACGCGGACGTCAGTCCAGCAGCGCCCGTGCCCACAGCCCGCTGCGCGCCTCGATGTACTCGGCGTCGCCGAGCCAGGCATCGCCGTGCCCCGTGCGCCAGTGGGTCGCCCACGGCTCCTCCCCCACCGCCGCGCGCTCCCGCAGGAAGTCGTACATCCCCCGGACCCGGCGGCCGAGCAGCGGTACGAGGGCGCGGCGCTGCGCCTCGTCGAGGCCGTACGCGTCGGCGAAGACCCGCAGGCGCGCGGCGTTCTCGTCGTCCGGCCGTCCGTAGGGCGGGGCGGCGGTGAGGCGGACGAAACCGTGGCAGGCGTAGGCGAGGTCCCACAGGCGGGTGGTGGGGCCGGCGCCGTCCCAGTCGATGAGGACCCAGGATCCTTCGGGGCCGTCTGCGACGAGGTTCCACGGCGCGATGTCGCCGTGCCCGATGAGGGCGGGCCCGTCGTCCAGGACGGGCAGCAGCCGCTGCCAGGCGGCGTCCGGCGGCGGGGTGAACGTCTCCGCCACGTCGTGGAACGCGCGGATCAGCCGGGCGACGCGCGCCAGCCGCCCGGCGGGGGCCAGCTCGTCCATCCGGTCGGGCCACAGCGTGGTGCCCGGCGCGTGGCCGAGGATCTCGCGGCCGCACCCGTCGGTGCCGAGGGGGCGCGGCGCGGCGTCGAAGCCGGACGCGTGGAGGTGCCGCAGCAGCGCGTGCACGGCGGGGGTCCACGGTCCGGCCGGGCGGCGTACGGTGTCCCCGGCCCGTACGACGCCCGCGCTCACGTTGCCCCCGGTCAGGGGTACTTCACGCTCGTCCATCCGGCGCATTCTGGCAGCGGCGCGTGCGGCTTGTCGCGTTCGTTTCAGCCGCCGTGGCGGGTGAGCCAGTCGGCCAGGGCGTCGTGGAGGACATCCGCGCGGCGCCCGAACGTCACGTAGTGGCCGGCGCCCGGCACGGTCACCAGCTCGGTGTCCGCGCCCGTGAACAGCTCGCGCTGCTCGCGCGGGTCGCCGACCCGGGGGTCGTGCTCGCCGAAGAGCAGCAGCACGGGGGCGTCGATGTCGGGCAGGTGGCGCAGGTCGGACAGGACGGCGGTCGGCTGGGACACCATCTCGCCGCACGGGTGCGGGCTGCGCAGCGGGACGGCGAGGCGCAGGACTTCGGGCGGGACGTCGGTGAAGTTCTCCTCGGCGAACGCGGCGGGTGTCGGGTCGTAGTAGGCGTAGCCGTTGTCGGCGCCGGAGAGGCAGGGGCCGAGCGCCGTGAAGAAGGGGGCGTTGACGCGGGGGTCGAGGCCCACGTCGGTCCAGTCCATGAGGACGAGGCCGTCGATGCCGTCGAACGAGTAGCCCGCGATCTGGGCGAGCTGGGCGCCGTTGCCCTGGCCCGCGAGGAAGACGTGGTCGAACGCGGGTGGTGCCGCACGGCCCGCGCCGTGCGTGCGGTAGTCCCCGTCGCGCAGTTGCTGGGTGATCTGGTGGGCGATGTCGGCGCTGCCGCCCAGGCACAGGCCGGTGCCGTTCGGGATGTCGCTGGCGCCGTAGCCGAGGCGGTCGACGGTGAGCGAGGCGTGGCCGCGCGCGGCGAGTTCGCGGGCGAGGTGGTGGCCCTGGGCGTCGAGCCGCCAGAACCACTCGCCGCTGGCGATGTCGTGCTGGTACAGCGTGACGGACAGGTCGTCGCCGCTGTCCAGGAGGGCGCGGGGCGCGGTGAGGTGACCGCGCACGGTGTACGTCCCGCCGTCCACGGCGCAGACGGACAGGGAGCGGTTGACGTTCCTGACGGTGAAGCTGACGGGTATCTCGACCACGTCGGCGGGAAGCGCCGCCGGGGAAGGCGCGGTGGGTGATGCGTGCTGGGCTGCCTGGTGTGCGGGTGGTGGGTCGGAGGGTGTGCCGACGGCCTGCCTGGCCGGGGCGGCCCATGCGTGCCGGGACTCCGTCGCGAGTACCTGGGTGAGCGACAGGAGGGCCGCCGCGGCGGCCAGGAATGGTCTGCGGGCGCGCGCCATCGTGATGGGACCTTTCACGTCACGTGGTGGGAAGGAGGTATGGGGCGCCGTGGGGGAACGGGAGGGGCACGGGAGACACAGGAGTTCCGATGCCATGCGGAAAGCCCGGCGGCGCAGGGCCGCCGGGGCGGGAGTGCGTGCGTGGGGGACGTGGGCCGCTTGGTCAGGCGGCCAGTACGGCGGACGTGGCGGAGCGGGTCGTGCGGAGCGGGGAGAGGCGCGGGAGAGGGGAGCGCCCGGCGCGTACGGGCTGCCCGCGAGTGCGGGGAGCGGATGCGTCGGCCTCGGCGGCGGCGTCGCCGCTGTCGGGGTCGTCCGGACGCTCGGCGCTGTCCGGGCCGTCGGGTTCAGCGGGCGGCAGGCGGCTGCCCAGCTCGGCCATCAGTGCCGCGCCGTGCCGCTCCGTCGCGGCCTCGACGGCGGCGGCCACGGTCTCGCGCGGCATGCCGGAGCGGCCCGCCGTACGGCCGGGCCCGGCCAGCGGGTTGGACAGGGTCTCGCCGTAGTCGTCCGCGAGCGGGGTGAGCGGGACGGCCCGGTGGTCCGGGTCGCCGGGTGTCAGGACCACTGCGCCACCTCGATCAGGACCTCGCTGACCGTGTGCTCGCCCTGGCTCACGCGGACGGCGACCGGCACGGCCAGCAGCCCCAGCTCCTTCGCGTGCCGCACGCCGTCCACCTGCGCGGTGGCCGTGGTGTTCAGGTCGAGTTCGGCGAAGTCCGTGAAGTCAGCCCGCAGCCGGGTGACGGCCAGTTCGCTCGGGAAGAGGCCGTGCAGCCGCGCCACGGCGGCGACGGCGAGCTGGCGCGCGGCCTCCAGCTGGAGGTTGCCCGGGATGTGGTCGAGCTGGTGGTCGAAGAGGTGCGGATGCTCGGTGTCGACGACGAGCCGGGCCTGCGCGGTGCCGCGCGGTCCGACCGTCGGCTCGGTCACCACGACGTTGCGGCGGTCGCGGCGGCCGACTGTCGCCGGGGCCGCGGGCGCGAGCCGGGAGCTGAGGACGGCGGTCCGGTCCGCGGCCGCCGCCCGGTCGCGGCCCTTCGCCCGCAGCATGCCGAACGCGCGGCGGCCGATGAACGCGAGCCCGCCCGACGCCTCCAGCGTCCGCACGCCGTCCACCAGCACCGTGCCGTCGAAGTCGAAGCCGAGGACGCGCCCGGCCCTGTTGCGCTCGGGGCGCACCGTCAGGACGACGACGACGTGCGCCGGGCGCGGCCCGATCCGCAGCGCCTCCAGCGAGCGCACCCAGTAGTTCATCGACTTGAAGATGAAGGCGCTGTCCAGGGCGACACCGAGGTGCTGGTGCGCCACGTACACGCCCGCCTGCCGCATCACCTCGACGAGGAGCAGGAAGTCGTAGCCGGCCGAGTGCTCTCCGATGACATGGCCGCGCGGCAGCTGCGCCGCGACCTCGAAGGACGCCTCCGACCGGCCGATGCCGTTGGTCGCGGCGGCGACCGAGTCGGTGACGAAGACCTCGGCGATCGAGGCCCGGTGCACCATCGCGCGCGGGACGGTCGCGTCGTACGTGAGCCGGTCGCGCGTGGTGGACGAGGGGAGTTCCATGGGCAGGGTCATTGCCGTGCTCTCCTTCCGGGTCCGTGCGGGCACCCCCCGGTGCCCTGTCGGCGACGATGACGGGCCCCGCTGACGGGAGGCTGGAAGAAACGCTGAAGAGACTGCGCGATGTGTTGTGCAGAATGCGCATGCGCGACCAAACGGTGCCTAAGGGAGGGGTGTTGATGAACACCACGTAACCGTCCACCCACGCACACGCGCCATCGCCTATGCTCCACATATCAGCTGGGGGCACCACCGAAAGTGACCATTTCGGGTACGTTGTGATCGAATACGGGGTTTCGTCATGACTGAATACGGGGTTCGATTCGAGGTTCTCGGCCCATTGAGAGCACTACGGGCCGGGGCGGAGATCCCCCTCGGCCCGCCCAGGCAACGAGCCGTCCTCGCCGCGCTCTTATTGCGCGCGCCGCGGCCCGTGTCGGCCGAGCGCATCATCGCGACCGTGTGGGGGGCCGACGGGCCCACCCCCTCGGTCAATCTCATCCAGAAGTACGTGTCGGGCCTGCGCCGCTGCCTGCCCGCCACCGCACCGATCACCCTCACCACCGCGGGCTACGCGATCGACCCGCGCGGCGGCTTCGACCTGTGGGAGTTCGAGGAACTGCTCGCCGCCGCACGCTCGTTCAAGAACGAGGACAAGCCCGCCCGCGCCGCCGAGGCGCTCACCCGGGCCACGGCGCTGTGGCGCGGGCCGCTCGCCGAGGACACCATGGGCCCCGGCATAGAGCTGGAACGGGACCGGCTCGCCGAACAGCAGCTCATCGCCCTGGAGGAGAGCCACGCGCTCGGCCTCGACCTGGGCCACGGCCCCGAGCACGTCCCGGAACTCGTGCGGCTCGCCGCCGAACACCCGCAGCGCGAGCACCTGCACGGCCTCCTGATGCGGGCACTCGCCCGTTCCGGCCGCCAGATCGAGGCGCTCAACGTCTACGCGCGCATCCGCCAGCGCCTCGCCGAGGAGTACGGCACCGATCCCGGTCCCGAACTGCGCGCCGCGCACCAGCTCGTCCTGTCCGGGGGCGCCCAGGCACCGCGCAGGCCGCCCCCGGAGAAGGCCCCGGCGGCCGTCCCCGCCCAACTGCCGCACGACGCGTACGGCTTCACGGGCCGGACCGAGGAGGTCGGCCGGATCACGGGGCTGCTGCGCTCCGGCGGCATGCCGATCGTCTATGTCGAGGGCACCGCGGGCGTGGGCAAGACGGCACTGGTCGTCCACTGCGCCCACCAGGTGGTCGACGACTTCCCCGACGGCCAGCTGTTCGCCGACCTGCGCGGCTTCGACCCGCTCGGCCCCGCCCACCCGACGGAGATCCTGGGCGGATTCCTGCGGTCCCTCGGCGTGGCCAACCAGCACGTACCGCCGGACACCCGGGAGCGGTCCAGCCTCTTCCGTTCCCTCCTCGCCAAACGCCGCGTACTGGTCGTGCTCGACAACGCGGCGCACACCGAGCAGATACGCCCGCTGCTGCCCGGCAGTCCTGGCTGCGCGGTGCTGATCACCAGCCAGCGCCGGCTGACCGGGCTCGTCGCGGGCGAGGGCGCCCGGCACGTGGACCTGCCCGTGCTCCCGGCGCAGGACGCCGAGCAACTGCTGCACACGATGCTGGGGCCCGCCGCCGGGAAGTCCGCCGCGGAGATCGCGCGACTGTGCGGCTATCTCCCGCTGGCGCTGCGGCTGGTGGCGGCCGGCGCGTCCGTGACCGACGAGGACCTCGACGGCATAGCCCGGCGCCTCACCTCCGAGGACCCGCTGGCGCACGCCGCCGTGCCGGGCGACGAGCAGCTGTCCGTCTCGGCGTCGCTCGACCTGTCGTACCACTCGCTCGACGAGACGTCCCGCCGGGTGCTGCGGCGTCTGTCGCTGGTGCCGGGGCCGAAGCTGACCCGGCGCGCCGCCGCCGCGCTGGCGGGCCTCGGCGACGAGGAGACCGAGCGGGTGCTCGACTCGCTGGTCGCGGCGAACCTCATCGAGCCGCACGGCACGCACCGCTACCGCTTCCCGCACGACCTGCTGCGCGAGTACGCGCGCCGCCGCGCCCTCGCCGACGAGCGGCCGGACGAGCGTGCGGCGGCCGTCCACCGGCTCACGGCCTGGTCGCTGCGCGCGGCCTCGGTGCTCGCGGGCGGCCCGGTGCGGCTGCACGTGGCGGGGCCCGACGGCGTCGTCACGACAGGACCCGCCCCGGACAGCGCGGCGGCCCGCCTCCTGCGGCGCGAGGCGGGCGGCGAGCTGCGCAACCTGCCCGCGCTCGCCGGATGCGCGGCCGAGCACGGCCCGTTCCCCGCGGCCTGGATGCTGGCCCAGCGCCTGTGGGGCATGTGCAAGCACAACAGCCTGATGCCCGAGTGGCTGGCGGGCGCGCTGGCCGGGCTGCGCGCGGCGCGGCGCGCCGGTGACCGCGAGGCGGAGGGCGAGCTGTGCGTCTCGCTGACCGACGCCATGCTGATCGCGGGGAAGGTGGACCAGGCCGAGAAGTACGCGCGGCAGGCCCTGACCATCGGGCACGAGGAGCGGCTGCCCGGCGTCCAGGCGGCGGCGTACGAGTACCTGGGCAGGCTGCGCTGGCTCGCGGGCGACCTGACCGAGGCGCGGGACCTGCTGACGCACTCCGTGGAGCAGTTCACGGCGGCCGAGCGGCCCGAGCAGATCGCGCTGGCGCTGTGCGGCCTGGCCCGGGTCGAGGTGGACCTGGGGCGTCCGCACATCGCGGTGCGGTACCACCGCACCGCGCTGCGGCTGGCGCGTTCGCTGCGCATCGTCTGGCTGGAGGCGCTGGCTCTCACCGAGATGGGGGTGGCGCAGGAGGACCTGCGGCAGCTGGAGCAGGCGGTCGCCGCGCAGGAGGCGGCGCTCGCGCTCAGCGACCGGCTGCCGAGGATGGCGGCGCTGTCGCAGGCGTACCTCGGCGCGCTGCACGCGGCGGGTGGGCTCGCGGGCGCGGCCAGGTCGGCCGTGCGGGAGGGGCTGCGGGTCGCCGAGGCGCACAGCGACCGGTGGGCCCTGGCCGAGTGCCACAACGCGGCGGGGCGGACGATGACGCTCGTCGGCGACCGGATGGAGGCCGTGGGCCACCATCAGGCGGCGCTGACCGTCTCGCGCGGCCTGGGCTACCGGCGGGGTGAACTGCACGCGCTGGTAGGACTCGTCGCGTCCATGCAGGACACGGCGGAGCGGACGCTGCTGGAGCGGCAGGCGGGCAGCATGGCCCGCAGACACGGCTACGCCGGTGTGGCCCGTCGTCTGATGCAGCACCAGCCGAGGGAGAGGGACGTGGCGGCACCGTTCGCCCGCATAGCCTGAGCCTCCGCAGAGGGAGGTGCCGGGTGTTCGACCATCAGCGGTCGGAGGCACGGGTGACTTCGGTCGCGCCGTGGGGAGTCCTGGTCGTGCTGGAGGACGGCACGGCGGGGCTCGTGGACAAGGCGAAGCTGCCCGCGTGGCGCAATGACGCGCCACTGCCGCAGCCGGGAGATTCCCTGTCCGTCGTCGTGCTGGACGCGACGCGTGATCCCGTGCGGGTCAGCGCGCTGCCGGAGGACGCCGCCCTGGCGGAGCGGGCGCGGGCGCTGGCGGGCGGTCTGGTGAACGAGGTGGTGCGGCTGCGGGAGGCGGATGTCCCGGCGCGGGTCCGCGAGGCGCGTGCGTGGGTGGCGCGGCACCGGGACGCGCTCGCCTGACGGCTGGGGCGGCACCGGCACGTGCCGCGCGTACGCGGGGAGGCGTGGCCGCGGGCACGTGCCGGTGATACCCCGGCTGCGCTATGCGGCGCCGGTGGGGAAGGTGTCGCTTTGGCCGTCAGGCCAGGTGACGGTGGCCGTGGGCGCGGTGGGGTGGAGCGCGAGGCGTGGTGCCGTGGGTAGCGTGCCGGGCGGGGTGGAGCCCAGGTACAGCGCGACGGCATGGGGGGCGCCGGCGGATGCGGCGGCCTCGTAGATGGGCGTCGCGCTGTGCGTGCCGTAGGGATTGACGTCCTGCGCGCGGTGCAGGGTGACCGTCGCGTTGAACGCCGGGTACAGCACGAGCAGTGCGCTGGTCAGCCCGTCCGCGCGGCGTGTCAGGCCGTGGTCGCCGGAGGGCTCGGCGGGTCCCGCGAGGGTGTGCCCGGGGATGCGGACCGGGTCCGAGCCCTTGGCGTGCACGACGCGGACCTCCCAGGGCCCGTTGACCGCCGAGGCGGTCGTGATGCCGCCGGAGCGGGACAGGGCGGTGCGGCCCGTGAGCGAGAGCGGCTCGACGGGGGTCTCGCGGTCCGGGTCGGGCCCGTCGTAGTCGGGCGCGGCGTGCGTGGAGTAGGCGCGGCGGCTGTAGACGTGGTGGTAGGGCGGGGTGTGGTCGGTGCCGTGGTTGGAGATGCGGACGACGCCGTCCGACGCCGTGCCTGAGACGAGCCAGCCGGGTACGGGCAGGGCGCGTGTGAAGTCGCCCCGCTCGACGGGTAGGTCCTGCTCCTGCGCGGACCACACGGGGTGGTCGGGTGGGAGGAGCAGCCCGGTGAAGCCCTTGCTGGCCCAGTAGGGCGAGGCGGGTCCCGAGTACGGCTGGCGCACAGGCTCGAAGCGGCGGTGCCAGCCGAGGGAGAGCAGCCCGTTCTCCTCGGTGGCGCCACGGTCCAGGAAGTGGCGCAGCATGCCGCTGGCCGCGCGGCGGGTGAGTCCCGGCGGCAGCGGGTTGGCGTCGAACAGCGCGCCGTTGAAGAACGGGGCGGCGGCGGCGAAGCGGTACGTCAGCGACCGCCCCTGGAACAGCGGCGCCCCGTCACCGCCGACGAGGTAGGGCGCGGCGTCCTGGAGGAACGCGCTGAGCCGTTCGCGGTAGCGGGCGGACAGCGCGGCGGTCTCGGGGGTGTCGCCGGTGATGCGGCAGTACCACAGCGGGTACAGGTGCATGGCCCAGGCGTTGTAGTGGTCGAAGTTCCGCTCGTCGCCGTCCGAGTACCAGCCGTCGCCCCGGTACCAGCCGTCGGTGGCGGCGACGGCGTGCTCGATGTCGGCGGTGGAGTACGGGGCGCCCACGGAGCGCAGGAACGCGGCGACGACCGCGCGGAACCACACCCAGTTGTTCTGCGGGACGTCGATGCCTGACATCTGGGAGAGCCAGGCGACGGCGCGTTCCCGTACGCCGTCGTCCAGGCGGTCCCACAGGACGGCGCGGGTCTCGTGCAGGGCGAGGGCGACGGAGGCGGCCTCGACGCGTGCCTGCCCGATCTCCTCGGGCGTGGGCCAGCGTTCGGGCGAGGCCGGGTCCGTGCCGGCGGCGATGCCGGTGGCGTACGGGGCGACGACCGGCTCGGGGTCGGCGGCGTGCGCGGCGCGGAAGGCGGCCAGGAGGAACGTGCGCGCGTACCCCTCCAGGCCGTCGCTCCAGCGCCCTGAGACGCTGGCCGGGCCCGGCAGGTCGATCAGGGAGCCGCTGGGCGTGGCGTACGGGCGCACCGCGGCGAGCATGCCGTCGGCGGCCCACTCCCAGTGGGCGCGGGTGTAGCCGGTGCGCGGGGAGAGCCGGTGGTCCTCGGGCGGGGCCGCGCTGTGGGGGAACGGGCTGTGGGGGGAGGTGCTCAACGTATGCCGCCTTCCGTCAGGCCCGCGCGCCAGCGGCGCTGGAGCGGGATGAACAGCAGGATGAGCGGGATGGTCGCGACGGCGGAGCCGACGACGACCATGCGCGTGTAGTCGGGGTTCTGCCCGTCGGCCGAGCTCCATGTGAACAGGCCCTGGCCGATGGTGAAGAGGTCGTTGTCGGTGATCATCACCAGGGGCAGGAAGAAGTTGTTCCAGATGGCGATGAACTGGAACAGGAAGATGGTGAGCGCGCCGGGGCCCATCAGGCGCAGGCCGACGGAGAAGAAGGTGCGCAGTTCGCCGGCGCCGTCGAGCCGGGCGGCCTCCAGCAGTTCGTCGGGTATGGCGCCGGAGGAGTAGGCGCGGGCGAGGTAGACGCCGAAGGGGTTGACCATCACCGGGATCAGGACGGACCAGTACGTGTCCGTCATGTGGATCTCGGACATCATCAGGTACAGGGGGACGACGATCGCGGTGTGCGGGATCAGCACGCCAGCGATGACGACGGCGTACCACTTCTCGCGGCCGGGGAACTGGAACTTGTCGAAGGCGTACCCGGCGGCGACCGACAGCAGCGTGGCGATGGCGGCGCCGCCCAGTGCGTATCCCGCAGTGTTGAGTATCCAGCGGGCGAAGACGCCGTCGTCCTGGCGGAAGAGGTCCGCGATGTTGTCGAAGACGTGGAATCCGGCGGAGGGCGAGAAGCCGTTGGCGCTGTACAGCTCGGGCAGTGTCTTGGTGACACCGAAGACGAGCCAGATCAGCGGCATCAGCGTGTAGATGGCGGCGATGGCGCACAGGATCGTGGCCGTGGAGCGGCGCAGCCACCAGGCGCGGCTGTGCTCCTCCGGCCGGGAGTCGCGGGGTGTGGCCTCCGGCGCGGGGCGCTCGGTGGTGAGGACGTCGGTCATCGGGCGCTCCTCCGGTTGGCGAACGTGGTGACGGCGAAGGAGAGGACTCCGGCGAGGACGGCGATCAGGACGGAGACGGTGGCGGCGTAGTGGTAGTCGTTGCTGTTGAAGGCGGACGAGTAGGCGAGCATGTTGGGCGTCCAGGTGCTGGTCACCGAGCTGTTGCCGGAGGCGGACATGATCTGCGGCTCGGTGAACAGCTGGAGGGAGCCGATGATGGTGAAGAGCGTCGCGACCATCACGGCGGGGAAGACCTGCGGCAGTTTGACGGACACGGCGGTGCGGATCTCGCCCGCGCCGTCGATGCGCGCGGCCTCGACGGTGGCCTTGGGGATGGCCTGGAGCGCGACGTAGATCAGCACGACGTTGAAGCCCAGTGACTGCCACACGGCGATGTTGACCAGCGAGCCGAGGACACCGCCGCCGTTGAGGAAGTCGGCCTGTATGCCGATCGCGTCCAGTGCGTCGACGATGGGGCTCAGGCCGGGGGTGTAGAGGTACACCCAGACGATCGCCGCGATCAGTCCGGGGACGATGTGCGGCAGGAAGAGGACCGTCTGGAAGAAGCGGCGCGCGGCCGTCATGGCGCTGTCGAGCAGCAGCGCGAAGAGGGCGGCGAGCGCGATGAGCAGCGGCACGTAGATCACGCCGTACAGCAGGACGCGGCCCGTGCCCTGGAGGAACTGCTCGTCGGTCAGCGCGCGCGTGTAGTTGTGCAGGCCCGCGAAGACGCGCTGCGGGCCGTCCCAGCCGATGCCCTCGTAGCGCTCGCGGAAGAAGCTGAGCCACAGCGCGTAGAGCATCGGGCCGATGTAGGTGAAGACGAACAGCGCGAAGAAGGGGCCGAGGAGCAGCAGTACGCCGCCCCGCCTGCCGCCGCGTCCCGTGGTGCCTCGCGCCGTCGCGCCGGTGCGGGCCTGGGTGCCGGTGATGGATGCCATGACTGTCCCTGTCGTTCCTCTCCGTCGGGCCGGGGTCGCCCCGTCAGCCCGTCACCTCGTAGCCGCGCTGGCGCATCTGGTCGAGCATGTCGTCGTGCCAGCGGCGCAGCGCGGCGGTCAGGCCGCCGGGTGAGCCGACGGTGGCGCCGGTGCGGTCGTTGAGGCGCTGGAAGCCGTTGGTCATGTCGGGACCCCACTCCCAGGAGGGGTCGATGCTGAGGGCCGCCTCGCGGGCGACGGCGGTGAGGTCCATGCCCTGGACGTACGGCATGGCCGCCTCGGTGGCCTCGCCCCAGGCGTCGGCGAGGCCGAGGTTCGCGGGGAAGGCGGTGGACATGGTGGCCGCGGCCGCGACGGCGTCGGGGGAGGTGGAGACCCAGCGGGCGAACTCCATGGCCTCGTCCGGGTGGGGCGAGCCGACGGGGAGTGTCATGACGGAGCCGCCGTAGTTCCCGGCGCGCGGCTGGCCGTCCCAGGTGGGCAGGGGGACGACGCCCCACTTGCCGGCCAGGTCGGGCACGAAGCGGGAGAGGTTGGCGGCGCTCCAGGGGGCGGCGAGCAGGGTGAGGGAGGTGCCGGCGTTGAGGTCGTTGATGTGCTTCTCGGCGTACGTCGGCTCGGCGTTGACCAGGCCGTCCTCGATCATGCCGTCCCAGTACTCGGTCATGCGGCGCGTGGCCTCGTCGTCCGTGTCGAGGTTCCAGGTGCCGGTGGAGGTGTCGAACCAGTGCGCGCCCGCCTGCCAGGCGAGGCTGGAGACGAGTCCGGCGTCGGCGGTGCTGAACGTGGTGATGGCCGCGTCCGGGTCCAGCTCCTTGAGCCGCTCGGCGGTGGCGCGGTACTCGTCCCAGGTGGCGGGCGGTTCCAGGCCGTACTCGTCGAAGAGGTCGGAGCGGTAGAACAGCACGGTGGGGGCGACGTCCTTCGGCAGGCCGTAGACCTCGTCGCCGAGCGCGGCCTGGCTCCAGGCCCACTGGGGGTACTGGTCGGCGAGGTCGGCGACGCCGTAGCGGGTGATGGGCTGGATGACGTTCTGCGTCACGAAGCCGGGCATCTGCGGATACTCGACCGTGGCGACGTCGGGGGCGCGGCCGGCCCGGACGGCGTTGAACATCTTCGAGTAGCCGCCGGACGTCCCCGCCGGGATCTGCTCGAAGTTGACCTGGATGTCGTCATGCGTGGCGTTGAAACGGTCCACGATCTCCTGTGAACCGGACACCCACGACCAGTAGGTGATCTCGGTCGGACCGTCGGCGCCACCGTCGGCCAGCCCGCAGGAGGCGAGCATCAGGACCGAAGCCGCCGCCGCGACAATGCGTCGGAGCACGAGGCACCTCTCCTTCGTTGGCGTTGTGCCCCAGCACACTGACCCAACTACGACAATCAGTCAATAGAAACGATCAGTTTCATCCATCAACATCCACGAGCAGCCATGAACATCAATGAACGTGCACTAAGCTTCACGCAGCATCGAGAGAGGACGCGGGACATGGCCGACATGCTCGTGGAACAACGCCAGGAGCTGCTGCTGCGCGAGCTGCACGCCACCGGTGCCGTACGCGTGGCCGAACTCGCCGAGCGCTTCGGTGTGTCCACGGGCACGATCCGCCGCGACCTCCAGGAGCTGGCCGACCTCGGCCGCCTCACCAAGGTGCGCGGCGGCGCCATCCCCGTCGAACGCGCGGCCCCCCCGCCGTCCCCCGCCGACGCCGAACCGGCCGCGCCCGCCGCCCCCGAGCCGGCGCCCCCGGCGGGCGACCGCACGCTCGGCCTGCTCGTGCCCTCCGCGACGTACTACTACCCGGGCGCCATCGCCGGGGTCCGCGAGGTCGCCGCCCGGCGCGGCGCGCGCGTCGTCATCGGCCTGACCGACACCGAACGGCCGCGCGACGTACCGCAGATCGAGGAGCTGTGCGACTCCGGCGTGGCCGGGCTGCTCGCCGCCACCACGGGCCCGCACCACGTGCCCGAGGCGACACTGGAGGCCCTGCGCGCGTGCGGACGCCCGTTCGTGCTGATGGAACGGCAGCCGCTCGACCCGTACGAGCCCTGCCAGTACGTGGTCACCGACCACCGCCAGGGCGCGTTCCTCGCCGTGAAGCACCTGCGGTCCCTCGGCCACGAACGGGTCGCGCTCTACATGACCCAGACTCCCACCGCGCCGCTGGTGCAGGAGGGCTGGGCGGACGCGGTCCGCGCGCTCGGCCTCGACCCGGCGGCGCCCGCCGTAGACGCCGGGTACAACCCGCTCGGTTCGGCGCGCGCGACGCGGCAGTACGACGCGTTCATCGACGCCTGCCTCGACGGGAAGGTGCGGGCCGCGCTGGTGCACTCCGACCACGACGCCGTGGAGATGCTCCAGCGGCTGCGCGCCCGCGGCCTGCGCTCACCCGAGGACCTGGCGCTGATCGCCTACGACGACGAGATAGCGGCGCTGGCGGAGGTGCCGCTCACCGCGGTCTCGCCGCTCAAGCGGCAACTGGGCGTGCTGGCCGCCGAGATGCTCTTGGACCAGCTCGACGCCGACCCGCCCGCGCCGCGCCGTGTGACGATCCAGCCCCGGCTGATCGTCCGGCGCTCGTGCGGAGGCGTGGCGGAGGAGTGACGCGTACGGTGACGACCCGTCAGCTGCCCGGCCCGTAGCCGGGATCGGGCTCGTGGCGCGGGGTCCACCAGGCCAGGACCCCGGCCAGGCCGAGCGCGAGCGCCACCACGACGCCGGGGCCGCGCACGTGCCCTTCGAAGCCGCCGTGCAGGCTGAACGCGGCCCATGGCGCGCCGAGGAGGCACCCCCTGCGGACGGACGCGGGCGGGCCGCGTCACTGGCCCACCCGGCCGTCGATGCACTCGCGCAGCAGGTCGGCGTGCCCGCAGTGGCGGGCGTACTCCTCGATGCGGTGCACCCACAGCCCCCGGGCGGAATCGCCGTCCCGGCACACCCGTGCGCCGAGGTCCGGATGCGCCGACAACGCCGCGTCGGTCGCGGCCTGTTCGCGGGCCAGGTCGGCGAACGCGCTTTCGACCAGCTCCTGTCGCGGGGCCGCGCCGCCGAAGTCGCCGTCCCGCGCGCCGTACAGCCTCGGCGCGGGCACCTCCGAGACGATCCAGCCGCGCCAGTCCCGCTCGACCTCGGCGAGATGGCGGACCAGTCCGAGCAGGGACATCGTGGACGGCGGCACCGACCGGCGCGCCATCTGCTCCGCGTCGAGCCCCTCGCACTTCAGCAGCAACGTCAGCCGGTAGTCTCGCAGGTACTCCCGCAGAGTCGCCAACTCGCCGTCCGGCGCCACCCCGTCACTGTCGCGGGGGTCCTCGTCGGGGTCCACCCACATGTCGGGGAAGACGCGCGCCCTGCTCCACCGTTCCGGCACCTCGGTCACACTCCGCAGCCTGGAAGACACCGGCGCGCTCCGCAAGGGATTTCCCGGCACGCTCACCGCTCCTGCACGCCCGTGTGGACGTGCGCCGCCCAGCGCGTCACCAGGCGCGGGGTGACCTCGCGCGCCGTGCGCACCGCCTCGTGCAGCGCGAGCGCCGTGTCGCCGTGCGCCCGGCGCGCGGTGTAGAAGTCACGCGCCAGCCGGTCCGCCGCGCTGTCCTGCACCTGCCACAGCGTCGCGACGGCGTGCCGGAACCCGGCCAGCCGGAACGCCGACCCCAGGTGCACCGCCTCGTCCGCCAGGTCGTCCGTCCCCAGCCCGGTGGAGCAGGCCGACAGGAACGCCAGCTCCGCGTCCCGCACCCGCAGCCGGTGGATGTCGCTGATGAGCAACGGCCCGTCGTCCAGCACAAGATGGCCCACGGCCGGACGCGCCGGGTCGAGGTGCGCGTGGCAGGCGAAGTGCGCCAGACCGCCCGCGCGCAGAAGGGAGAGGACCCGTTCGCGCGTCGCCTCCCTGCCCGTCAGCACCCGCCCGCCGATCTCGCCGGTGACAAACGCGGCCTCCGCCAGCGCGCCCGGCAGCGGGCGCGCCCCCGGCGCCTCCGGCACGGCCACCACCAGCGCCGGGAGCCACGTGCCGTCCGCCGCGCGCGGCACGGCGCGGGCGGCGCGGATCGTCGGCGTGTACGAGGACACCACGCGGTCGAGGACGGCGCGGTCGCCGTCGTGGTGCCCGGCGGCGTGCAGCGGCAGCGCGGCGAGCGCGCCGGTGGGCGACCACCACACGCGCGGCCAGGGCGTCCCGTCCGGCGGCGGCGCCGCGTACCCGAGGGCGTCGAGCACCGGCCCGGCCACCGTGTCCCACAGCCAGGCGAGCGTGTCGCGCAGGGACTCCTGCGCCTCCACGCGCGCCGGGCGGCGGACGGCGGGGTCGTGCGCGGCGGCCGTGTCGCGGGCGAAGCGGCGGGCGCGGTCGTCGAGTTCGGCGGGGCGCAGGGCGGTGAGGGGGACGACGCGGAGGCCGGTGGCGTCGAGGACGAGCGCGTCGCAGCGGTGCTCGCTCACGTTGACGGTGACGACGGGCCCGGCCGTCGTGTGCGCGGCGAGCCGGTCGGCGGTGGGCGGGCGCAGGAAGTCGGCGAAGCCGGGCAGGGCGCGGACGCGGGCGACGGCGTTGCGCCGCTCGGCGCCGAGGCGGTGGCGGCGGTCGGGGTCGTCGAGGCGGGAGTTGAGCGCGTCGCGGACCCGTTCGAGCGTGTCGGCCAGGCCGGGGGCGACGGCGCGCAGGTCGGTGGTCTCGCGGTCGAGTTCGAGTGCGGTGGTGAGGAGGATGGCGCGGCCGTGTTCGAGGAGTTCGAGTGCGCGCGCGTCCTGTCCTGCGTGGAGGGCGGCGGCGGCCGCGTCGCGCGTGACCTGGAGGCGGCCGGAGAGCAGCTCGGCCCGGTCGGCGGCGCGCAGGTGCGCCGGGGCCAGCTCGGGGAGCACGGCGACGGCCCGCGCGTACCCCTCCGCCGCCGTCGCCCAGTCCCCGGCGCTCGCGGCCCACTTGCCCCAGTTCCGGCCGGCGCTCAGGCGCAGTTCCGGCTCGGCCTCCTCGGTGGCGGTGAGCGCCCGGAGGGTGGCGACGGCTTCGGGGAGCAGGCCCGGTTCTCCGTGGTCGGTGGCCCGTTCGCCGAGGATGAGCCCCAGGTTGAGGAGGGCGGCGCAGCGGGTGCCGGGCCTGGCGGTGCCCTCGGCGGCGGTGCGGTACGTGTCGGTGATCTCGGCGAGGAGGTCGCGGTCGCCGGTGAGCAGGTGGCGTTCCTTCAGGGCGGCGCCGGTGTTGATGAGGATGTTGGTGCGGGCGGCCGGGGTGGACGGCAGGGCGGCGGCCGCGCGGAGCAGGGCGGTGGCCTCGTCGAGTTCGGGGGTGTCGGTGACGGCCGTGCCGGTGGCGGCGCGGTGGCGGTGCAGGTGGAGGAGCGCGACGGCCAGGTCGTCCAGGTGGTCGGCCGTGGGGCCTTCCGGGACGGTGTCGCGCAGGAGCCGTACGGCTTCGGTGAGATGGGCGGCGTGCGGGTCGTACGCGTAACGGGTCAGGAGGGCGCGGCCGAGCGCGCCCGCGACGCGGCGGCGGGTCGCCTCGTCCGCGGCCGTCGCCGTCGCCTCGCGGGCGGCGGCCAGCGCCTCGTCGGCGGCGGCGCGGTCGGACGTGCGCTGGTGGCGCCGCAGCAGCATCTCGCTCAGCTCGGCCAGCCGCCGCGCGCGGTCCGCGTGCCCGAGCAGCCCGGACACGCGGACGGCCGAACGGACGGCGGTGATCGCGGAGTCGAGGGCGTCGTCGTCGGGGGCGGCGAGATAGCGGGCGTAGTGGGCGCGGGCGAGGAGGCTCCAGCGCTCGGGGACGCTGAAGTGGTCAGGGGGGAGTGCGTCGATCGCCGCGCGGAGGAGGACGATCGCCTCGTCCAGGTCGGCGGGGTCGTCGTCGCGCTGACCGCGCAGGGAGAGGGCGTGGCCGAGGAGACGGTCCACCTGGACGGGGTCGGCGTGCGCGCCGGACGGCGGGGCCAGGGACCGCAGGAGGGCAACGGCACGGTCGAGATCGGCGGGCCGCGGGGTGCCGTGGTCCTGCCGCATGACCAGGGCCGAGCAGAGCAGGAGGGACGCGATCCCGTGCTCGGGCGTGTACGCGGTGAGCGCGGCCATGGCGTGGTCGAGCGTGTCGGCGGCGTGGTCGAGGACGGTGCGCGGGTCGCGGCCGGGCGGGGACACCGGGAGGGGGAGGGAGCCGCGTTCCGCCTCGGGGATGCCCTGGGCCGCGACGTCCGCCATCGCCTGGCCCGCCACAGCCGCCGCGCGGCGGGGGTCGCGGCGGGCCTCGGGGGTGCGGTCGAACAACGCGGCGACGGGCGGGGGCAGTTCGCCGCGCGACCTGCCGCGGCGCGACGTGTCGAAGAGGCAGAGCTGGCTGAGGGCCGCCTCGTACGGGGTGGCGGCACGCTCGTGCTCGCCGCGCGCGGTCAGCGCCTCGAACTGGCACCAGTGCAGGCGGCCGACGGCGAGCACGTACGCCTCGCCGGTGGCGCCGAGGCCGCCGCGGCCGGGTAGTTCCCTGATCAGGCGGGACGCTTCGAGGTCGGCGTCGACGGTGAGGACGGCGTCGGCGTCGCGGGCGCGTTCCCAGGCGTCGGCGCGCGCCCGGACGGCGGCGAGGAGGGGCGAGACCGTCTCGTGGCGGCGGAACACCGTCAGCCCCTCGACAAGCCGATGGCCTTGAGCACTTCCAGGAAGCGGGGGGTGATCTTGAGGACGTGGGGGTCGTCCTTCGTCCCGCTGTGGGGCGCTCCCGGTCCCAGGGTGGGCAGGGAGATGGGTTCGAGGACGCCGTCCGACCACCACAACAGGTCGGTGGTCAGGCGCCGTTCCTCGCCGCCGGGGCGGGCGAGCAGCTCGCGCCCGGCGGCCTGGAGGTAGGGGCCGCGGACGAAGAGGTCGGGGCCGGTGATGGCCCAGTACAGCAGGACGTCCGTGCGGGGCACGGAGACCAGGGCGCCGTGCGGGGCGCCGCCCGTCAGCTCGTCCATCCGCAGGAGGTGGGACGCGGTCCACTCCCCCGTGCCGGTGAGGACGCGGCAGCCGGAGCCGGGCTCGCCGAACTCGTTGTTCTGGCACGGCTCGCGGTGCAGGTTGTGCGTGGTGAGGGCCCACAGCTCGTCCGGGGAGACGTCCCAGTGGGCGAGATGCGCGGTCTCGACGGTGAAGTTGCCCCCGTCGGTGACGAGGCAGGGGACGGCGGTCAGGCCGCCGCCGAGGTCACGGGCGGTGCCGCCGGCGGCGGTGCCCGCGGGCTCGACGCGCGGCAGGAGGCGGTGGCGGACGGCGTCGAACGGGCCGTCGAGCAGGCGCAGTCCCTCGGCCACGGCAGCGTTGCGCCGCTGGAAGACCTCGGCGAGCGCGGCGGGCCACAGGGCGCGCGGGTGGTCGCGTAACTCCTGCGCGAGCGGCGCCAGTTCGGTCATGTACGGCTGCCCCTCGCGGGTGTACCCGCGGGCGTACGGCCGGCCGTCCTCGACGCGGACGCCGTCACCGCGCTCGTCCCTGACCGACTCCTCCACCAGCGCGCGGAACGCGTCCCACTCGTCCGGGCTGAACCACGCACACCACCCGGGCACGGCGGAAGTCCGCCCGGCACGCCGTCGGAACAGGCTCATCCGGACAGGGTAAGTCGCCCGGCGCGCACGGGACATGGCTTTGCAGAATCACGGGGACGGGACTGTTTCCGAACCGGGACCGGGGCGCCCCGGCGGTCGGGTAGCTCGCCGGGGAGTGGTCGGTGGGTGCGCGTTCGGCGAGGGGTGGAGGGCGATATGGAGCCGCTGGCGGCCGGAGATCCCGTACGCGTGGGTGATTTCGTGTTGCGCGGCCGCCTCGGCGCCGGGGGGATGGGGAAGGTGTTCCTCGGCCGGTCGCCGGGCGGGCGGGCGGTGGCGGTGAAGGTCGTCCACCCGCACCTGGGACAGCAGGCGGAGTTCCGGCGCCGCTTCCGCCTGGAGGTGTCCGCCGCGCGGGCGGTCGGCGGGGCGTTCACGGCGGCGGTGGTGGCGGCGGGGCCCGAGGACGACACGCCGTGGGTCGCGACGGTCCACGTCCCGGGGCCGACGCTGGCCGAGGCCGTGAGCGCGGCCGGGGCGCTGCCGGAACGCTCGCTGTGGCCGCTGGCGGCCGGGCTGGTCGAGGCGTTGCAGGCCATCCACGCCGAGGGCCTGCTGCACCGCGACCTCAAGCCGTCGAACGTGCTGCTGGCGGCGGACGGGCCGCGCGTCATCGACTTCGGGATCGCCCGCGCGATGGACGCCACGGCGCTGACCGAGACCGGCGTCACGATCGGCACGCCCGGGTTCATGGCCCCTGAGCAGGCCGAGGGCGGCCAGGTGGGCACGGCGAGCGACGTCTTCTCCCTCGGCGCCGTCCTCGCGTACGCCGCGTCCGGTGCCGAACCGTTCGGCCAGGGCCCGCCGTTGGCGATCCTGCACCGCGTCGTCACGGGTGCGCCGCGGCTCGACGGGCTGCCGGAGGCGGTGCGCGCCGTGGTCGCCGCGTGCATGGCCAAGGCCCCGGCCGACCGGCCCACGACGGCGCGGCTCCTCGACCTGATCACCGCCCACTGGGACCCGCCGCTCGACTTCCCCACCGCCCAGCCGTGGCCGCAGGCCGTGACGACGCTGATCGACGCGCACGCCGCCCCCACCGCGGCGGCGCCCGCGCCGGAGCAGGAGCCTGACGCCCGCGCCGCGGCGGCGCGCCTGGTCACCGAACGGGAACGCCTGCTCGGCCCCGACCACCCCGACACCCTCGACGCCCGCAGCCGCCACGCGAGCGCGGTCGGCGAGGCAGGGGACCACGCGGAGTCGGCACGCCTGCACGCCGAGCTGGTCACCGCCCGGACCCGTGTCCTCGGCCCCGGCCACATCCACACCCTGCTGTCGCGCCACCACCACGCCTGGGAAGTCGGCGAGGCGGGCGCACACGCCGAAGCCGCCCGCCTGTACGCCGGACTGGCCACCGACTCGGCACGCGCCCTGGGGCCCGACCACCCCGACACGCTGAGCGCCCGTTCCGTCCGCGCCTCCCACCTCGGCAGGACGGGGGAGCACGCGGAGGCCGCCCGGCTGCTGGCCGAGGTCGCGGCCGACCGGACACGCGTCCTCGGCCCCGACCACCCCGAGACCTTGCACACCCGCCGCAACCACGCGGGCGAACTCGGCGAGGCGGGCGGCGCGGTGGACGCCGCCCGCCTGTACGCCGAGCTGGCGCGCGACTACGCCCGCGTCCTCGGCCCCGACCACCCGGAGACGCTCAACGCGCAGGCGAGCCACACGCGTTACCTCGGGAAGGCGGGCGAGCACGCGGAGATGGACCGGGTGTGGGCCGACCTGGTGCGGGACCACGAGCGTGTCTTCGGCCCCGACCATCCCACGACCCTTGCGGTGCGGCACAACCACGCCCGCTTCGTCGGCGAGAACGGGGACCACCGCGAGTCGGCACGCCTGCACGCCGAAGTCGCCGCCGCACGCGCCCGCGTCCTGGGACCGGACCACCCGGACACCCTCTACGCGCGCGACTTCCACGCCTGGGAGCTCGGCGAGTCGGGCGAACACGCCGAAGCCGCCCGGCTGATGGGCGAACTGGCACCCGACTACGCCCGCGTCCTCGGCCCCGACCACCGCGACACCCTCAACGCCCGCAACCACCAGGCGCGTTACCTCGGCCTGGCGGGCCAGAACGCGGAGGCCGCCCGGCTGTGGGCGGAAGTGCTCCCCGACTACGCAGGCGCTCTCGGACCCGACCACCCCGAGACGCTAAACGCCCGGCATCAGCACGCCCGCTTCGTCGGAGGAACGGGGGACCGCCGCGAGTCGGCGCGGCTGCACGCCTCGGTGGCCGCCGACCGTGCGCGCGTCCTGGGAGCGGACCACCCCGACACGCTCAATGCGCGCGACTTCCACGCCTGGGACCTCGGCGAGTCGGGCGAACACGCCGAAGCCGCCCGGCTGATGGGCGAACTGGCACCCGACTACGCCCGCGTCCTCGGCCCCGACCACCGCGACACTCTCAACGCCCGCAACCACCACGCCCGCTTCCTCGGCAAGGCGGGCGAGCGCGCGGAAGCCGCCCGGTTGTGGGCGGAACTGCTCCCCGACTACGCGCGCGTCCTCGGCCCAGAGCACCCCGAGACGCTCACCGTCCGGCACAACCACGCCCGTTTCGTCGCCGAGAAGGGGGACCACCGCGAGTCGGCACGCCTGCACGCCGAAGTCGCCGCCGCACGCGCCCGCGTCCTGGACCCGGACCACCCCGACACCCTCTACGCCCGCGACTTCCACGCCTACGAGCTCGGCGAATCCGGTGAACACGCCGAAGCGGCGCGCCTGATGGCCGAGGTCGCACGGGACTACGCCCGCGTCCTCGGTCCCGACCACCGCGACACCCTCAACGCCCGCAACCACCACGCCCGTTACCTCGGCAAGGCCGCCCAGTCACGCCCCCGCCCGACGTAGGCCGGATGGGGTAGCGGGGGGCGCGACCGCGGCCCGACGCGCCGCGGTCCGGCGGCACCTAGCGTCGGACCCATGGAGATCGCTGTCATAGGAACGGGCAATGTCGGACGCGCCCTCGCCGGGGCGTGGGCGCGGGCGGGCCACGGGGTGGTCCTCGGGTCGCGGCGGCCGGAGGACCCGGAGCTGCGCGGCGGGCCCCTGCCGGTACGGCACGTGGCCGCGGCCGTCGCCGACGCCTAGGTGGTCGTCAACGCGACGCCTGGCACCCCGTCCGTGGCGCTGCTCTCCTCGGTCGGCGCGGACGCGCTGGCGGGGAAGGTGCTGCTGGACGTCGCGGTGGGCTTCGGCGAGGACTGGTCGCTGTCGCATCCGGTGGAGAGCATGGGCGAGGAGATCCAGCGGACGTTCCCGGCGCTGCGTGTGGTGAAGACGCTGTGCACCGTGGACTCGTCGGTGATGGTCGCGCCGGGCTCGCTCGAAGGCCCGAGCACGCTCTTCCTGTCGGGCGACGACGCGGCGGCGAAGCGTACGGTGGCCGCGCTGCTGCGCGACCTGGGCTGGCCCGCCGACTCGTTGCACGACCTGGGCGGGATCGCGACCGCCCGGGGCCAGGAACACTTCGCGCTGCTCTTCATCGGCATCGCCCAGTCCCTCGGCACCCACGGCTTCAACATCCGCGTGGTCCCCCCGGCGGGGAACTGACCGCTCAGCGCCGGCGTCGGAGGGCCACCAGGGCGGCGGCCGCGACGACGGCCGCGCAGCCGCAGGCGAGCGCGGGGAACGTGCCGCCTCCGCGCAGGGACAGCGCGGCGTTCGCCAGGGCACCGGCCACCAGGACGGTCCACAGGAACAGGCGGATCAGGACGGACATGGGGCGGCTCCTCTGCCGGTTCACGTCAGGGGGCGGGCGCCGTGCAGGCGGCCGAGGTGGATGAGGCTGTCATGCCCCTCGGCGAGGACGTACTGCCGGTAGGGGTCGTCGGGGTGTCCGATGTCCCGGGTGGGGCGCGGGGTGGCGAGCCACGTACGGGCGGGGGCGGGGACCGTGCGCGGGTCCAGCGCGAAGTCGCGGTGCCCGGCGAGGCGGGCGGCCCGTTCGAGGGTCTCCTCACTGCTCCCCCGTTGCGGGGGCGGGAAGGACGTCGTGGCCCAGCCGCCGCCGGGGCCGGTGTCCACGCGTTCGCCGTGGCCGAACGTCGTGCCGATGGCGAGGTAGTCGCGGCCGAGCCGTTCCCGGAGGAACGCGCCCTGCGTCGTCGGGTAGTAGTCGGGGTCGTAAGTGGCGTACGCGGTGTGGCCGTTGTGCGCGGAGACGAGCACCTTGCCGCCGACGTGGCGGTGCCACCAGGCGACGTTGTGGGCCATCAGCGCGTCGCGGCGGCGCAGGGCCTGCCGGTGCTGTGCGTGGTCGGTGAAGTCGGTGGCAAGCAGGGCGGTGGTCTCGGCGATGTTCCAGGCGTGCTGGGCGGCCCAGGCGTACGGGGTGGCGGCGGGCCGGCCGGGCGCGGGGAGGCGTTCGGCGGCGCGGCGTGCGAGGCCCGCGAGCCGTTCGCGGTCCGCCGGGGGCAGCGCGGCGAAGTCGGCCGCGGTCGGCCGGGCGCGCAGCTCGCGGTAGCAGTCCTCGAACTCCGGCAGGGCGTGCGGGCGGTGGCGGCCCACGTACGCCAGGACGCCGTCGAACAGCGCCTCGCCCAGGCGGGGCTGTGACAGGTCGGCGCCCACGAACCGTACGGGACGCCGTTCATTCCGCCGGTTGTGCTCGCGCATCCACCGGAACAGCGCCAGATACTCCTCGACGTGCCAGGGCCATGCCCCGCCGCCGAACTCGTCGTCCATGATGCGGCGCGGATCGCCGCTCCCCGTGCGTACGTACGCGTCGAGGCGCAGGCCCACGCTCCAGCTGACCTCAAGCGCGAAGGCCGTGAATCCCTTCTCCGCCACGAGGTGACGGAAGACGCGATGCTTCAGCTCGTACAACTCGTGGGCGCCGTGGACGACTTCGCCGAGGCCGACCACGGGCGCGTCCCCGATCGCCCGGCCCAGCGGCCTCAGGTCGTCCAAGGGACGGGCGGCGCGCGCGAGGGCACGCGTCACATCGGCGTCCCGAGCACGGGCGGCGGGCGCGAGGGGCAGCGCCGTCAGGGCGGGCAGGGCGAACGCGGCGAGCGCGGCGCGTCGTGTCAGGGGGGTCATGCGGCCGTCCGGTGTGCTGGTATCTCATGTTCTCGGTGCGGGACCCACACTCCCCGCCACGACCACCACGAACCATCCAGCCGCCCGCCCGATCAGCACTACAGCAGGCTGTACCCCCTCACATGAGGTCGAGGGGTTCCGTGCCCCGCTGTTCGGTGCGCGGGCCGGTGACCTCGATCCGCAACGTCTCGCCGGTGCACCTCAGATGCACCCGGAACATGCGTCCGGACACCCGGCCGTGAGTACCGCGTCGACGGCACTCCGGTGTCCACCGCACAGTCGCTGCGCGATCACATGAACGCTTACAGTGATCGACGTGCCGGTTGCGACGTCGAGAGGACAAACCGTGGGCACTGATGCTGCCGAGGGCGAGGGTCGGCCGACACGGTCACCTCACCGGCTGGACGAGGACGAGGGGCCGCAGAGCATCGCGGAGTTAAAGGCGGCGCTCGCGCCGTGGCCCGGGGACGTGGACGCGTTCAGCGCGCGGCTGGAGACTGTTGCGTTCCCTGCGATCGGCGAGCTGATCGCGGAGTACCGGACGCTGTGGCTGGCACGCGTCCACCCCGCGCTGCGGCAGGCCGCGCGGGAGAGCGAGGACGCGACGACGCCGGTGAGTCCGTGGGACGAAGTCATGGCCGACTATGACGAGGACTTCGCCCTGCGCCCCGACGCCGCCGTGCGCGACGATCCGGGCCGGAGGACGCCGTGAGCTACAAAGTCGTCGTCCTGGACGACGCCCGCCGTGGCATGGCGAGCCTGACACCGCCCCGGCGCAAGGCCGTCAACGAGGCCGTACGCGGCGTCCTCACCGCCCGCCCGCTCGATGTCGGCGAGATCTTCGAGGGGAAGGGCCCGACCGCGCTGCGCCGCCTCGTCCTCTCCCAGGCCGGAGTCTCCATCAGCTACCGCGTCTTCCCCGACCGCGTGGAGGTGCGCATCGTCTGGCTCATCGGGCATCCCTGAGTCCACACGGCAATCGCCGAGGCGAGGCGGGTACGCACCCGTCCTCGCCGTCGAGCACCTGTGCGGCGGCCCATGCCCTTACTGCCGCTGCTTGAGGTCGATCTCGGCCCAGACGGTCTTGCCGACGACGAGGGGTTCCGTGCCCCAGCGGGAGCAGAGGCCGCCGACGAGGAGGAGGCCGCGTCCGTACTCCTGGTCGTCGGCGGGCTGGCGCTGCTCGGGGAGGCGTTCGGTGCGCGGGTCGGTGACCTCGATGCGCAACGTCTCGTCGCTGCGCAGCAGATGCACCCGGAACATGCGTCCGGACACCCGGCCGTGGAAGATCGCGTTGCCCGCCAGCTCACTGACGATGAGCGCGGCATCCCCCGCGACCTCGGGCAACCCCCACTCCTCCCCCACAAGCCGCGCCGTCCGCACCCGGGCCAGCCGCACACTGCGCGGCAACGGCGTGTAGGTGAGGCGGTCTTCGTGGAGGACGCCGTTGGGCTCGGGCACGGAAGAGGGCACGTTCATGCGATCACACCTTCGCACTCGTGGTGATTCACTGAGCACCGACCGTAGAGCACCAAAGAACTCGGAGACAATCGTCTCGGAGAATTTAGTCTCCAAAGAGTGAACCGGTTAGACGCGATGGGACGTCAGGTCGGAGACTGGGCGTCGTGAGCAACAGCGCATACCTCGGCAACCGCGTCTCGACCGTCCTGGGCCGCAGGCTCGGCAGTGACCTGTCGCGCCTACGGGACGCGGCCGGGATGACGCAGGCGCAAGCCGCCGCCGTGCTCGATGCGACGGCTACGAAGATCGTCAAAATGGAGCACGGCTGGGTCCCGATGCGCGAGCCGGATCTGCGGGCTCTGTGCGACGCCTACCGCGTCTCGGACCCTCAGATCGTGGATCGGCTACTCGCCCTGGCTCGCATTGACCGCGATCGACGCAAGACCAAAGGTTGGTGGTCCAGGGCTACTTGGTCGTCGGTACTGAAGGAGTACCTGGCGATGGAGGAGGTCGCCACGCGACTGCGGTGCATGCAACTGACTGTGATCCCAGGACTGCTTCAGACCCCCGATTACGTACAGGGGCTGTTCCTGGGCAACACGGACTACGTACCCGTGGAGTTTGAGGAAGCCGTCAACATCCGCTTGAAGCGGCAGCAACGCCTGTACGGAGACGACCCGCTGAAGGTACAGGCGATCATCTGGGAAGGGGCTCTGCGACAGCTCATCGGCAGTCCCGAAACCATGCGCCATCAGTTGGGGCACCTGATCGACATGGCGGACCACCCGAGCCTTCGCCTTCAGGTCCTCCCGTTCAATGCTGGCGCCATTGGTTGCCCGAGCAGGGCGTACACCATCCTCACGTTCGACCCGTCCGAGACGGTCGATGTCGTTTACGAGGACGGAGTCAACGAGGCTTTCGTGGCCGAGAACGAGGAAGAGAGCAGGATCTACGACCGTCATTTCCAGCGCATGGCCGGGGCTAGTCTGGACACGGTTCAGTCGCGACGGCTGATCGAGAAGGTACGTAAGGAGCTATGACCCGATGCCCGAGAGCACCTTCATCAAGTCCAGCTACAGCCAAGCCGCCACTGAGTGCGTCGAAGTGGCGGCTGGCGTTCTGGCTAGTGTGATGGTCCGGGATTCGAAGGATGTTGACGCGGGGCTCGTGCGCATCCCGGCGGAGGCGTGGGGGGCGTTCCTCGGGCGGGTGAAGGGTCAGCCCCTCGGGTAGCGGTCCAGCCAGGCCGGGGAGGAGTCGGCGGGGGTGTGCAGGGCTTGGCCCTGTGTCATCTCCATCGCGAAGTCGTCGGCCAGTTCCAGGATCGTCGGGCGGCCCTCCAGCTCGGCCAGCCATGCGGGTGGGAGGGCCGTTTCGCCGTGGAGGGCGCCGAGGAGGTTGCCGCAGATCGAGCCGGTGGAGTCGGAGTCGCCGCCGTGGTTGACGGCGAGCAGCAGGCCGTGGGCCATGTCCTCCGCGACCAGCGCGCAGTACACCCCCATCGCCAGGGCCTCCTCCGCCACCCAGCCCTCCCCCAGCGACTCGACGCGTTCGGCCGAGGGGAGGCCCTGGCGTACCGCGCCGAGGGCCTGTTTCAGGGCGGCCGTCGTCTCCTGGTGGTCGGGGCGCGCCGCCAGCAGGACGAGGGCCTTCTGCACGGCCGTGTCCAGGTCGTCGCCCAGCACCACCGCGTGCACGATCGCGGCGAACGCCCCGGCGGCGAGCTGGCCGGTGGGGTGGCCGTGGGTCTGGGCGGCGCATTCGACGGACAGTTGGAAGACGAGCGGCGCGTCCCAGCCGACCAGCAGGCCGAACGGCGCCGACCGCATCACCGTGCCGCAGCCCTTGGAGTCGGGGTTCTTCGGCCGCTCCACCGTCCCCATCACGGCGTCGCCGAGGCCGACGAGGCACGCGTTCCCGGGGGCGCGGCGCGCGTACAGCCACTCCTGGCGGGCGAGCCAGCCGTCGTGGGGGCGGCGTTCGTCGGGGCCCCAGTCGCGCTGCGTCTGGTACCAGCGGCGGTAGGCGGCGTGCAGGTCGGTCGGCGGGTGCCAGGCGCCGGTGTCGCGGCGTACGTGCGCCCGTATGAGCCCGTCCACCGTGAAGAGCGTCATCTGCGTGTCGTCGGTGACGGCGCCGCGCCGCCCGTACGCGGGCACGTAGTCCGTCACCCCGGCGGGCCCGTGCGCCGCGCGGATGGCCTCCAGGGAGTCGAACTCGATGCCCGCGCCCAGCGCGTCGCCGATCGCCCCGCCCAGCAGGCAGCCCCGCACGCGGCTGCGGAAGTCCTGCTGGTCGGCGCGGCCCCACAGCCGCCCGGCCCCCGGGGTGCTCACGCGTCACCGCCCAGGACGGGCAGCAGCTTCGGCAGGCGGCCGTCCGCCTCGGCCGCGCGGGCGGCGCGCTCCGGGGCGACCTCGCCGTACGTGGTGGTGCGCAGGCGGGACGGGCGGCCCGCCGCGTCGGCTATCGCCCGCAGGTCGGCGACGGAGCGGTAGGACCCGTAGGAGGAGCCCGCCATGCGGGAGATGGTCTCCTCCATCAGCGTGCCGCCGAGGTCGTTGGCGCCGGAGCGGAGCATCTCGGCGGCGCCCTCGGTGCCGAGCTTCACCCAGCTGGTCTGGATGTTGGTGATGTGCGGGTGGAGCAGGAGGCGGGCCATGGCGGTGACGGCGCGGTTGTCGCGTGCGGTGGGGCCTGGGCGGGCGATGCCGGCCAGGTAGACGGGCGCGTTGGTGTGGACGAACGGGAGGGTGACGAACTCGGTGAAGCCCGCGACGCCCTTCTCCTCGTTCCGCCGCTGCATGTCCGCCAGGGTCCGCAGGTGCCCGAGCCAGTGGCGCGGCTGGTCCACGTGGCCGTACATCATGGTGGACGAGGAGCGGATGCCCAGTTCGTGCGCCGTACCGACGACGTCGATCCATGTGTCGGCGGGCAGCTTGCCCTTGGTGAGGACCCAGCGGACCTCGTCGTCCAGGATCTCGGCGGCGGTGCCGGGGATGGTGTCGAGGCCGGCGTCGCGGGCGGCCGTCAGCCAGTCGCGGACGGACATCCCGGTGCGCGTCGCGCCGTTGACGATCTCCATGGGCGAGAACGCGTGGACGTGGATGCCGGGGACGCGTTCCTTCACGGCGCGGGCGATGTCGAAGTAGGCGGTGCCGGGCAGGTCGGGGTGGATGCCGCCCTGCATGCAGACCTCGACGGCGCCGACGTCCCAGGCCTGCGCGGCGCGGTCGGCGACCTGGTCGAGGGAGAGGCTGTACGCGTCGGCGTCGGTGCGGCGCTGGGCGAAGGCGCAGAAGCGGCAGCCGGTGTAGCAGACGTTGGTGAAGTTGATGTTCCGCGTGACGATGTACGTGACGGTGTCGCCGACGACGGAACGGCGCAGGTCGTCGGCGACGCGGCACAGGGCGTCCAGCGCGGGCCCGTCCGCGTGGAGGAGGGCGAGGGCCTGGTCGTCGGTGAGGCGCGTGGGGTCGTCGGCGGCGACGGCGAGGGCCGCGCGTACGTCGGTGTCGATGCGCTCGGCGGCCTTGCCGGGGGCGGCCAGTTCGGCGAGGGCGGCCCAGTCGCCGTACACGTCGTCGAAGTCGTCGCGGCGGTCGGAGGTGCGGCCCTCGGTGTCGATGGTGCGGTGCAGGTCCGTGCGCCCGGCGGCGGTCAGCGGCTCGTCGGGCTCCTGCCAGGGCAGGCCGCGCGGCATCGCGCCGGGGCGGGCGAGCCCGGTGTCGGGGTCGGCGAGCGCGGTGACGTGCGGCAGCAGGCGGGGGTCGAGCCACGGTTCGCCGCGCTTGATGAACTCCGGGTAGATCGTGAGCCGTTCGCGCAGGTCGAAGCCGGCGGCGGCGGTGCGGGCGGCCAGGTCGTCGATCTGCGGCCAGGGGCGCTCGGGGTTGACGTGGTCGGGGGTGAGCGGGGAGACGCCGCCCCAGTCGTCGATGCCCGCGCGGACGATCAGCGCGTACTCCTCGTCCACCAGGTTCGGCGGGGCCTGGATGCGGGCGGCCGGGCCGAGCAGCAGGCGGGTGACGGCGATGGCGGCGGCCAGTTCCGACAGCTCGGCGTCCGGCATGGCGCGCATCGCCGTGTCCGGCTTGGCGCGGAAGTTCTGGACGATGACCTCCTGGATGCCCCGGTACGTGCGGGCGGCGGCGCGTATGGCGAAGACCGACTCGGCGCGCTCCTCGTACGTCTCGCCGATGCCGATCAGCAGGCCGGTGGTGAACGGCACGTTGGACCGCCCGGCGTCCTCCAGGACGCGCAGCCTGACGGCGGGCTCCTTGTCGGGCGAGCCGTGGTGCGGGCCGCCCGGCTCGGACCACAGGCGGGTCGCGGTGGTCTCCAGCATCATGCCCATGGACGGCGCGACGGGCTTGAGGCGCTGGAAGTCGAGCCAGGACATGACGCCCGGGTTGAGGTGCGGCAGGAGGCCGGTCTCCTCCAGCACGCGGACGGCCATGGCCCGTACGTACGCGAGCGTGTCGTCGTACCCCTCCGCCTCAAGCCACTCGCGCGCCTCGGGCCAGCGGTCCTCCGGCTTGTCCCCGAGGGTGAACAGCGCTTCCTTGCAGCCGAGCGCCGCGCCCTGCCGCGCGATGTCGAGCACCTCGTCGGGCGACAGGAACATGCCGTGGCCCGCGCGGCGCAGCTTCCCCGGAACGGTCACGAACGTGCAGTAGTGGCAGCGGTCGCGGCACAGCCTGGTCAGAGGGATGAACACCTTCTTTGAATAGGTGATCACCCCCGGCCGGCCCGCCGCTTCGAGGCCCGCGTCCCGCACCCGCGCCGCCGCGCCCGCGAGCCGTTCGAGGTCGGCGCCCCGCGCCTGGAGGAGGACGGCGGCCTCGGACACGTCGAGCGCGACCCCCGTCTCGGCCCGCCGGAGGGCGCGGCGCATCGCGTTGGCCGTGGGGACAGAGGGACTCGTAGTCATCCTCCGAGCATAGAAGCGGGCTGTGACATCCGGACACGGTGCCTCGGGCCGCGATCGCCGTTAGCCTCGCGTTGTGGATTTCGCAGGAGCGACCGGAGCGGGCAGCGAGACACGGACCGTGCGCGGGCATCTGCCTCCGGGGGCGCCGGACTTCGTGTACGTACCGGTGGAGGTGCCGCCGGGGGTGCGGCGGCTCACCGCCGCGTACCGGTACGACCGGCCCGAGGTGCCGCCGGGGACGTACGGGAACGGCCTCGACATCGGCCTGTTCGACGCGCGCGGCACCGGCCCCGAGGGGTTCCGCGGCTGGTCGGGCGGGGCGCGCGACACGTTCACGGTCGGCGCGGCGGGCGCGACCCCCGGCTACCTGCCGGGCCCGGTGGACGCCGGGACGTGGCACGTCGTCCTCGGCCCGTACACCGTCGCGCCCGGCGGCGTGGACTACGAGCTGACCGTCACGCTGGAGTACGGCCCGCCCGAGGACGCGCCCGCGCCGCCCGCGTACCCGCCGGAACGCGCCGCCGGGCGCGGCCGCGCCTGGTACCGCGGCGACTGCCACCTGCACACCGTGTACTCCGACGGCCGCCGCACCCCCGCCGAGGTCGCCGCCGCCGCACGGGCCGCCGGGCTCGACTTCCTCACCACCACCGAGCACAACTCCCCCTCGGGCCACGGCGCATGGGACGGCCTGTGGGGCGACGACCTGCTGATCCTGTGCGGCATCGAGGTGACGACGCGCAACGGGCACTGCCTCGCGCTCGGCGTCGAGCCCGGCACGTTCCTCGACTTCAGGCACCGCGCCCGCGACACGTCCTGGGCCGCGACCGCGCGGGACATCCGCGCGGCGGGCGGCGTCGTCGTCCCCGCGCACCCGCACGCCGCGTGCGTCGGCTGCTCCTGGCGCTTCGGCTTCGCGGACGCGGACGCCGTCGAGGTGTGGAACGGGCCGTGGACCCCCGACGACGAGGCCGCCCTCGCCACGTGGAGCGGCCTGCTGCACACCCGGGACGACGGCCGCTGGCTGCCCGCCATGGGCAACAGCGACAGCCACCGCGAGCCGCAGGTCATCGGCCTGCCGCAGACGGTCGTCCTGGCCGACGAGTTGAGCCGCCCGGCGATCCTGGCGGGCCTCGCGGCCGGGCGCAGCTACCTCGCCGAGTCGGCCGCCGTCACGCTCGCCCTCAGCGCGACGGACGCGACGGACGCGGCGGGCGCGACGGCCGGGATCGGCGAACGCCTCGCCACCGCGCCGGACGCGCCCGTGACCGTACGGCTCGACGTGACCGGCGTACCGGGCGGGACGGCGCGGCTCGTTACCGACCAGGGCGTAATCCTCGGTGTCCGGCTGCCCACCTCGGGTAGCGGTACGGTGATGTGGCACACAACGGCCGCGGCGACCGCACACGTACGGGCCGAGGTGCGGCACGGGGACGAACCGGCGGGGGCCATGGCCGGGATGACCAATCCCGTCTTCCTCCAAGGCGCCCCAGGCCGATAGACTTCCACGTTCGCCCCATACGTTAATGAGGTTGAGAAGCAGAGGACGCCATGGTCGATGCCGAAGGGACCACGGGGGGGCTCACTCCTGCGCTGCGCTTCGCCGTGCTCGGACCGGTCCGCGCCCGGTACGGGGACCGGCCGCTGCCGACCGGCTCGCCTCAGCAACGGGCCCTGCTGGCCGCCCTGCTGCTCCGCAGGGGCCGGGCCGCGACGGCGCAGGACCTCGTCAACGCGCTGTGGGGCGAGGAGTCGCCGCAGCAGGCGCTGGCGGCGCTGCGGACATACGCGTCGCGGCTGCGCAAGTCGTTCGGCGCGCGGCAGTCGGTGCTCGTCAGCGAGTACGGGGGCTACGCGCTGCGGCTGGAGCCCGAGGACGAGCTGGACATCGACACGGTGACGGGGCTGACCGCCACCGCCGACAAGTGCGCGGCGTCCGGCGACCTCACGCGGGCGCACGAACTGTACGGCCAGGCGTTGGAGTTGTGGGACGGCGAAGCCCTCGGGGGTGTGCCGGGACCCGAGGCGGAACTCCAGCGCGCCCGCCTCGCCGAGCAGCGCCTCGGCATCGTCGAACAACGCCTCGACATCGGCCTCCAGGCCGGCTTGCACGCCGAGTCCGTGTCCGAACTGACCGCGCTCACCACGACGCACCCGTTGCAGGAGCGGCTGCGCGAGCTGCTGATGCTGGCGCTGTACCGCAGCGGCCGGCAGGCGGAAGCGCTGGCCGTCTACGCCGACGCGCGGCGGCTGCTGATCGACGAGCTGGGCGTCGAGCCGCGCGCCGAACTGTCCGACCTCCAGCAGCGGATCCTCAACGCCGACGCCACCCTGAACGCCGCCGCGCCCGCGGCGCCGGCCGTCCCCGTGCTGGTACGGCCCGCCCAACTCCCGGCTGCCGTGCCCGACTTCACCGGCCGGGCCGCGTTCGTCGCCGAACTGGGCGCCCAACTGGCCACGGCGGGCGGGCAGGTGATGGCGGTCTCGGCCGTCGCGGGCATCGGCGGCGTGGGCAAGACGACGCTCGCCGTGCAGGTCGCCCACGCGGCGCGCGACCAGTTCCCCGACGGACAGCTCTACGTCGACCTCCAGGGCGCGGGCGCGACACCCGCCGATCCGCAGACGGTGCTCGGCGCGTTCCTCCGCGCCCTGGGCACGCCCGACAGCTCCATACCGGACGGCATCGCCGAACGCGCCGGGCTCTACCGCTCGTTGCTCGACGGCCGCCGCATGCTCACACTGCTCGACAACGCCCGGGACGCCGCCCAGGTCCGGCACCTGCTGCCCGGCACGCCGAGCTGCGCCACGCTGATCACCAGCCGCATGCGCATGGTGGACCTGGCGGGCGCGCACCTCGTGGACCTCGACGTCATGAGCCCCGAGGAGGCGCTGACACTCTTCACCCGCATCGTCGGCCAGGAGCGGGTGAGCGCCGAACGCGAGGCGTCCATGGACGTGGTGGCGGCGTGCGGCTTCCTGCCGCTGGCCATCCGCATCGCGGCCTCGCGGCTCGCGGCGCGCCGGACGTGGACGGTCTCCGTCCTCGCCCGCAAGCTCAGCGACGAACGGCGGCGGCTGGACGAGCTCCAGGCGGGCGACCAGGCGGTCAAGGCGACGTTCGAGCTGGGGTACGGGCAGCTGGAGCCGGCGCAGGCGCGGGCGTTCCGGCTGCTCGGCCTCGCCGCCGGGCCCGACATCTCGCTGCACGCGGCGGCCGCGCTGCTCGACCGGGACGTGGAGGAGGCCGAGGAACTGCTCGAAGGGCTCGTGGACACCTCGCTCCTGGAGTCGGCCGCCCCCGGCCGCTACCGCTTCCACGACCTGGTACGTCTCTTCGCCCGCGCCTGCGCCGAACGCGACGAACAACCCCCGGCCGAACGGACGGCCGCCGTCACCCGCCTGCTCGACTTCTACCTGGCGACCGCGTCGGAGGTCTACGCGCTCGAACGCCCGGGGGACGCGACGGTGGAACACATGCACAAGCCGGACCGTCCCGGCCTCCGCTTCGACGGCGTACGCCCGGCCCTGGACTGGCTCTTCGGCGAGGCGGACAGCCTGCTCGGCAGCGTCCTCCAGGCGTCCGGCGGGGCAGGGCACGCCCGGCAGATCGCCGATCTCCTCGTCATGTCACGGGACCTGGCGGAGTCCGGCGCGTACGCGAGGCAGTTCATCAGGGCTGCGGAGACGGTGCTCGAAAAGATCGACGGCTCGGGGGACGCGCTGGCCGAGGGGCGTGTCCGCATCGCGCTGACCCATGCGCACAGCCTCGCGGAGCGAGTCGACATCGCGGAGGAGCAGGCCAAGCACGCGCTGCTGCTGGGAGTGGCGGCCGAGGACCCGGTCACCGCGTCCCACGCCCTGAACGAGCGCGGCATCATCGCCTACTACCGAGGGCTGTACGAGGACTCGCGGGAGTACCTCTCCCGCGCGCGCGACGCGTTCCGCGAGCAGGACAACATCTCGGGGCAGGCCAGCGCGGTCAGCAACCTCTCCCGCGTCCATCTGACGATCGGGGACCCCGGCAAGGCCGTCGGGCTGGCTCAGGAGGCGGTCACGCTCTACCGCGCCGTCGGATCACGGCTCCGGCTCGCGAACGGCCAGTACGCGCTGGGTCTGGCGCTGATGGGATCAGGTGAGTACGAGGCGGCGACCGGCGAGTTCGAGACAGCGCTGGCGATCTTCCGTGAGACGCGGCAGCGGCTGTGGACCGGGATGGCCTACCACCACCTGGCCAGTATCCAGTTCACCCTCGGGTTCCCTGCCCAGGCGGCGGGCCTGGCGGAACGGGCACTGGCCGAACTCCGGCACGTCGACGGCCCCCGCCGGGAGGCGGACACCCTGACACTGCTCGGCCGTGCCCTCGACGGCGTCGGCCAGCCGGGGCGTGCCCGCGCCTGCTGGGAACAGGCGCTTTCCACCTACGCGGCCCTGGGCCGGGCGGAAGCCGCGGAACTGCGGAACCTTATCGGCACTGTCGTCGTCTGAAGCCTCAAACCACCGATCCGGCCTATTTACCGATCGTTTATCGGCGGGTGGAACTGTCGGGTGCCCAACCACCCGGTCCGGAGCGGTGGTTGCCAGGCAGCGTCCCGCTGTGGTCACGGGGGAGTCCCCGCGGGTCCTGCCGTCCGTCCTGCCGTACGAACGGAGTTTGACCATGACCGACGTCAAGCCGCTGGACCCCGGGTCTCTGGATGAGCCGGCCGTGGCCGAGCCGGCCGACAGCCACATCGTGAGCGAGCCGGAAGGCACCGACGGGACCATCCGGCCGCTCGACAGCCACATCGTCAGCACCCCAGGCCCCACCGCGCCCAAGGCCCCCAAGCCGACCGACAGCCACATCGTCAGCGAGCCGGAAGGCACCGACGGGACCATCCGGCCGCTCGACAGCCACATCGTCAGCACCCCAGGCCCCACCGCGCCCAAGGCCCCCAAGCCGACCGACAGCCACATCGTCAGCGAGCCCCAGGGCTGACGCCGCCATCCGTGGAGGAACCGGCCGGGACGGGTACCGCCGTCGCGGCCGGTTCCTCCCGCGTCGGAGCTGGGCATGTTCTCCACCAACGATTCGGCCAAGCACACATCCGTCACGAACTCGACCCAGGAGTCTCCGAGATGAACCGCTTAGGAAGACTTGCCGCCGTCGGCGGCGCGCTTGCCCTCACCCTGGCCGTGGCCTCGCCCGCGCTGGCGGACAGCCACATAGCCGGAGCCGAGGACAGTCACATCGCTGACAGCCACATCGCCGACGGCCAGGTCCTCGGTGGCCAGGTCCTCGGTGTCGCGCCGAAGCCGACCGACAGCCACGTCATCGGCGGGCCCGCCGACTGACGGCGGAGGACGAGCGGCCGGTGCGGCCCCGCCCGGGGTACGCCACCGGCCGTTCGTGCTTTCCGTACGCCGCGACGTGGACCGTTCGCGGTAGCGATGCCTCGCCACCGTCGCATGCGCCGTCACTCGGGAACGCGCGTGGGCAAGCTGGTCGCGGTGCGCGCGAGTTGATCCGCTTCCGCTGCTGTCCGGCACTGCGCACGCGTACTACCGTACGAACGTGAAGATCGCGGCGGGCTGTTGAAGCCCGCGTGGTCGGTCTCCGCCTCGCGGGGCGGGGGCGCGTCGCACAGAACAGTGGGGAACACCGCGTGAACCGTACGCAGAAGCTGCTCGGCGCGGGCGCGATCGCCGTGGCCCTGGTGGGCCTGAGCGCCGGCTCGGCCTTCGCCGACCTGCACGCCACGGGCCCGGGGCAGGGCGACACCCGCTCCACCAACCCCGGCCAGGGCGACGCCTACGCGACCAACCCCGGGGCGAACGGCGAGCGGCCGCTGGACGACCACGCCGAGTGAAGCCGTAGCTGACGGGCACTCCGTCCCGTACGCCGACAGCGGGTCCTCCGGGGCCCGCTGTCGGCGTTTATCGCCTGTTTATGGCGGGCTGCCATTCTCTAGGAGTCCGGTCGCACAGGGGTGCGCGGCCGGGACCTCGGGAGGTGTCCGGCGGCTGCGGGGGAGCCGCCGGACACTCCGGTCACCGAGGCCGGGCGACGCGGAGGGGGGTCGCCCGGCCCGGACGACGGCCGGCCCGGACGGCAGGAGGGGGGCCGTCCGGGCCGGTCGCGTTCCGGTGCGGTCGCCGACCGCTTCGGACACGATGCGACGTCCGCCACCGCTCCGTGCTCGACGGAGCCGACCCTGACCGGCCTGACCGGCCGGGGGACTTTGCCCGGAGACGCGCAGCAGCCGTAACATACGGAACCGTACGGTGGGCACGACCCCGTGGCCCGCCGTCGCGGGCCACCGCCGTGGCCCTGGGAGTGCCCGGGTGCCGGCAGACCCTTCCCCCGGTCCGGTACCCCGTCGGCCGAGGCCGCCGTACGGCGCGTCCGGCCGGGGCACCCGGAGGGCGGGTCGCAGGCGGCCCGCCCTCCCTCACCGCGCCCCGCGCGGTCAGCCGCCGACGTACGTGCGCAGGTGCCGTGCCGTCAGCGTCTCGCCCGCCGCGACCAGTTCGGCCGGGCTGCCGGTGAAGACGACCTGCCCGCCGTCGTGTCCGCCGCCGGGACCGATGTCGATGACGTGGTCCGCCCGCGCCATGACGGCCTGGTGGTGCTCGATGACGACCACGGTGTTGCCGTCGTCCACCAAACGGTCGAGAAGCGCCAGCAGTTGATCGACATCGGCCAGGTGCAGTCCGGTCGTGGGCTCGTCCAGGACATACACGGACGACTCCTGCGCCATGTGGATGGCCAGCTTGAGCCGCTGCCGCTCGCCGCCCGACAGAGTCGTGAGGGGCTGGCCGAGGCGCACGTACCCGAGGCCGACGTCGGAGAGCCGCCGCAGGATCGCGCGCGCCTGCCCGCCGGTGAAGACCTCGGCCGCCTCCTCGACCGCCATGTCCAGGACCTCGCCGATGTTCCGGCCGTGCAGCGTGTACGCGAGGACCTCGGGCGTGAACCGCTTCCCCTCGCACCGCTCGCAGACCGACGCGACACCCGCCATCATCGCGAGGTCGGTGTAGACGAGGCCGATGCCGTTGCACCGCGGGCAGGCACCCTCCGAGTTCGCGCTGAACAGGGCCGCGCGCACGCCGTTGGCCTTGGCGAACGCGTTCCTGATCGGGCCGAGCAGCCCGGTGTACGTCGCGGGGTTCGAGCGGCGCGAGCCCCGTATCGGCGACTGGTCGGCGACGACGACGCCGTCCTCCTTCGCCAGGTAGCCGTGCACCAGCGAGCTCTTGCCCGAACCGGCCACGCCGGTCACGGCGGTCAGGACACCGAGCGGGAAGTCCACCGTGACGTCGCGGAGGTTGTGCAGGTCGGCGCCCTTCACGGTGAGGGCGCCGGTGGGCGTGCGGACCTTCTCCTTGAGCCGGGCGCGGTGCCCGAGGTGGCGGCCGGTGAGGGTGCCGGAGGCGCGCAGGCCCGCGACGTCGCCCGCGTAGCAGAGCTGCCCGCCCGCCGCGCCCGCGCCGGGACCGAGGTCCACGACGTGGTCGGCGATGGCGATGACCTCGGGCTTGTGCTCCACGACGAGGACGGTGTTGCCCTTGTCGCGCAGGCTGAGGAGCAGGCCGTTCATGCGCTGGATGTCGTGCGGGTGCAGGCCGGTGGTGGGCTCGTCGAAGACGTAGGTGACGTCGGTCAGACTGGAACCGAGGTGCCGGACCATCTTCACGCGCTGCGCCTCGCCGCCGGACAGCGTGCCGGAGGGGCGGTCGAGGCTGAGGTAGCCGAGGCCGATGTCGGTGAGGGAGTCGAGCAGGCCGCGCAGCGAGGCGAGGAGGGGCGCGACGGACGGGTCGTCGATGCCGCGCACGACCTCGGCCAGGTCGCTGATCTGGAGGGCGGCGCACTCGGGGAGGGTGCGGCCGTGGACGGTGGCGGAGCGCGGTGCCTCGGCGAGGCGGCTGCCGTCGCAGTCGGGGCAGGTGGTGAAGACGACGGCGCGGTCCACGAAGGCGCGGATGTGGGGCTGGAGTGCGTCGCGGTCCTTGGCGAGGAAGATGCGCCTGACCTTCACGAGCAGGCCCTCGTAGGTGGTGTTGAGGGAGCCGGCGGAGATCTTGGTGGCGGGCTTGTTGAGGAAGTCGTCCCACTCCCGCTCGGTGAAGTCGCGCAGCGGGCGGTCCGGGTCGTAGAGGCCGGACTGGGCCATGACCTGCCAGTACCAGTTGCCCACGGAGAAGTTGGGCACGGTGATGGCGCCGCCGTTCAGGGACAGGTCGCGGTCGACGAGCTGGTCGATGTCGATGTCGGTGACGTGCCCGGTGCCCTCGCAGCGCGGGCACATGCCCTCCGGGCCGTTGAAACTGAAGCTCGTGGCCGGGCCGACGTACGGGGTGCTGAGGCGGCTGAAGACGATCCGCAGCATGGTGAACGCGTCGGTGACGGTGCCCACGGTGGAGCGGGAGTTGGCCGTCATGCGCTCCTGGTCCACGACGATGGCGGCGCTGAGACCGTGCAGCGCGTCCACGTCGGGGCGGGACTGGCTGGGCATGAACGACTGGATGAACGCGGTGTACGTCTCGTTGATGAGCCGCTGCGACTCGGCGGCGATCGTGCCGAAGACGAGGGAGGACTTGCCCGAGCCGGAGACGCCGGTGAAGACGGTCAGGCGCCGTTTGGGCAGGTCGAGGGATATGTCGCGCAGGTTGTTCTCGCGCGCGCCGCGCACCTCGATGAGCGAGTGGCTGTCCGCTGCGGCGGCGGTCCGGGGCGCGGTGGGATCGTCGGGCATGGCGGGGCTCCTTGGCGGTGGCGGTCCGGGGAGGAACCGAGTGTGCCAGAGATCCGGGTACACCGTACCCATTTTCTGGCCTGGCCCCTGCACCGGGTCGGACGCTCGGGGGCCGAGCGTAACGGGAGGGTCTGACAACCCCGGCCCCGCGCCGCCGCTACCGCGGTTCGACCCTGGCGTTGTGGCGGTGATCGTCCAGAGCTTCCGCGACCTGGTCCCGGATCAGGTGCCACGCGGTCCGCTCCGCGCCGATGGCGAGATTCATCGCCCGCCGTCGATCTCGCCGGCGTCCTGGGCATCACGTGAGGTAGGCGGCGGCGGTGTCCGCCATGCTCTCCGGATCGATCTCCGCCGAAAGTTCTTCTTGCAAAGCCCAGGGGTTGGGATCGGCCCGCTCCTCGACTTGGGAGCGCATCAGAATCACGTCAGACACTGCCTGTCCACCGCCACCCGGTCGCAATTGTTGACAGGACATGAACCTATGCGGCAGCAACGGAAACGATCAAGTCTCCCGAGGCTGCACGGCGGCGGCGAACGTGTCGAAGAGCGCCCAGCCGTCGTGTTCCACCGCGCCGCGCGCGGTGGGCATCAGGCCGTCCGCGAGCGCGGCGTCCAGGAAGCGGCGGGCGACACCGGGCCGGTGGAGGTTGAGCACGAGGCTTCCGCCGCCCACCGTGCCGCCGGGCGACAGGCCGTCCGCGATGATCCGGCCCGGCCCGCCGGGGAAGACGAGGCGGAGCGTCGCGGACGTCCCGTCGCGGCGCAGGGAGAGCTTCTCGCGGCAGGCCGGGGGGCGGTGGTCGTGCCGGACGCTCCACCACCAGAGGGTGTCCCCGACGACGAGACGGCGGGCGCGGCGGTGGTCTCGCATACCGCGACGATACGCGCCGCCCTGCCCTCGGCAGAAAAGACTTTCCCCACGCTGCGCCCACTGGGAGGCTCGGGGCCATGTCAGCTTCTTCCCAGCCCCTCCGGGGCAAGGCCGCCGTCGTGACCGGGGGTTCGCGCGGCATCGGGCGCGCGATCGTCGAACGGCTCGCGCGCGACGGCGCCGAGGTCGTGTTCAGCTACGCGCGAGCGCGGGAACTGGCGGCCGGGGTGACGTCCGCCGTGGCGGCGGCCGGCGGGACGGCGCACGCCGTGCGGGCCGACTTCACCGACCCGGCCGCCGCCGGGGCCCTGATGGAGCGGGCCTCGGAACTGCTCGGCGGCCTCGACGTGTTGGTCAACAACGCGGCCGTCGTCCTCCCCTCGCGCACGCTGGCCGAGACGGAGGAGGACGCGTTCGACCAAGCGCTCGCCGTCAACCTCAAGTCGGCGTTCCTGACGCTGCGGTACGCCGCGCGGCACATGCGGGCGGGCGGGCGGATCGTCAGCATCTCGACGCTCAACACCACGCGCCCCGCCCCCGGGATCGCCCTCTACGTCACGGGCAAAGGCGCGCTTGAGCACCTGACCGCCGTCGCCGCGCTGGAGCTGGGCGGGCGCGGCATCACGGTCAACACCGTCTCGCCCGGTGCGACGGACACCGACATGCTGCGGGCCGCGAACGCGCCGGAGGCGCTGGAGCGCGTGCCCGCGCTGACGCCACTGGGGCGGCTCGGCGAACCGGCGGACATCGCGGACGTCGTCGCGTTCCTCACCGGACCCGACGGCCGGTGGGTCACCGGCCAGAACATCCGGGCCACCGGCGGCCTGGGCTGACGGGATGCGTTTCCGGTCGGCCGCCTACGCCGTGTGCGTCGGGGACGGGAAGGTGCTGCTCGCCTGCCACGCGCCGCCGGGGCGCGAGCCGAACGGGACGCTCCCCGGCGGCGGGATCGTCAGGGAGGTCGCCGGGGAGACCGGCTGCGAGGCGGTGGTGAAACGCCTGCTCGGCGTGGACTCGCGGGTCGTCCCCGCGGTCGAACGCGCCGTGCCCGGCGGCGGACCCGAGCACCAGAACGTCGGCGTCTTCCACCAGGTCCGCGTCACCGGCGGCCGGCTGAGGCCGGAGCCGGGCGGGGAGATCGCCGAGCCCGTCCGGACCCCTCTCCCCGAGGTCGCCGGTCTGCGGCGGCCGTCGCCGGTCGATGCCGGTCCGGCCCTGGCGCGGACGCTTCCGGCGACCGGGCACGTCCCTCCCGTCGCGGTCGGCGGCCTGGTGCGGCACTGAGGCGGCGGGGGAACGGGGTCAGGAGCGCCAGACGGGGTGGACGTGTATGCGGGTGAAGCGCCAGCCGACGGGGGTGCGCAGGGCGCGCAGGTCGTAGCGCTCGCCGACCGTGAAGTCGGGTTCGCCGGACGGGCCCGGCTTGTTGAACGTGACGGTCCGGGTGGCCCGGACGGTGGCCTCGTCGCCGTCGAGCGCGATCGCGACCCCGGCGGTGGCGTGGTGGGTGGTGACCTCGGCGGCGTGGCTGCCGCGGGCGTGGGCCGCAAGGGCGTCCGCCCCCTCGACCGCGCCGCCGGGGAACTCCCCGACGACGCCGGGGGTGAAGAGGGACGCGGTGTCGTCGAACGCCTTGTCGTCCAACCAGTGGCCGAGCCGGGCGGTCAGCTCCGCAAGATCCAGGCGGTCGGCGAGGTCGGCGAGGCTTGCCAGGTGAGCGCGTGCAGGGGTGTGACGGCTGGGGGACACGGGGACCGCCCTTCACGGAAATGATTGGCGCGACCAACAGTACCTCTATTGATTGGTCACGCCAACCGTTTCCGCTCGCGGGCGCGCGGTCAGTCGAGGTAGACGGTGGCCGTGAGCGGGAGATGGTCGGAGGCCTCGGTGCCGGTCAGTCGTACGTCGCCGAACGCCACGCCCTGTCCGCCGAGTATCCAGTCCACCCGGCGGGGCGGCCCCACGGCGGTGTCGCGGTCGGCGAGGCCGTCCGCGCCGTCCTGGGCGCTGTGCAGCCCGGCCGCCAGCAGGGCGGCGACCTCCGGCGAGTCCGGCTCGGAGTTGAGGTCACCGGCGAGCACGGCGTGCGGGTCGCCGTCGAGGGCGCGCAGCAGCGGCTCGTGCTGGGCCGTGTCTGGACCGGTGTGCGCGGTGACGACGCGGGCCGTCTCCCCGTCCGTGAGGCGCAGGTCCACGACGGCGTGGGACCGCTCCCCGGGCAGGACGCCCGTGTCGGCGGCGGTGACGGGGAGGCCGGTGAGCAGGAGGTTCCCGCTCGCGCGGTCCCCGGCCGGGGACCAGACGGCCGTGACGTCGAGGCGGCGCTCCAGCCACGTCCGCAGGTCGAGGCCACCGGCGGCCGCCCGGCCGCGCGGCACCTCCTGGAGGACGACCACGTGTGCCCCGGAGTCGCGGATCACGTCGAGGACCGCCTCGGGGTCGAGCCGCCCGTCGCGGTCCACGGCGTAGTGGATGTTCCAGGTCATGAGGCGGTACATGCCGCCCGCCGTGTCGGTCGGCAGCGGCTCGGGGACGGCACGCAGCGCGCCGGCGAGCGGCGGGAGGGCCAGCAGCAGCGCGGCGAGGACGACGGAACGGAACGCGCCGGGCAGCGCGGCGGGCGCCACGCGCGCGGGGCCCGTCCCCGCGATCGCCGCGCAGCCGATGCCCGCCACGACCAGGAGAGCGACCAGGGCGGCCCATGAGCTGAAGGCGACCCGCGAGGCGGACGGCAGGGCGACCAGCGCGTGCCCGAGTCCGGCGCCCGCCCCGGCCAGCGCGGGCCCGGCCAGGGGTGAGGCCAGGGGCGCGGGCAGCGGCAGGGCCAGCGTGCGGCGCAGCAGCAGGGGAAGCGCCGCGACGGCCAGCAGGACGGCGGGCGCGGCGGGCCAGGACGGTGCCAGCAGCAGAACGGCTACGGCGGCCGTCGCCACAGCGGGCGAGACCCAGCGCTCCACCGCGGGCAGCGGACGCGTCAGGGCGAGTACGGCGAGGGCCGTGCCCGCGGTGATCCACAGTCCGGCCATGTCCCAGGAGAGCCCGGCACGGGCAGCGAGCACCGCGGGCGAGCCGAGCAGGACGCCGTACAGGGCCAGCGCCGGACCCAGCAGCGCCAGACCCGCGTCGCCGACCGGCTCGTCCGGCGCCGGAACGGGGTGCCGCCGCAGGTACTCGGCGGCCACGCCGAGGGCCGCCGCGCTCAGCAGCGCGACCGCCCAGCCGGGCACCCCGCCGCGCCAGACGGGATCGAGACCGGACAGCGGCAGCCGCAGGGCGACATCGGCACCGACACCCAGCGCGACGGCGCGCGCGACCGGACCGGGCGCGGAGCGGCGCGCGACCAGCAGCACCGCGCCGAGCGCGAGCCCGGCCGCCACGGCGACGACCAACGGCACCTGCGCGCCCGGCACTTGCACGACCAGGCGGGCCACGGCCGCCGCGGCGAGCCCGGCGGGCAGCGCCGCGCGCGACCCGAGCCACCAGACGAGCGGCCCGCCCAGCGCGGCCACGGCGCCGACAGTCAGCGCACCGGCCACCGACGCGCCCGACACGGTCCCGGCGACCCGCAGCGCCTCCAGGGCGACGAGGGTCGTCACGGCCGTGAGCGGGGATATCAGGCGCCCCGGCGCCACGAGGATCATGACGGCTGAGAGTAGTGCCCGCCGGTGGCGCTCCCGCCGCTCGGGGTGCGGACCCGGCCGGACGCACGTAGCGTCGATCGGAGGACGAGAGAGGTCGAGGAGGCTCGCCATGTGGCGAAACACACTCGGGACCGTGCTCGCCGTCCTCGCCGCGGCAGCGGCCATCATCAGTGTCTTCTTCCACTGGTACGGCTCACGCGACGGGCGGCTGTACAAGCTGACGCAACTGTTCACGAGCGAGGGGATCACCCGTTCCCACGCGAACCTGCTCACCGGGCTGTTCCTGGTGATGCTCGTCGCCGCGGCGGTCACACTGCTGGGGCTGCTGCTGATGTCCCGGTGGCTGGTGGCGCTCGCAGGCCTGATCGTGCTGGGCTTCACCATCCTGTGGATGGTGCGCCAGTACCAGGTGGACGACAACCTGACCGTCGGGGACGGCAACCTGAAGTTCCCGGCCGTGCTCGCGCTGATCAGCGGCGCCGCGCTGTGGCTCGCCTCGGCGCTGATGCCGGGCCGGAGGGCCGCGCGGCTGGCCGCCGCGGGCCACGGACACCAGCACGGCCGCCACCGCCAGGAGCGGAAGGAGCGGAAGGACCGCCAGGGTCGCAAGGAGCGCGAGGAGGGTGAAGGCAACGCGCCCGAGCCCCGGCAGCGCACCGTCCAGGCCGAGGACACGGTGCGGCCCGGCCCGTGGCAGCACCCGCCGGACGAGTCCGACGCGGGCCCCGAACGCGGCACGGGCGGCTACCACGAGGGGTACGAGGAGCGCTACGGCCCCGAGCGCACGGGCGAGCAGCGTGACCGGGACGCCCAGGAGGGCAGGGGCATCCACGACGAACGGGAGCACCGGGACGGCCGGGGCGACGACTCCGGCGACGGCCACCGGGGCCGCGACGCCGCCTGACCTCACGTC
>NZ_JBJZOH010000017.1:0-115001 GCF_047200595.1 Streptomyces sp. MS19 | reverse complement strand
CTTTTTGAAGCCACCCTTGTCGGGACAGATATGTCCTGGCGGGAAGAAGTGCTTCAGCTGAATGTCAACTGAAAAGTGTGCTTGTTCGCTTGGAGCACTTTCTAGTGTTCCGGTGGTCATGGCGGAGAGGAAACGCCCGGTTACATTCCGAACCCGGAAGCTAAGCTCTCCAGCGCCGATGGTACTGCATGGGGGACCGTGTGGGAGAGTAGGTCACCGCCGGACAATCTTTGATAGGACCTCTGGTTCTTCAGCGACATGCTGGAGAACCAGAGGTCCTTTTTTGTTTTTCGTTTCGTGTGTGTGAGGCAGGAGTCAAGTCAATGACGAATTCATCGGATGAGCGGCCGTCACGGTCGGAGCGCGAGTCGCGGGGTCCGCGGCGCGATGACGACCGTGGTGGTTTCCGCCGCGGTGGTGGGAATTGGCGCGACGACCGCCGTGACGACCGCCGCGGGGGCCGTGACGAGCGGCCTCGCTACACCAACGACCGTCGTGACGACCGGCCTTGGCGTGACCGCCCGGACGACCGTCGTGGCGAGCGCGGCGGCGAACGTGGTGAGCGTACGGGCGACCGCTGGGGCGGTGGCCGGCGGGATGAGCGTGGGGGAAGCGGTCAGGGGTTCCGTCGTGACGACCGGCCGCGGCAGGATCGTCCGTGGGGTGACCGGGACCGGAATCGTGGGCGTGAGGGCGGGCGTGACGGTGGTGAGCGGCGGGAGTTCAGGCCGCGTGACGACCGTTCCCGTTACGACCGGCCCAGGGATGACCGGCCGCGCTTCGACGACAGGCCGCGCTACGACCGGCCTCGTCAGGATGACCGGCGGGATGAGCGTGGGGGAAGCGGTCAGGGCTTCCGGCGCGATGACCGGCCCCGCTACGGTGACCGGCCGCGGCAGGATCGTCCGTGGGGTGACCGCGACCGGAACCGTGGGCGTGACGGCGGTCGAGAGGGTGGTGAGCGGCGGGAGTTCAGGCCGCGTGACGACCGTCCGCGCTACGACCGGCCCAGGGATGACCGGCCGCGGCAGGACCGTCCGTGGGGTGACCGCGACCGGAACCGTGGGCGTGACGGCGGGCGTGACGGTGGTGAGCGGCGGGAGTTCAGGCCGCGTGACGACCGTCCCCGTTACGACCGACCCAGGGATGACCGGCCGCGCTACGACGACAGGCCCCGTTCCGACAGGCCCCGCCAGGACGACCGGCGGGACGGGCGCGGGGGTGGCTTCCGGCGTGACGACCGCAGGGACGGGCGCGGCGGGCCGCGCGGTGGCGGTTTCCGGCGGGAGGGCGGCTTCCACCGCTCCGAGCAGGGGCGCGCCGACCGTGAGCGCACCCAGCGGCTGCCCATCCCCGACGAGGTGACGGGCGACGAGATCGACCGCTCGGTAAGGCAGGAGCTGCTCAGCCTGCCCAAGACCCTCGCCGTGGACGTCGCCAGGAACCTCGTCATGGTGGCCAACCTGCTGGACGAGGAGCCGGAGCGCGCCTACGCGTACTCCCGTGTCGCGCTGCGGCTCGCGTCGCGCGTCGGTGCGGTCCGTGAGGCCGCCGGGTTCGCGGCGTACGGCGTGGAGAAGTACGCGGAGGCGCTGACGGAGTTCCGCGCGGCGCGGCGCATGACCGGCTCGGTCCACCTGTGGCCGCTCATGGCCGACTGCGAGCGCGGCATCGGCCGGCCGGAACGCGCGCTGGCGATGGCCGGTGAGCCCGAGGTGCAGCAGCTCGACAAGGCCGGGCAGATCGAGATGCGGCTCGTCGCCGCCGGCGCGCGGCGCGACCTCGGCCAGCCCGACGCCGCCGTCGTCACGCTCGAATGCCCCGAGCTCGCGTCCACCGCCGCCCACCCGTGGACCGCGCGCCTGCGGTACGCCTACGCGGACGCGCTGCTCGCGGTGGGCCGGGAGGAGGAGGCGCGTACCTGGTTCGCCAAGGCGCTCGACGCCGACCAGGGCGGCGTCACCAACGCGTCCGACCGGCTGGCGGAGCTGGACGGTGTGGAGTTCGTCGACGCCCTCGACCCCGACCTGGAAGACGAGACCGGGATCGAGGACGCGGAGGAGAACGAGGGAAAGGCCGAGGCGGCGGGCGAGTCCCGCCCCGCCGAGGACGACGGGGACGACGAGGAGCCGCGTCAGGCGTAGGGAGCGAGGGGGTTCCGCAGGGTCCCGGCGTACTGGAGCAGGCTCGTCGGGTCCTGTAGGTCCACCATCTGCTGGTTGTCGCGCAGCTGGAGACGGTTCAGGCAGGAGAGGGGGAACTCCTCCGTGAAGAGGTCGAACCGCTCGAACCGCTCGGCGAACTGCGGGGTGGCCTTCCGGTAGTCGTGGACGCACTCGGCGACCGCGCCCCAGAAGGCCTCTTCGTCCAGCACCCCTTCCTCGTCCAGTGTCGCGCCGAGGAAGCGGAAGAAGCAGTCGAAGACATCGGTGAGGATCGCGAGCGGCCACTCCTCGTCGGACACGCGGGCGCGGATACGTTCCACCTCCGGCGGGAGCGGGACGTCCGGGCTCATGACGACGACCTCCTCGGCGATGTCCTTCATGACGACGCGGCGCGGGACGCCGTTCTCCAGGACGAGGATGACGTTCTCGCCGTGCGGCATGAACGCGAGGTCGTACGCGTACATGCTGTGCAGGAGCGGCGTCAGATAGGCGCGCAGGTAGTGCCGGAGCCAGTCGGCGGGGGGCAGGCCCGACTCGGCGATGAACGCGGCGGCCAGGGAGCGGCCGTCCCGGTCCACGTGCAGCAGTGCTGCCATGGTGGCCAGGCGCTGGCCGGGCGCGAGCGTGGGGACGGGGCTCTCGCGCCAGAGCGCGGCGAGCATCTTGAGGTAGGGCGAGCCTTTCTGCGTGGCCGCCTCGTAGTGCCGGTGGTGGTAGCCGATGGCGGCGCGCTCGCGGAGGATGGAGAAACCCGTCTCGGCGAAGACGCCGTCGCGGGCGATCAGTCCGGCGAGCCAGTCGTTGATGGCCGGGGTCACCTCCATATAGGCGGCGGACAGGCCGCGCAGGAAGCCCATGTTGAGCACGGAGATGGCCGTCTTGACGTAGTGCTTCTCCGGGTGCGAGACGTTGAAGAACGTGCGGATCGACTGCTGGGGGCGGTGGTCGTCGGGGCCTTCGCCCAGGAGCACGAGGTGCCGGCGCGCCAGTTCGCCCGCGAAGGTGACGGACAGCCGGTTGTGCCACTGCCAGGGGTGGACCGGGAGGAGGTGGTAGCCGTCCGGGTCGAGGCCGAGGGCGGTGAGGCGGCCGGCGAACGCGGCGCGCGTGGCGGGGTCCAGCTCGGCGGCGATCAGCGTCTCGTAGTCCAGGCCGGCGCACGCGGTGAAGGTGGCCAGGTCGCGGCGCGCGGCGAGCCAGACGAGGCGGACGGGGGCGGCGGCCTCGGGCGCGTACGCGTGGTACTCGGCGGAGTCGAAGCCGAGGCGGCCGTTGTTCGCGACGAAGCAGGGGTGGCCCTCCGTCATGCCGGCCTCGATGGTCTGGAAGTCGGCGGCCGCCAGGTCGGCGGCGGAGCGGGCGGGGAGGGACAGCTTGTAGGCGGCCCCCGCGAGCGTGGAGGTGATCTCCTCCAGGTAGGTCGGCAGGACGGTGTCGGACAGGCCCAGGGCGCCGCGCGTCTCGATGAAGAAGGCGAGGGCGTCCAGGGGCAGCGCGGTGCCGTCCGCCGTGCGTTCGCGGGTGATGCCGTCCGCGTCGATGTGCCAGTGGTCCAGCGCGTGGCGGGTCGCGGGGAAGCGGTAGGTGACGGCGCCGTCGTCGCTGGTGACGCTCCAGCGGCCGTCCGCGGGGTCCTGGCGCGGGGTGAACAGGCGCTCGTGGGAGAACTCGGCGAGCGCCTTGCGTATCAGGTGCCGCTCGGCGCGCGCCCACAGGACGGGGGTGAGGTGCGCGGTGGCGTCGGTGGCGTTCATCGGGTCGCTCCCGGCGTGACGGCGGCGGTGAACTGCTCGCGGGTGCAGAAGCTGAGGAGGGCTTCCTTGCCGGGGAGGGTGACGGTGCGGTCGGCCTCGAAGCCGACGAGGGCGTTCAGCCGGTGGACGGCCTCGTTGCGCACGTCGGGTTCGACCACGACGCGGCGGACGGACGGGTCGTCGAAGAGGAACGCCATGACGGTCGTGATGACGGCGCGGGTGAAGCCCGGCAGCGGGGTGTCGGCCGGTGCGGTGAGGAAGTGCATGCCGATGTCGCCGGTCTGGACCGTGAAGACGCGGCCGACGGGCTCGGCCGCCGGGTCGTAGCGTTCGGTCAGGAAGGCGGGGCGGCCCTTGTGGAGGCCGAGGAACGCGTCGTGCGCCGGTGACGCCGCGAGGGCGCGGTACTCCTTGCCGACGTCCTCAGCGGTCGCGTCGCCCATCAGCCAGAACGCCGACTTGGGGTGCGTCAGCCAGCGGTGCAGGAGGGGGGTGTCGCGGTCGGGATCGACGGGGCGCAGCGCGAACTCGCCGAGGCGTGCGTCGTGCCGGGCGAAGAGGGGTGTACGCATGGGACTCCCGGGAGCGCGGGGGGAACGACCGAGAGTGAGGTTAGCCTAACCTAATCTGCTGGGGCCAGTGGGCCGGACGGGGCGTCAGCCGGTCACCGGTGGCCGCCCGGCGGAGACGGCCGAGGCCTTGTGCCGGGAGCGCGTTACAGTGTGGGTGTGGCCGTCGTAGCGATCTCTCGCCGATTTACCGGCCCCCTGGCCCCCGAAGGGCGCCGCAGGGGTCGGACCTCGCCACGTCCGCGGAACTGAGCGGGCCGTCCCCACCGAGCGGCTGGGCCCCGGGGCCGGGGGGTTCCCGAAACCCCGTCACCGCTCCGTGGCCAGGAGGCCGACATGCCCGCCCGTCTCACCGCTGAACAGCTCGCCCGCGACCTTTCCGTCCGGGACCTCACCGACCCCGCCGCCGGACCGCACGCGCTCCAACTCGTCCTCGCCGACGCCGTCCAGGCGCTGGCGGACCGCTGGGGCTGCCAGGTCAGGTGGTGCCGGGGCGAACGCGTCGTCACCGTCGAGGACAACTACGACAACCTCGGCTACCGCCCCGACGACATCACCCGCGACGCCCGCTACACCCGCTACACCGACGACCGGCACATGCTGCGCAGCCACTCCAGCGCGCTGATCCCCGCCGCGCTGCGCGCCCTGGCGGCGGACCCGGCCGACGACGTGCTCCTCGTCTGCCCCGGGATGGTCTACCGCCGGGACAGCATCGACCGCCTGCACACCGGCACGCCCCACCAGCTCGACCTGTGGCGCGTCACCCGCCGCCCGGCCCCCATGACCACCGCCGACCTCGACGGCATGGTCACCACCCTCGTCGAAACGCTGCTCCCCGGGGCGAGGCACCGCCACGAGGACCGCGTCCACCCGTACACCCTCTCCGGCCGCCAGGTGGACGTGGAGCGCGGCGGCGAGTGGATCGAGGTGGCGGAGTGCGGCCTGGCGCATCCGGCGGTGCTCGCGCGCGCCGGACTCGGCGCCGCGTGGAGCGGACTCGCGCTCGGCATGGGGCTCGACCGGATGCTGATGCTGCTCAAAGGCATCCCGGACATCCGCGCCCTGCGGTCGGCCGACCCGTCCGTGGACGCGCAGATGACCGACCTGAGCCCGTACCGGCCCGTCTCCGCCATGCCCGCCGTCCGCCGGGACCTGTCCGTGGCCGTCGACCGCGACGACCTGGCGGAAGACCTCGGCGACCGGGTCCGCGACGCGCTCGGCGCCGACGCCGACTGCGTGGAGAGCGTCGGGATCCTGGCCGAGACGCCGTGCGCCGGGCTCCCGCCGCGGGCACGGGAACGGCTCGGAGCCCGGCCGGACCAGAAGAACGTGCTTCTCAAGGTGGTTCTGCGGCACCTGGACCGCACCCTCACCGACCAGGACGCCAACCAGTTGCGCGACCGCGTCTACGCCGCCGTCCACCAGGGCAGCGCCCACCAGTGGGCGGCGGCGGCCGGTCCGGCGTGAGCCGGGGACAGACCCTAGTCCTCCTCGTCGGCCAGGGACCGCATCACGAGGCCCGTGGCCGGTTTCGGGCCGAACGAGGTGGACTTCCGGGGCATCGTGACGCCCTGCTCGGCCAGCGCCAGGACGGTGTCCTCACGGACGGGGCGGAGCAGGACGGCGGTGCCGCCGAGGCGTTCCGCCTGGGTGACGGCCGCCGCGGCGTCGTGCAGGTACGCGATGCCGCCCGGCCGGTCGGGGACGCGCCACACCGCGTCGAGCAGCGTGGCGTGCAGCACCGTCGCGTCGAGGCGGCGCCACGCCTCGGGACGGCCGCCGGGGACCGTACGGTCGAGCAGCGCCGGGTCGGGCCGGTCGAGCAGGTGGAACGTGCCCGCGCCGGCGAGCAGGAACGCGGTGCCCGGCGTGTCGTCCAGGAAACGCAGCGCGGCGTCGAGCGGCCCCGTGACGTGGCGGACGCGGAACGCGCCGGTGAGGCGGCCGAGCGCGTCCGCCGGGGCCAGGCCCGGCAGGACCCGGTGGATCGCCTGCACGCGCAGGGGGTATCTGGCGGTGTCCACGAGCAGCACGAGCGTCCGGTCCCACGGCGGCCGGGCGCCGTGCTCGTCGCGCAGGCGCAGGCAGGTGGCCCAGCGGTGGTGGCCGTCCGCGATCAGGGCGCGGTGGGCCGCCAGGGCGCGCGTCGCGGCGGACTGTCCGGCCGGGTCGGTGACGCGCCACAGCCGGTGCGCCATGCCGTCGTCCGTGGTGAGGGAGGTGTCCGGGGCGCGGGCGGCGGTGCGTTCCACGAGGTCCGCGGCGGCGTCGTCGGCGTGGCCGCGGTAGGAGAGGAGCAGGGGTTCGAAGTTGGTGGCCGTGGCGCGCAGGAGCGCGGCCCGTTCCGCGACGACGTCGGGCATCACGTCCTCGTGGGGGAGTACGGTGCGTTCGGCGGGCGGGGTGAGGCGGAGGGCGCCGATGAGGCCGCGCTGGACGACGGTGCCGGCGGCGCGCTGCTCGTAGACGTACAGGGCGGGCAGGTCGTCGGTCACGAGGACGCCCGCGCGGCGCCAGGCGGTGAGCGTGGCGGCGGCGCGGTCGGGGGAGGGCGGGAGGATGAGCCGCACGATGTTGTGCGGGTCGGCGGTCTCCAGCGCGCGCTGGCCGTCCGGCCTGACCACGACGTCGTACGGCGGCGAGGTGACGTCGGCGAGCCCCGCCACGCGGCCGGGCGCGTAGCGCAGGGCGCGGAACGGGGCGAGATCGAGGCCTGCGGTGCGCACCCTCGCATCGTAGGCCGCCGGTGTGATGGGGGATGATCGGTGCGAGATGACTGAGACGAAGATTCCGGGGACGCCTCGCTCGCGACCCGACGCCTCCGAGCGGGAGCTGCACACGGCGTACGACACCGCGCTCCTCGACCTCGACGGCGTGGTCTACGCGGGCGGCGACGCCCTGCCGCACGCCGTCGCCTCGCTGCGCGCCGCCGAGGCGGACGGGATGGGGCTCGCCTACGTCACCAACAACGCGGCGCGGACGCCCGAGACGGTCGCCGGGCACCTGACGAGCCTGGGCGTGCCCGCCGACGCCTCCGAGGTCGTCACGTCGGCGCAGGCCGTGGCGCGGGTGATCGCGGACGACGTGCCCGTCGGGGCACGCGTGCTGTGCTCGGGCGGCGAGGGCCTGCGTGTCGCGCTGCGCGAACGCGGCCTCGTCCCGGTGGACTCCGCCGACGACGGGCCGGTCGCCGTCGTGCAGGGGTACGGCGGGCCCGACATGCGCTGGGCGCTGGTGTCCGAGGCGGCGCTCGCGGTCTCGCGCGGCGTGCCGTGGTACGCGTCGAACACCGATCTGACCATCCCCAGCGGCCGCGGCATCATGCCGGGCAACGGGGCGGCCGTCGAGGTCGTGCGCCTCGCCGCCGGGCGGGAGGAGGGGCCCGTCGTGGCCGGCAAGCCGCTGCCGCCCATGCACCGCGAGACGATCCTGCGGACCGGCGCGCGCCGCGCGCTGGTGGTGGGGGACCGGCTGGACACGGACATCGAGGGGGCGTACGCCGGGGGCGTGGACTCGCTGCTCGTGCTGACCGGCGTGACCACGCCCGCCGTGCTGCTGGCGGCGCGGCCCGACCACCGGCCGACGTACGTCGCCGCCGACCTCCGTGGCCTGCTCGTCCCGCACCCCGAGGTGGTGCGGGACGGCGACGGCTGGCGGTGCGGCGGCGTCCGCGCGTCCGTACGGGACGGGCGGCTGGCCGTCGAGGGCGACGGGGACCCGCTGGACGGCCTGCGCGCCCTGTGCGCGGCGGCGTGGACCGACGCGGGGGAGGGGCGCTGCGGGCTGCCTGCGGACGAGGCGCTGGAGCGGCTCGGGCTCGGCGCGTAGCGCGCCCGTTTCCCGTCAGGCCGCGGCGGCGATGGCCTCCTGCATGAGCGTGTCCTCGGAGGCGTGGCGCCGCCAGTAGCCCGTGAACGTGATGTGGCGGCGGTCGATGCCGCGTTCGCGTACGAGGTGGCGGCGCAGCGCCCGTACGCAGCCCGCCTCGCCCGCGACCCAGGCGTACGGCGCGCTGCCGGGGAGCGGGGTGGTGCGCAGTGCGGCGAGCAGGGGGCTGTCGTCCGTGCCGGGGTGGGTGTCGGTGTGGGTGAGCCAGGTGATGTCGGCGTCGGCGCGGGTGGGCAGGTGCCGGCGGTCGGCGGCGTCGGCCGTCTCCACGAGGACGGTGGCGCGGGTGCCCGGCGGGAGCCAGGCGAGGATGCCCGCGATGGCGGGCAGCGCCGAGGCGTCACCGGCCAGCAGGACGGCGTCGGTGGCTGCGGGAGGGTGGAAGCCGATGCCGGCGTTCTCGTCCTGGGTCGGGCCGAGGATGGTCGCGGGGTCGCCGGGGCGGACGGTCGTGGCCCACTCGGCGGCGGGCCCCGGATGGGGGTGCAGGGCGAAGTCGATGTCCAACTCGCCCGCGTCGCGGCGCAGTTCGCGCACGGTGTAGGTGCGCATGGACGCGCGCTCGGCCGGGTGCATCCGCTGCCAGGCGGTCCACCAGTCGCCGCCCCGGTCGCGGGGGACGGCGATCGTCCGGTGGCCCGGCTGGGGCACGAAGAGCTTGACGCGCTGGTCACGGCCGGCGTGTCCGACGGCGGCGATCTGCCCGCCGCCGAGGGTGACGCGGGCGAAACCGGGGCTGAGGCGGGACGTGCGGAGGACGTCGAGGTCGAAGAACGCGTAGGGAGCCGTGGCCATGGTGCGGGTCCTTTCCGGTGAGGCGGGCCGCGCCCGGCCGGGCGGGGGCGTGCCGGGGCGGCGGCGCGCGGCACGGTGGGACGCGGACGCGGGGCCCTGCACTGCCCCCGGTGGGAGCCGGGGCACGAGGTCCGAAAGCGAGGTTAGGCTAACCTAACTCGCGGGGCGCGGGGGAGGCCGCGTGGCGGCGGACGGGAAGCGCGCCGGGGGCGCCCGTGCGGCGCCGCGCGCGGTGTGCGGCGGTGGAAGGGGGCGTCCGATCCCATGGACGGGCCGCTTCGGGGACCGGACGCGGCGATCGTGGGCCATGCCCGATGCGGTGCGTCGCGGGTCACAGGGACGCGCTCGCGCGGACGTCCTCCTTCGACAACGCGGCGAGGTCCCGCGCGGGTCGCCGCCCGGAGGGAGTCCGGCAACGGAGCCCGGCGGGTGTGGACCGTGTGCCCCGGAAGGGGGAGCCGTGGCGGAGGCGCGTGCCGGTGGCGCCGAGGGGCCGCGGGCGATGGGCGCGGTGATGAAGATCGTGAACCCGAAGGCCGCCGGGCGGGACGAGGGCGGGCGGGAGAACGGCGGAAGGCCCTTCCGGCGCGTCGTGCGCCGGGAGTGCCTTCTTCATGCCCGGCCGCGGTCAGTCGCGGTTGGGCGGGAACTCGATGTCGGGCAGGTCGCCGAAGTCGAAGCCGCCGCCACTGTGGTCACGGCCACCCCGTTCCTGGCATGCCTCCGCGACCTCCGCGCGCCCCGTTCGTACCGGCCGCTGTGCGCCGCTGACCGGCAAGAGCCGCACGTGCGAGGCCGCCCGCGCCATCGGCGTGCCGGTGCCCGACCGGCGGGTCGTGTCGGACGCGGACGGCCTGCGGCCGGTGTGCGTCAGACCGGCGGGCGGGTGCTGCGCGTTCGGCTTCCGCATCCCGGATGTCGGTCGGCGCGGTCGCGGAAGCGCTGGAACGGGCGGCGCAGGCGCGCGAGAAGACACCCGGCTTCCCCGTGCTGCCCTGCCTGGCCGACCCCGAGGCGGCGCGGATCGCCTGGCTCGTCGCCGGGCACTTCAAGCTCGCCTGCGTGTCGGATGTCCGACTGCGCCACTGCCGGGGCGGCCTGCGCTCCTCGAAGCGGACCCGCGGCCGTCCGCCGGGATCTTCCTGACAGCCTTCACCGGTGTCAACCTGCCCTGGGCCGCCGTCCGGCTCCTCCGCACCGGCGACCCGGGCCGCGGCTCGGCGGCCGGGGCACGGTCGAGGCTCGACCCGTCGCCCGACCGGACCGGGGCGCGCGGCACCGACCTCTCCGACGGCGCCGCCGCAGCGCCCGTATCGACGAATCGACGCGTCCCGCCCGCAGAACCGGCGGCGCGGCGGAGCGGCGGCCCGGTCACCGGGTAGCGTCGGACGCATGGACGAGCCCCACTCCGCCTCCCCCGAGACCCCCGGCGCGCACCTCCCGCCCGAAGCCGCCGAGGACACCACGCCCGACGACGGACCGCAGCCGCTCGGCATCGGCGTCAGGCCCACCGGCCACGCCCCCCTCGACGCGCACCTCCAGCGCCTCGCCGACGCCGACGGCATCGGAGTGGCGGGCCACCCCGAGGTGTACGAGGACGTCCACCGCGCGCTGCGCGAGACCCTGGCGAGCCTCGACCGCCCCGCGCCGGGGATGTGACCCGATGCCACCCGCCACCCAGGGCCGCCTCGCCCGGCTCGACGCGGAACTCGTCCGCCGCAAGCTCGCCCGTTCTCGCGACCACGCCAGGACCCTGATCGAGGCAGGACGCGTCACCGTGAACGGCACGCGCGCCGCCAAGCCCGCCACCCAGGTCGCCACCGGCGCCGCCCTCCTCGTCACCGAGGACGCCGACGACCCCGGCTACGCCTCGCGCGGCGGCCACAAACTCGCGGGCGCCCTCACCGCCTTCACCCCGCACGGGCTGCGCGTGGCGGGCCGCCGCGCCCTCGACGCGGGCGCCTCGACGGGCGGCTTCACCGATGTCCTGCTGCGCGCGGGCGCCGCGCACGTCGTCGCCGTGGACGTCGGCTACGGGCAGCTCGCCTGGTCCCTCCAGGCCGACGCGCGCGTCACCGTCCGGGACCGCACCAACGTACGCGACCTCACCCTCGACGCCCTCGGCGGCGAGCCGGTGGACGTGGTCGTCGGCGACCTGTCGTTCATCCCCCTCGGCCTGGTGCTCCCCGCGCTCGTGCGCTGCGCCGCGCCGGACGCGGACCTCGTCCTGATGGTGAAGCCGCAGTTCGAGGTCGGCAGGGAACGGCTCGGCAGCGGCGGCGTCGTCCGCAGCCCGGCGCTGCGGGCCGAGGCCGTACGCGGTGTCGCCGACCGCGCCGCCGGGCTCGGCCTCGGTGTGCGCGGCGTCACGGCAAGCCCGCTGCCCGGCCCGTCCGGCAATGTTGAATACTTTCTCTGGCTCCACGCCGGGGCGCCGCCACTCGACCCGGCCGACCTCGACCACGCCGTGACAGAGGGACCCCAGTGACCGACAGCCCACGCAGCTCCGGCGGGACCGGGCGACCGGCGCCGGAGCGCACCGTCTTCCTGCTCGCCCACACCGGGCGTCCCGCCGCCATCCGCAGCGCCGAACTCGTCGTCCGCGGCCTCCTCGGCCACGGCATCGGCGTGCGCGTCCTCGCCGAGGAGGCCGCCGACCTGGACCTGCCCGAGTCGGCCGAGCGCATCGTGAAGACCGCGCCCACCGACGACGGCGCCCGCGCCGCCGTCGAGGGCTGTGAGCTGCTCGTCGTCCTGGGCGGGGACGGGACGCTGCTGCGCGGCGCCGAGTTCTCGCGCGCCACGGGCGTGCCGCTGCTCGGCGTCAACCTCGGGCGCGTCGGCTTCCTCGCCGAGGCCGAGCGCGACGACCTCGACCAGGTCGTGGACCGCGTGGTGCGCCGGGACTACGAGGTCGAGGAGCGCATGACGCTCGATGTCACCGTGCTCGTCGACGGTGGCACGCGCCACACCGACTGGGCGCTCAACGAGGCGTCCGTCGAGAAGGCCGCGCGCGAACGGCTGCTTGAGGTCGTCACGGAGGTGGACGGCCGCCCCGTCTCCGGCTTCGGCGGCGACGGTGTGGTCTGCGCCACGCCCACCGGGTCCACCGCGTACGCCTTCTCCGCCGGGGGGCCGGTCGTCTGGCCGGAGGTGGAGGCGCTGCTGATGGTGCCGATCAGCGCGCACGCGCTCTTCGCCAAGCCCCTGGTCACCGCGCCGGGGTCGGTCCTCGCGGTCGAGGTGCGGCCGGGGACGGGGCCAGGCGTCCTGTGGTGCGACGGCCGCCGCACGGTCGAACTGCCCGCGGGCGCGCGGGTGGAGGTGCGGCGCGGTGCCGTGCCCGTACGGCTCGCGCGGCTGCACCACGCGCCGTTCACGGACCGGCTGGTGGCGAAGTTCGCCCTGCCCGTGGCGGGGTGGCGCGGGGCGCCGCACTGACCCTACGCGCCGGCTCTTCGCGCCGACCCCCGCACGACATCCGTGCGATTTCCGTACTGATGTTCGGGTGCGGTCGTCGCCATCGCGCCCCCGAACCTCGTATGGTCGTATCCGTGTTGGAGGAGATGCGGATCAAGGACCTCGGCGTGATCGACGACGCCGTGGTCGAGCTGTCCACCGGATTCACCGCCGTGACCGGCGAGACCGGGGCCGGCAAGACCATGGTCGTCACCAGCCTCGGGCTGCTGCTCGGCGGACGCGGCGACGCCGGGTACGTACGGGCCGGGGCCGCCGCCGCCGTCGTCGAGGGCCGCGTCGCCGTGCCCGACGGCGCCCCCGCCGCCCGCAGGGCCGTGGAGGCGGGCGCCGAGCTGGACGACGGCGCCCTGCTGATCAGCAGGACCGTCTCGGCCGAGGGCAGATCGCGCGCCCACGTCGGCGGCCGCTCGGTCCCCGCGGGGCTGCTCGCCGAACTGGGCGAGGACCTCGTCGCCGTCCACGGGCAGACCGACCAGCAGGGCCTGCTGCGGCCCGCGCGCCAGCGCGGCGCGCTCGACCGGTACGCGGGCGACGCCGTCTCCGTGCCGCTCGCCGCCTACCTGGAGACGTACCGCCGGCTGCGCGCCGTCAACAGCACGCTCACCGAACTGACCACCCGCGCGCGCGAACGTGCCCAGGAGGCCGACCTCCTCCGCTTCGGCCTCGACGAGATCGCCGCCGCCGAGCCGCGCCCCGGCGAGGACACCGGACTCGCCGCCGAGGCGGCACGCCTCGGCCACGCCGAGGCCCTCGCCTCCGCCGCCGCCGTCGCCCACGGCGCGCTCGCCGGGGACCCGGCGGACCCCGAGGGCGTGGACGCCGGGACCCTCGTCGCCGGCGCCCACCGCGCGCTGAACGCCGTGCGCGGCCACGACGCCGCCCTCGCCGGACTCGCCGACCGGCTCGGCGAGGTCGGCATCCTCCTCGCCGACGTCGCGCAGGAACTCGCCGGCTACGCCGACGGCCTCGACGCCGACCCCCTGCGCCTCGCCGCCGTCGAGGAACGCCGCGCCGCCCTCGCCCACCTCGTCCGCAAGTACGCCGAGCCGGGCGCGGCCGCCGAGGAGGACGGCTGCTCCGCCGTCCTCGCCTGGGCGGAACGCGGCGCCGCCCGCCTCGCCGAACTCGAAGGCGACGACGACCGCATCGACACGCTCGCCGCCGAACGCGCCCGCCTGCGCGAGGAGCTGACCGACCTCGCCCGCACCCTCACCGACGCCCGCAACGACGCCGCCAAGCGCTTCGCCGACGCCGTCACCGCCGAGCTGACGCAGCTCGCCATGCCGCACGCCCGCGTCCAGTTCTCCGTCACCCAGCCCACCGCCGCGCCCGACGAGGACGCGCTCGACATCGACGGCCGCCAGGTCGCGTACGGCCCCCACGGCGCCGACGACGTCGAACTCCTCCTCGCCCCCCACCCCGGCGCCCCCGCACGCCCCATCGCCAAGGGCGCGTCCGGCGGCGAGCTGTCCCGCGTGATGCTCGCCATCGAGGTCGTCTTCGCAGACGCCGCGCCCGTGCCCACGTACCTCTTCGACGAGGTGGACGCGGGCATCGGCGGCAAGGCGGCGGTCGAGGTGGGCCGCCGCCTCGCGAAGCTGGCCGAGTCGGCGCAGGTCGTCGTCGTCACGCACCTCCCGCAGGTCGCCGCCTTCGCCGACCGGCACCTGGTGGTCGAGAAGACCAGCGACGGCACCGTGACCAGCAGCGGCGTCCGCACGGTCCACGGCGAGGGCCGGGTCCGCGAGCTGTCCCGCATGCTCGCCGGGCAGGAGGACTCCCGCCTCGCCCGCGCCCACGCCGAGGAACTCCTCGCCACCGCCGCCCGGCTCGGCCGGGGATAGCCCGTGCGAGTGGCCGCGCTACCGTCCGCGGCGCCGGGACTGGCATCCTGGAGCCCCCGCGACCCCAGCGAACGAGAGGCCGCCGTGAGTCACGCGCGCCCGCGAGCGCGGTCCGCCCGCCCTGCCCGCGCCGCCCGGGTACGCCCGGTGCGAGGACGATCCGGCGCCCCGCGGGCGCACACACCCGGGGGACGGACGTCCCCGCCGGAGACGGACCCTGGCCGGGTGGCGCTGTGAGCGGCCCGTCCGCCGGTCCCCATGGCCGCGGCCCGGCGCACGTCGTCCAGCTCCTCGGCGGCGGCAGCGCGGGCACCGGCGTCCACGTCAGGTCCCTGTCGGCCGGGCTCGTCGCACGCGGCCTGACCGTCACCGTCTGCGCCCCCGCCTCCGCCGAGCGGCGCTACGACTTCACCGGCGCGGGCGCCCGTTTCGTGCCCGTCCCCATCACCACGCGGCGGGCCGCCGTCGGCATCCTGCGGACCGTCTGCGCCGGGGCCGACCTCGTCCACGCGCACGGCATGCGCGCCGGGACGCTCGCCGCCCTCGCGCGCCGCCGCCGCGACACCAGCCCCCTCGTCGTCACCTGGCACACCCGCTCGACGACCCCCGGGCTGCGCGCCCGCGTCCGGCAGCTGACCGAGAGCTGGGTCGCGCGCACCGCGTCCGTCGTCCTGGGCGCCACCTCCGACCTGGTCGAACGGGCCCGGCGGCGCGGCGCCCGCGACGCGCGGCTGGCTCCCGTGGCCCTGCCCTCCCCGCCGCCGGGGCAGTCCGCGCCCGACGCCGACGGCCCCACCCCGGAACCCGACCCGCACAAGCTGCGCGCCGAGCTCGGGGCGACCGACAGACCGCTGCTGCTGACCGTCACTCGCCTCGACCGAGACCCCAGCCTCGACGTCCTGCTCACCGCGTCCCGTGCCTGGCGCGGCCTCACGCCGCAGCCGCTGCTGCTCGTCGCCGGTGACGGGCCCGGCCGGGCCGCCCTCCAGCGGCGCATCGACCGCGAACGGCTGCCCGTGCGGCTGCTCGGCGGCTGCCCCGACCCGGCGCGGCTGCTGGCGGCGGCCGACGCGGCGCTGCTCGTCGTGGAGTGGGCCGGGCGGGCGCCGCTGGCCCTGGAGGCGCTGCGGGGCGGGGTGCCGCTGGTCGCGACGGCGGTCGGCGGCGTCCCCGAGATGGTGGGGGACGCGGCGGTCCTGGTGCCGTACGGCGATCCCGTGGCGCTCGGCGCGGCCGTGCGCGTGCTGCTGGGGGACCCGGCGCGGCGGGCGGGACTCGCCGCCGCGGGCCGGGTGCGGGCGGGGAGCTGGCCGACGGAGGACACGACGGTCGCGCAGGTCCTCAGCGTCTACGACGAGCTGACGCGCACCGGCTGAGGAACGCCGGCCGGGGGACGCGGCGTCAGGCCGAGTCGCGGACGACCAGCCGCGCCGGGGTGATGACCGGCGCGGGCGGTTCCCCCTGCGGACTGCCAGGCGGCAGCAGACGCAGCAGCAGCGCGGCCATCAGCTCGCCCATCCGGCGGACGTCCTGCCGCACGGTCGTCAGCGCCGGTTCCGACCAGGCGGCCGGTTCCAGGTCGTCGTACCCCACCACCGCCACGTCCTCCGGGACCCGCAGCCCCCGTGCGCGCAGCACGCGCAGCGCGCCGGTGGCCATCAGGTCGTTGCCCGCGAACACCGCGTCGGGCGGTGTGGGGGAGCGGTCGAGCAACTCCGCCATGGCGCGGGCGCCGCCCTCCGCCGTGAAGTCGCCGTGGACGAGCAGCGCCGGATCGGGCGCGTCACGGCCGATGGCGTCGAGATAGCCGTCCAGCCGGTCCACGGCGGCGGTCTGGTCGAGCGGCCCGGTGACCACCGCGATGCGCCGCCTGCCGCGCGCCAGGAGGTGCCGTACGGCCTGGCGGGCGCCGTCGCGGTTGTCCGTGTCCACATAGAGCAGCCCCGGCTCGTCCGCCCCGCCGGGCCAGCCGGGGCGGCCGCCGTACACCGTGGGCAGCCCGGAGGCCGCCGCCATGGCGGGCAGGGGATCGTCGGTGTGCACCGAGAACATCAGCACGCCGTCCACGTGGCCGCCCGACAGGTAGCGCTCGATGCGCTCGTAGTCCGTGCGGCCCTCCAGCAGCATCAGCAGCAGCTGCGTGTCGTGCGCCGACAGCTCGCTGCCGATGCCGCGCAGCTGCTGGGCGAAGAACGGGTCGGCGAAGACGCGGGTCTCCGGCTCGGCGATCACGACGGCGACGGCGCCGGTGCGGCGGGTCACGAGGCTGCGGGCCGCGGAGTTCGGGACGTAGCCGAGCGCCGCGACCGAGCGGCGGACGCGTTCGCGCAGCTCGGGCCGTACCCCGGGGGTGCCGTTGACGACGCGGGAGACGGTGGCGCGGGAGACCCCGGCGTGCGCCGCCACGGCCTCCAGGGTGGGATGGGCCGGCTGCACCGGACGCTCCTTTCCCGACGGTTTCCTCGACGCCTCCCCGGGCGCCGGTGTGCCGGAACGCGGTGGAGAGCGCTTTCATCCTCGCCGTGCCCGGGGGCCCGCGTCACCCCCCGGCGCGTACGGGGGCCGCTCCCGCCGCACAGGCCCGGAAGACGGCCGGATCTGCCCGGTGCACCGTACAGATCCGGCCACCGCGCCGCCTGGCCGTCCGCCTCCGGCCGGCCCCGGCGGCGCCGCGCCCGTACGGTCAGCCGCCGTACGCGCCGGAGGCCGTCAGCCGCAGGGCGGTGTCGATCAGCGGCACATGGCTGAAGGCCTGCGGGAAGTTGCCCACCTGCCGCATCCGCCGCGGGTCCCACTCCTCGGCGAGCAGCCCGAGGTCGTTGCGCAGGGCGAGCAGCTTCTCGAAGAGCTTGCGCGCCTCGTCCACCCGGCCGATCATCGCCAGGTCGTCCGCCAGCCAGAAGGAGCAGGCGAGGAACGCGCCCTCGTCGCCCTCCAGGCCGTCCACGCCCGCCTGGTCGCCCGCCGTGGGGTAGCGCAGGATGAAGCCGTCCAGCGTGGACAGCTCCCGCTGGATCGCCTCGATCGTGCCGATCACGCGCTTGTCGTCGGGCGGCAGGAAGCCCATCTGCGGGATCAGCAGCAGGGAGGCGTCCAGCTCCTTGGACCCGTACGACTGCGTGAACGTGTTGCGCTCCTTGTCGTACCCCTTCTCGCAGACCTCGCGGTGGATCTCGTCCCGCAGGTCGCGCCAGCGCTCCAGCGGGCCGTCCACCTCGCCGGACTCGATCAGCCGCACGGTGCGGTCCACGGCGACCCAGGCCATCACCTTCGAGTGGACGAAGTGGCGGCGCGGGCCGCGCACCTCCCAGATCCCCTCGTCCGGCTCGTTCCAGTGGTCCTCCAGGTAGCGGATCAGCTTGAGCTGGAGCAGATTGGCGTGATCGTTGCGGGCCAGGCCGGTCATGTGCGCCAGGTGCAGCGCCTCGGTGACCTCCCCGTACACGTCGAGCTGGAGCTGGGCCGCCGCGCCGTTGCCGACGCGGACGGGCTGCGAGTTCTCGTAGCCGGGCAGCCAGCTCAGCTCCGCCTCGGACAGCTCGCGGTCGCCCGCGATGCTGTACATGATCTGGAGGTTCTGCGGATCGCCCGCGACCGCGCGCAGCAGCCACTCGCGCCAGGCGCGCGCCTCCTCGTGGTAGCCCGTGCGCAGCAGCGACGAGAGGGTGATGGCCGCGTCGCGCAGCCAGGTGAAGCGGTAGTCCCAGTTCCGCGAGCCGCCGATCTCCTCGGGCAGCGAGGTGGTCGGCGCCGCGACGATCCCGCCGGTCGGCGCGTACGTCAGCGCCTTGAGCGTGATCAGCGAGCGGACCACGGCCTCGCGGTACGGCCCGTGGTACGTGCACTGCGCGACCCAGTCGCGCCAGAACTCGGCGGTCGTCTCCAGCGCCTCCTCCGGCCGCGGCACCGGCGGCGGCTCCTTGTGCGACGGCTGCCAGCTGATCGCGAAGGCGACCCGGTCGCCCGGCGCGACGGTGAAGTCGGAGTACGTCGTCAGGTTCTTGCCGTACGTGTCCACGCTCGTGTCGAGCCACACCGAGTCGGGCCCGGCGACGGCGACCGTACGGTCCTCCACCTTGTGCACCCACGGCACGACCCAGCCGTAGGAGAACCGCATGCGCAGCACCGAGCGCATCGGCACGCGGCCGCTGACGCCCTCCACGATGCGCACCAGCTGCGGCGCGTCCGTACCGCGCGGCGGCATGAAGTCGATCACCCGGACCGTGCCGCGCGGGGTGTCCCACTCGGACTCCAGGATCAGGGAGTCGCCCCGGTAGCGCCGCCGGCTGGCCGGGGGCGGGGGAGCGTCCTTGCCGTGGGCGGGCCCCAGCCGCCAGAAGCCGTGCTCGTCCGTGCCCAGGAGCCCGGCGAACACGGCATGGGAGTCGAATCTGGGCAGGCACATCCAGTCGGCCGAGCCGTCCCGGCAGATGAGCGCGGCGGTCTGCATGTCCCCGACGAGTGCGTAGTCCTCGATACGCCCGGCCACTTGCGTCTCCAGTCGAACAGCGCTCCGCCCCCCGTGGGACGTGCGGGTTTCGTCGCCCATTCGAGCGTCCGAGCAGAATACGACGGCACCAGGCCCGCCGCGCGTCGCGCGCGGGGCCGTCACCGCGGGGCGGGGTGAGCTTGTTCACCTTGGGTGCGATAAGTCGGAATCGGGTTCAGCGACTCTTCAGCGAGTCCTCAGCGGCCGCCCGCGCCGCCGCCCGCGCCGCCGCCCGCTCCCGTCCGCTGTTACCCTGGTAGCCCGTGGACCGGAGGGCAGCCGAACCCCCGACATCCAGCGACGGCACCCACCCCGATGCGAGGCACCGCCTCCGCCGGGCGCTGTCACGCATCCGACCTCGCGACCACGGGAGCTCCCTTTGGCCATTCCGCCCAGCACCACGACGACCAAGCACATCTTCGTCACCGGCGGGGTCGCCTCCTCGCTCGGCAAGGGGCTCACCGCGTCCAGTCTCGGAGCGCTCCTGAAGGCGCGCGGCCTGCGGGTCACCATGCAGAAGCTGGACCCGTACCTGAACGTCGATCCCGGCACGATGAACCCCTTCCAGCACGGCGAGGTGTTCGTCACCGACGACGGCGCGGAGACCGACCTCGACATCGGCCACTACGAGCGCTTCCTCGACGTGGACCTCGACGGGTCCGCCAACGTCACGACCGGGCAGGTCTACTCGACCGTGATCGCCAAGGAGCGGCGCGGCGAGTACCTGGGCGACACCGTGCAGGTCATCCCGCACATCACCAATGAGATCAAGCACCGCATCCGCCGCGTGGCGGGCGACGACGTGGACGTCGTCATCACCGAGGTCGGCGGCACGGTCGGCGACATCGAGTCGCTCCCGTTCCTGGAGTCCGTGCGCCAGGTGCGGCACGAGGTGGGGCGGGACAACGTCTTCGTCGTCCACATCTCCCTCCTGCCCTACATCGGCCCCTCGGGCGAGCTGAAGACCAAGCCGACGCAGCACTCCGTCGCGGCGCTGCGCAGCATCGGCATCCAGCCGGACGCGATCGTGCTGCGCGCCGACCGCGAGGTCCCGACGGCCATCAAGCGCAAGATCTCGCTGATGTGCGACGTGGACGAGGCCGCAGTCGTCGCCGCGATCGACGCGAAGTCGATCTACGACATCCCGAAGGTCCTGCACGGCGAGGGCCTCGACGCGTACGTGGTGCGCCGCCTCGACCTGCCGTTCCGCGACGTCAACTGGACGCAGTGGAACGACCTGCTGCGCCGCGTCCACCACCCGGAGCACGACGTGACGGTCGCGCTCGTCGGCAAGTACATCGACCTGCCCGACGCGTACCTCTCCGTCACCGAGGCCCTGCGCGCGGGCGGCTTCGCGAACAACGCGCGGGTCCGCGTCAAGTGGGTCACCTCCGACGACTGCCGCACCGCGTCCGGCGCCGCCGAGCAGCTCGGCGACGTGGACGCGATCTGCGTCCCCGGCGGCTTCGGCGAGCGCGGCGTGGAGGGCAAGATCTCCACGATCCGCTTCGCCAGGGAGAACCGCGTCCCGCTGCTCGGGCTGTGCCTGGGCCTCCAGTGCATCGTCATCGAGGCCGCGCGCCACCTCGCGGGCATCGAGACGGCGGGCTCCACCGAGTTCGACCAGGGCACCCCGCACCCGGTCATCTCGACCATGGAGGAGCAGCTGGACATCGTCGGCGGCGAGGGCGACATGGGCGGCACGATGCGCCTGGGCATGTACCCGGCGCGGCTCGCCGAGGGCTCGATCGTGCGCGAGGTGTACGGCGGCGCCGAGACCGTCGAGGAGCGGCACCGCCACCGGTACGAGGTGAACAACGCCTACCGCGCCGAGCTGGAGAAGGCCGGCCTGCTCTTCTCCGGCACGTCGCCCGACAACCAGCTCGTGGAGTACGTCGAGTATCCGCGCGAGGTCCACCCGTACCTGGTCGCCACCCAGGCGCACCCGGAGCTGCGCTCGCGCCCGACGCGTCCGCACCCGCTGTTCGCCGGGCTGATCGGCGCGGCGGTGGCCGCGCGCGGCACCGGGCCGGGCGCCACGCCGGGCGGGGGCGCGCAGGGCGCCGGGGGCGTAGGAGACTGACTGCCATGACCGAGCAGACCGGCGACTTCCTCGCCGACACACCGGCACACTGGTCCGTCACCGTCACGGAGACCCCTTTCACCGGCGCCAAGACCAGCGTCCGCGCCGACGAGGTGGTGATGCCCGACGGCTCCGCCGCCCGCCGCGACTACCAGGTGCACCCGGGGTCGGTGGCCGTGCTCGCCCTGGGGGACGACGACGAGGTCGTCGTCCTGGAGCAGTACCGCCACCCCGTGCGGCACAAGCTCTGGGAGATCCCCGCGGGACTCCTCGACGTGCCGGGCGAGAACCCGCTGCACGCCGCGCAGCGCGAGCTGTACGAGGAGGCGTACGTCAAGGCGGACGAGTGGCACGTCCTGGCCGACGTCTACACGTCGCCGGGCGGCTCCGACGAGGCGGTGCGGATCTTCCTCGCGACCGGGCTGTCCGACGCGACGGGCGAGCGGTTCGCCGCCACCGAGGAGGAGGCCGACATGCGGCTCGCCCGCGTGCCGCTCGGCGACCTGGTCAGGGCGGTCCTCGACGGCCGCCTGCACAACACCTGCCTCGCCGTCGGCGTGCTCGCCCTCCAGGCGGCGCGCGCCGCCGACGGCGGCCTGGCGTCGCTGCGCCCGGCGAACGCTCCCTGGCCGGCCCGCCCGTTCACCGCCTGACGTGCCCTGACGTGTCCTGACCGGCCCGCGCGGGGACCGTGGCATACGCTCGGGCCCGTGACGGACGTGACGCACCAGACAGTCACCGAAGGGCCACCGGCGCCCGAGTTCCTGGGCCGCCGCCGCGAGCTGGCGGCGCTGCGCTCCGACATCGCACGGGCCGGTCTCGACACCCTCGCGGGGCGCCCCGCACCCCGCTGCCGCGTCCTGCTGATCGCCGGCCGGCCCGGCACCGGCCGCACGGCGCTCGCGGGCAAGTTCGCCCGCGAGCTGGCCGCCGACGGCGACCACCCGGACGGGGTGCTCCACGTCCGCCTCACCGATCCCGGCGGCGCCGCCGTCCCCACCGGGCGCGCCGCCCGTGCGCTGCTCGACGCCCTGGGCGAGGCGGCCCCGCCCGGCGCGGACGACGCCGAACTGAGCGACACCCTCCGCGACGCGCTCCAGGAGCGGCGCGCCGTCCTCGTCCTCGACGACGTGCACGACGGCGCGCAGCTCGCCGACCTCGTCCCCGACAGCCGTGACTGCCTCGTCGTCGCCGTCGCGCGCGGCCCGCTGACCGGCGTGCCCGACGTACGCCCCTGCACGCTCGGCGGGCTCGACCGGCAGACGTCCGTACGGCTGCTGGCCAGGGGCGCGGGCCCCGTCCGCATCACCGTGGACCCCACCGCCGCCGAGAGCCTGGCCGAGGAGTGCGCCGACCTGCCCGCCGCCCTCGTGCTGGCGGCCGGGTGGCTCGGCGCCCACCCGGAGGCGACGGTCGCGGACGCGCTGCACCGCATGCGCACCGACCACATGGGCCCGCTCCTGGCCGCGGCGGAACGCCCCGCGGAGGGCGGAGAAGAGGAGGACGACGACGGCGCGGCGGCGGACGCGGGCCTCGCGGACGGGCCGCTGCGCCGCGCGTTCGGACTCGTCCACGCCTCCCTGCCCGCACCGGCCGCCCGGCTCCTGCGCCTGCTCACCCTCGCGCCCGCGGGACCCGTGGACGCCCACACCGCCGCCGCACTCGCGGGCTGCCCGGTGCAGGCCGCACGCGCGGCACTCGCCGAGTTCGCCACGCTCGGCCTGCTGCGCGCCGCGCCGGAACCGGGCCAGTACGTCCTGCCCGCCTGCTTCGAGACGCTCCTGCACACCCTCGTCCGCACCCAGGAACGCCCGGCCGAGGTCGTCCTCGCCCGCGCCCGGACGCTCGAACGGACGGTACGCCGCCTCCGCGCCGCCGAGGCCGTCACCGAGCCGCCAGGATCCGCCGCCAGACGCTGGCTCTCCGGGCTCCCGGCCGCGCTCCGCTTCGAGACCGGGGAGGCCGCCGCCGGCTGGCTCGACGCGCGGCGCGGCGCGCTCCTCGCCGCCGCCCGGCTGGCCGTCGCGGACGGCGGGCTCGACACGCTCGCCCGGCGCCTGCTCTCCGCCCTCACCCACGCCCTCGTCGCGCACCGGGGCGCAGGGGGCGCGGCCCGCGAGCTGTACGAGCTGCACGGTCTCGTCGTCGAGGTCGCCACCCGGCAGCGCCTGCCGCGCGAACTGGCCGCCGCACACCTCAACCTGGGGGACATCGACGCGCGGGCGGGCCGCCACACCGCCGCGCTCGCCCGTTACCGCGCGGCGCTCGACGCCGCCAGGGACGAACGCGACCAGGCCGACACCGCCACCCTCGGCCGGGCGCTCGAATCGATCGGCGACACCTACACCGAACTGCGCGACCGCCAGCGGGCCGCCGACTGGTACGGCCGCGCCCTGACGCTGGCCCAGTCACGCGGTGACCTGGACGGAACGGCCCGGCTGCACGCCCGCGTCGGCGCGGCCCTCGCCTGCGCCGAGGAGTGGACGGACGCCCTGCGCGCCTGGCGCGCGGCGGGCGCGGCGCACCGGCGGCGCGGCGACGTGCCCGCGCAGGCACGCGCGCTCGCCGAGGCGGCACGCGTCCTGGAGCACGCCGGCCGGACGCGGGACGCGGAACGCATGGCGACGGACGCGCTGCGCCTCGCCGTCCGCGCCGGTGACACGCGGCTCCAGGCGGCGCTGCGCCTGCGGCTCGCGGAGTACGCGGACCGGCAGGGCGACACCCCGGGCGCGGACCGGCACCGGGCGGCGGCCGACGCGCTCCTGACGCACGACGCCTCCCTGCTGCCCGAGGCCACAACTTTCGAAACATAGCCACTACGTCGCACATGCTGACTGAAAGCAAGGCTGGACAACCTCAGCTCCTTCAATAAACTGGTCGAAGCGGCGCTGGCTGGCAGTGCTCCCGAAGCTACACACGCTTCACAAGCCGAGGAACGTGATCCCCCATGAAGGTCGGCATCCCCCGCGAGGTCAAGAACAACGAGTTCCGCGTCGCCATCACCCCCGCCGGTGTGCACGAACTCGTCACGGCAGGGCACGAGGTGACCGTCGAACGCGGCGCCGGCGTCGGCTCCGCCATCCCCGACGACGAGTACACCGCCGCGGGCGCCACGCTGCTGCCCACCGCCGACGACGTCTGGGGCGGCGCCGACCTCGTGCTCAAGGTCAAGGAGCCCGTCGCCGAGGAGTACCACCGCCTGCGCAAGGACCAGGTGCTCTTCACCTACCTGCACCTCGCCGCGTCCCGGGAGTGCACGGACGCGCTGCTCGCCTCCGGCACGACCGCCATCGCGTACGAGACCGTCGAGACGCCGGGACGCGCGCTCCCGCTGCTCGCCCCGATGTCCGAGGTCGCGGGCCGGATCGCCCCGCAGGTCGGCGCGTACCACCTGATGCGCTCCGCGGGCGGCCGCGGCGTGCTGCCCGGCGGCGTCCCGGGCACCCCGGCCGGGCGCGCCGTCGTCATCGGCGGCGGCGTCTCGGGCTTCAACGCGACGCAGATCGCCGTCGGGATGGGCTTCCACGTGACGCTCCTCGACACCGACGCCGCCCGGCTGCGCGAGGCCGACCGCATCTTCGGCACGCGCGTGCAGACCGCCGCCTCCAACGCGTACGCGCTGGAGCGCGCAGTCCTCGACGCCGACCTCGTCGTCGGCGCGGTCCTCGTGCCGGGCGCCCGCGCGCCGAAGCTGGTCTCCGACGGCCTGGTGTCACGGATGAAGCCGGGGAGTGTCCTTGTCGACATCGCGATCGACCAGGGCGGCTGCTTCGAGGGGTCGCGTCCCACGACCCACGCCGAACCCACCTTCCGCGTCCACGAGTCGGTGTTCTACTGCGTGGCCAACATGCCGGGCGTCGTCCCGAGCACCTCGACCTGGGCGCTGACCAACGCGACCCTCCCCTACATCTCCCGCCTCGCCCGGCACGGCTGGCGCGACGCCCTGCGGCACGACCCGGCGCTCGCGCTCGGGCTCAACGTGCACGAGAGGGAGGTCGTCTCGGGGCCGGTCGCCGAGGCCCACGGTCTGCCGCACGCCGAACTCCGTTCCGTGCTCGCCTGACCGGGCGGACACGCCGGTCAACTCCCGGCGTCAACATCGGGAATGTCACACGCTGCGTCGGCGCCGCGCCGCCCGTTCCGCCGCGGGTCGGCTTCCGGCCACTCCCCGGCGGGGTGTCAACTCGCGGCGAAGATGGCCCTTTGACCGATTCGCCCACCGGAGAAACGTCCCACTGGCGAGCCTTGTGCGGTTGACAGGCGAATGTTCGACGGCCGACACATCCGTGCCGGTCCGGCGGATTGTGTTGCTGTCGACCGCCGACACGCCATAGAGTCGCCAATCGTCGGCATGGTGCAACGCTGACTCTGTCCAGATGTTTCCTGGTCCCCAAGGAGGTAAGACGACTTGTGAATGAGTCGACAATTACTCCCGGGGGAGGACACCCAGGGGTCCAGGCCGGGCGCCACGGCGCCGCGGATCACACGGGCCTGGGCTCCGTCGCCGTCCATACCTTCGCAACCCACCAGAGCCAACCGAGCATGACTGCGCATCAGAGCACGGACAGCCATGTGACCACGCCCATGGCAGCGGACCGCACGGCCGGCGACGCCGACCGTTTCCCCGACTACGAAGAGCTGCCCGACGGGCAGTTCTACGACCCCGACGCCGAGTACGAGCCCGACCCCGAGTACGCGGCCACCATCGCGCCCGACGCGGCGCGCCAGCGGCGCGAGCGCATCGGCCCCACCGGCCGCCCGCTCCCGTACTTCCCGATCCCGGGACCGCTCACCGAGCGCGGCCCGGCCAAGATCATCGCCATGTGCAACCAGAAGGGCGGCGTCGGCAAGACCACCTCCGCCATCAACCTGGGTGCCGCGCTCGCCGAGTACGGACGCCGCGTCCTGCTCGTGGACTTCGACCCGCAGGGCGCCCTCTCGGTCGGCCTCGGCGTCAACCCGATGGAACTCGACCTCACCATCTACAACCTGCTGATGGAGCGGGGGATGGCGCCCGACGAGGTGCTCCTCAAGACCGCCGTCGCCGGGATGGACCTGCTGCCGAGCAACATCGACCTGTCCGCCGCCGAGGTCCAGCTCGTCAGCGAGGTCGCCCGCGAGTCCACGCTCCAGCGCGCCCTGCAACCGCTGCTCGCCGACTACGACTTCATCATCATCGACTGCCAGCCGTCCCTCGGCCTGCTCACGGTGAACGCGCTCACCGCCGCGGACAAGGTGATCGTGCCGCTGGAGTGCGAGTTCTTCGCGCTGCGCGGCGTCGCGCTGCTCACCGAGACCATCGAGAAGGTCCAGGAGCGGCTCAACCCCGGCCTGCACCTCGACGGCATCCTGGCGACGATGTACGACTCGCGCACGGTCCACAGCCGCGAGGTGCTCGCGCGCGTCGTCGAGGCGTTCGACGACAACGTGTACCACACCGTCATCGGCCGCACCGTCCGCTTCCCCGAGACGACGGTGGCCGGCGAGCCCATCACCACTTACGCGTCCAACTCCGTCGGCGCCGCCGCCTACCGCCAGCTCGCAAGGGAGGTGCTCGCCCGGTGCCACGCCGAGTGAGTCTCCCGGCGGCTGACGAACTCTTCCGTACCACCGGTGGGGCCGCCGTGCAGCCCTCGACCCCGCACGACGGCGGCGGGGCGCAGGACAACGGTGCCACCCCACGGCTGCCCGCCCCCGCGGCCGAGCAGCAGTCCGCCGCCGCTCCCGGCGGCGAGGAGACCGCGGGCGGCACGGCGGAGGACTCCCGCAGGGGCCGGCCCGCCGCCGACCGGGCGCCCGGGGGCGGCGGCCCCCAGGCGCGCCAGCAGCGCGAACCGGCCGCCCCCGCCCCGGCGGGCGGCGGCGCGTCCGGGCCGCCCAAGCAGACGAGGGGCGGCGCCGGGTCCGGCGCGGCCCAGAACGCCCAGGGCGCTCAGAGCGCCCAGTCATCGGCTCGCCGTGGCCGCGCCGCGCGCCGCCCGAGCGGGCGGGAGCGGCACGACGAGAAGATCACGGTCTACGTCTCCGCCGAGGAACTGATGGACCTCGAACACGCGCGTCTCGTCCTGCGCGGCGAGCACGGCCTCGCGGTGGACCGCGGCCGCATCGTCAGGGAGGCCGTCGCGGTCGTCCTGGCCGACCTTGAGTCGCGTGGCGACGCGAGCATCCTCGTGCGCCGCCTGCGCGGTCGCTGACGTCCGCTTCGCCCGATACGGCGCGGTAGTCTGCCCCGCGATGACCCCGCCCGCCCCCGATCCCCGCCGCCGCCGTTCCCTCGGCCTCGGCCCGGGAACGGCGCCGCCCACGCAGCCGCACACCGAGCCGGAGGCCGTACCGCCCCCGCCCCGGACGGAAGACGCCGCGCACCCCCTGCCGCCCCCGGAGACCGGGACGGACGAGCCGTCCGCCGCCACTCCGCCGAGCACGGCCCTCTCCCGCGCGGGAGACGACGCCTCCGCCCCGGGGACCGCGCACCCGACGACGCCCGCCGAGGCGCCTGGCCGCTCCGACACGGGTTCGGGCGACACCGTCGCCGTCCCTTCGGGCAGGCGCGGCGATGCGGCGGATGCCGTCACCGCGGAGGAGTCGCCCGAGGACGCGCCCTCCGGTGCGGGTGCGGACCTGTCCTGGGCAGACGGCGCACGCGATGCCGCGTACTCCCCGTCGCCTTCCGACACCGCGGCGGAAGGGGCGAGCGATTCCGGGGAGTTGCCTGGAGGTGCGCAGGGCGGTGAGTGTCCTGTGCCGTCCGCCGCCGTCGTTCCGGGCGGACGCGCTGATGCGCGCACGGCCTCGCCTCGTGCGGACGGTGGCGCACTCGACCGCCCCGATGAGGCCGACAGCGCCGGAGACCGATCGGAAGGCGCGGGGGAGTCAGGCGGCAGCGCGCATACCGGCGTGCGACCCGATGCCGGGGGCGACGCACGCGACGCCGCGTGGCCGCCGACATCTTCCGCCACAACGTCGGACGGGCCGAGCGCCTCGGAGGAGTCGCCCGGAGGCGTGCGAGGCGGTGAGCGCCCCGTGCGGTCCGCCGCCATGCTCTCCGGCGGACGCGCCGATGCCGCAAACGCCGTCACGGCGGGGGAGCCGTCCGAGGGTACGGGGGCCAGCGTGCGTTCCGGTGCGGGTGTCGGCTCGTCCCGGGCGGGCGATGCACGCGATGCCGCGTACTCCCTGATGCCTTCCGGTGACGCGGCGGACGGGGTCGGCGCTTCTGAAGAGTCGTCCGCAGGTACGCGGACCGGTGAGCGTCCTGTGGCGTCTGCCACTGTCCTTTCGGGTGGACGTGCCGATGCAGGGGGTGCCGGCACGTCCGAAGGCACGCGGATTCCCTCGGGCAGGCGTGCCGGTGAGGGCCCGGCCCCGGCGCGGGCGGCCGCTGAGGCGGCGGACGGGCCGGACGCCGCACCGCCCCGGCCCAGGACCGAGGACGCCGGGGAAGCCGTGGAGGCCCCGCCGCGCCCCGCCGTTCCCGCCCAGGCGGGCCCGACCGATGCGCTCCCGTCCGGCGAACAGCCCGACGACGGCCGGTTCAAGGTCGTCCTGGAGAACTTCGAAGGCCCCTTCGACCTGCTCCTCCAGCTCATCTCGCGGCACAAGATGGACGTCACCGAGGTGGCGCTCTCCCGCGTCACCGACGACTTCATGGCGCACATCCGCGCCATGGGCCCCGACTGGGACCTCGACCAGACCACCGAGTTCCTCGTCGTCGCCGCGACCCTCCTCGACCTCAAGGCCGCGCGGCTCCTGCCCACCGCCGAGGTGGAGGACGAGGGGGACCTCGCGCTCCTCGAAGCGCGCGACCTGCTCTTCGCCCGCCTCCTCCAGTACCGCGCGTACAAGAAGGTGGCCGGCATCCTCGCGGACCGCCTCGCCGCCGAGGCACTCCGCCGCCCCCGCACGGTCGGCCTCGAACCGCACCACGCCGAGCTGCTCCCCGAGGTCGTCATCCGCCTCGGCCCCGAGGGCTTCGCCCGCCTCGCCGTCAAGGCCATGCAGCCGAAGCCCAGGCCCCAGGTGTACGTCGACCACATCCACGCGCCGCTGGTCAGCGTCCGCGAGCAGGCGGACATCGTCATCGGCCGCCTGCGCGAGGCGGGCGAGGCGACGTTCGCCGAGCTGACCAGGGACGCCCCCGACACCCTCACCGTCGTCGCCCGCTTCCTCGCGCTCCTGGAGCTGTACCGGGAGCGGGCCGTCGCCCTCGACCAGGACGAGGCGCTCGGCCCCCTGCTCGTCCGCTGGAGCGGTACGGCGGCGGGGGACCGGCCGCTGGTCACGGACGAGTTCGACCAGGAGACCGCGGTGCCCGCCGAAGGGAAGGACGCGCAGGAATGACCGCAGACACCGCAGACACCGCAGACACCGAAGCCACCGGGACCGCCGCGCCCCCGGACGGCCCCGCCGCGCTGCCGCTGCGCCCGGCGCTCGAAGCCGTCCTCATGGTCGTGGACGAGCCCGCCACCGAGGAGCACCTCGCGAAGGTCCTCGGCCGCCCCCGGCGCGCCGTGGCCGCCGCCCTGCGCGAGCTGGCCGACGAGTACACCGCCCAGGAGCGCGGCTTCGAGCTGCGGCAGGTGGCGGGCGGCTGGCGGTTCTACGCGCGCCCCGCGTACGCCCCGGCCGTCGAGGGCTTCGTCCTGGACGGCCAGCACGCCCGCCTCACCCAGGCCGCGCTGGAGACGCTCGCGGTCGTCGCGTACCGCCAGCCGGTGAGCCGTTCCCGCGTGTCCGCCATCCGGGGAGTCAACTGCGACGGCGTCATGCGCACCCTGCTCCAGCGGGGGCTGGTGGCCGAGGCGGGCACCGAACCCGAAACAGGTGCGATCCTGTATGGGACGACGCACTACTTCCTGGAGCGGATGGGCCTGCGCGGCCTGGACGAACTGCCCGAGCTCGCCCCTTTCCTCCCGGAGGCCGACCAGGTCGAGGGCGAGAGCCGGGAGGGCGTGCCGTCGTTCAGCGTGGATGCAGATGCAGACGACAGCGGCGACTCACCGACGGATCATTGATGCGAAGCAGCGGCAGGAACAACAACCGGAACTACCGGGGCGCGGGCAACGACCGCGACGACCGGCGGCAGGGGGCGGGCCGCCCCCGCCCCGAGGAGCGCCGCCACGGCCAGGGCCAGTCCGGCGCCGGGCGGCCGGGGGCCGCCCAGGGCGGGGGCAAGGGCCAGGGCCAGGGCAGGGGTCAGGGCCAGGGCAGGGGTCAGGGCAAGCGCCGTCCCGCCGCGCCGGCGCGCTCCCGCGAGTACGAGGCGCTGCTGGAGGACCGCAACCGCGAGCGGCACGCAGGGCCCGCCGCGAAGCTGCCGAAGACCTTCGGCGACCAGGAGGGCGAGCGGCTCCAGAAGGTCCTCGCCCGCGCCGGCCTCGGCTCGCGGCGCGCCTGCGAGGAGCTGATCGAGCAGCGCCGCGTGGAGGTCAACGGCAAGGTCGTCACGGAGCAGGGCCGCCGTGTGGACGTCGAGAAGGACGAGATCAAGGTGGACGGCCTGACGGTCGCCGCGCAGTCGTACCTCTTCTTCGCCCTCAACAAGCCGGCGGGCGTCGTCTCCTCCATGGAGGACCCCGAGGGCCGCCAGTGCCTGGGCGACTACGTGCAGAACCGCGAGACGCGGCTCTTCCACGTCGGGCGGCTCGACACCGAGACCGAGGGCATCATCCTGCTCACCAACCACGGCGAGCTGGCCCACCGCCTGACGCACCCCCGGTACGGCGTCACCAAGACCTACCTGGCCGCCATCCGCGGGCCCATCCCGCGCGACCTGGGCAAGCAGCTCAAGGAGGGCATCCAGCTGGAGGACGGCTACGCCCGCGCCGACCACTTCCGCGTGGTCGAGAACACGGGCCGCGACTACCTCGTCGAGGTCGTCCTGCACGAGGGCCGCAAGCACATCGTGCGCCGCATGCTCGCCGAGGCCGGTTTCCCCGTGGACAAGCTCGTCCGCACGCACTTCGGCCCGATCGCGCTCGGCGACCAGAAATCGGGCTGGCTGCGCCGCATGACCCACACCGAGGTCGGCCGGCTCATGAAGGAGGTCGGTCTGTAGATGCGCACCGCACTCGTCGTCGGGACCGGCCTCATCGGCACGTCCGTGGCGCTCGCGCTGTCCGCGCGCGGTGTCCGGGTGCACCTGGAGGACCACGACCCCGACCAGCCGAAGACGGCCGCCGCCCTGGGCGCGGGGACGGACGAGCCGCCCGCCGGACCGGTGGACCTGGCCGTCGTCGCCGTCCCCCCGGCCCACATCGCCAGGACCCTCGCCGCGCTCCAGAAGCGCGGCGCGGCCCGCGGCTACGTGGACGTGGGCAGCGTCAAGGGAGGCCCGCGCCGCGAGCTGGCCGACCTCGGCGGCGACCTGGACAGCTACCTCGGCACGCACCCGATGTCGGGCAAGGAGCGGTCCGGGCCGCTCGCCGCGACCGCCGACCTCTTCGAGGGCAGGCCCTGGGTCCTGACCCCGACGCCAGGCACCGACACCGAGGTGCTGAACCTGGCGCTGGAACTCGTCGCGCTCTGCCGCGCCGTCCCCGTCGTGATGGACGCCGACGCGCACGACCGCGCCGTCGCCCTCGTCTCCCACACGCCGCAGCTGGTCTCCAGCCTGGTCGCGGCGCGGCTGGAGAACGCGGCCGAGTCCGCCGTCCGGCTGAGCGGGCAGGGCCTGCGGGACGTCACCCGCGTCGCCGCGTCCGACCCCCGGATGTGGCTCGACATCCTCAGCAGCAACCCGGGACCGGTCGCCGACGTGCTCGCCGAGGTGGCCGCCGACCTGGAGGAGGCCGTACGGGCGCTGCGGGCCCTGGAGTCCGCCGACGACGCGAAGCGCGACGCCGGGTTCGCCGCCGTCGAGGAGCTGCTGCGGCGCGGCCGCGCCGGGCAGGACCGCGTCCCGGGCAAGCACGGCGCGGCGCCCGCCGCGTACGAGACCGTCGCCGTCCACATCAGCGACCGGCCCGGCGAGCTGGCCAGGATCTTCGCGGACGCGGGCAGCGCGGGCGTCAACGTGGAGGACGTCCGTATCGAGCACGCCACCGGGCAGCAGGCCGGTCTCGTGCAGCTCATGGTGGAGCCCACGGCGGCCCCCGGGCTCATCGCCGCCCTGCGGCAGCGGGGCTGGCCTATCCGGCAGTAGGGCTCCGCGGCGGGACCGGTACCCTTCTTCCCCGGGGGCGGCCGGTCCCGTCCCCGCCGCGCTGTCTGGCGCAGGCCGGCATGTGAGAAAGGTGCGCACCCCCCGTGGCTGTTCCCGAGGCTGTTCCCACGACCGTCCCCCCGGCCGGGAACCCCGTCATCGTCGCCATCGACGGCCCGTCGGGCACGGGCAAGTCGAGCACCTCGAAGGCCGTCGCCGTCCGGCTCGGGCTCGGCTACCTCGACACCGGCGCCCAGTACCGCGCGATGACCTGGTGGATGCTGGAGAACGGCGTGGACGTCGCCGACCAGGCCGCCGTCGCCGCCGCCGCGTCGAAGCCCGTCATCGTCTCGGGCACCGACCCCCGCGCGCCCACCATCACCGTGGACGGCACGGACGTCGCCGCCCCGATCCGCGGCCAGGCCGTCACCGCCGCGGTCAGCGCCGTCAGCGCCGTCCCCGAGGTCCGTACGCGCGTCACCGGGCTCCAGCGCACCATCGCCGCCGGGGCGGGCGGCGGCATCGTCGTCGAGGGCCGCGACATCGGCACCACCGTGCTGCCGGACGCGGACGTCAAGATCTTCCTCACCGCGTCCGCCGAGGCGCGGGCCGCCCGCCGCAGCGCCGAGCTGACGGGCGCCGAGGCCGCCGACGTGGCCGCCACCCGTGCCGCGCTCGTCCGCCGCGACGCCGCCGACTCGGGCCGCAAGACGTCCCCGCTCGCCAAGGCCGCCGACGCCATCGAGGTGGACACCACCGAGCTGACCCTCGACCAGGTCGTCGAACGGGTCGCGGAGCTGGTGGACGGGAAGCGGCGGCCGAGGTGACCGCACCCGGCGCCGGCAGGGGCGCGGCCACCGGACGCAGGCTGGCCATCGGCATCATCAACGGTGCTTTCCGCCCGCGCGTGCTGGGCGCCTGGCGGGTCCCGCCGGGCGGCCCGGTCATCCTCGCGGTCAACCACACGCACAACGTCGACGGACCCGTCCTGATGGGGACGTCGCCCCGGCCGGTGAGCTTCCTGGTCAAGAAGGAGGCGTTCGTCGGCCCGGTCGGCTCGTTCCTGCGCGGCATCGGGCAGCTCAGCGTCGACCGGAAGGGCACGGACCGCGCCGCCGTCACCGGGGCGCTCGACATCCTGAAGGGCGGCGGTGTTCTGGGGATATTCCCCGAGGGCACCCGCACCGAGGGCGACTTCGCCGCCCTGCGGGCCGGACTGGCGTACTTCGCGCTGCGCTCGGGCGCGCCCGTCGTGCCGGTGGCCGTCCTCGGCAGCAACGAGCGGCGCGGCCGCCTCGTGCCCGGCATGCCGCCGCTGCGCAGCCGGATCGACGTCGTCTTCGGCGACCCGTTCACCGTCACGCCCGAGGGCGCGGCCGGGGGACGGCGTACGCGAACGGCGCTGGACGACGCGACCGTGCGTATACAGGAGCGGCTGACCGCGCACCTGAAGGACGCCCGCCGTCTCACCGGCCGCTGAGCGACACTGGACACCGGGGGACACCCGGGGACACCGCGCGCCGCGCCGTTCCCGCCCCGACAGCACAGCCCCGACAGCACAGCCCCGCAACGCACACCGACACGAGGTACTGAACTCCATGACCGACCAGAACCACCCAGGCACCGATGCCCCGCACGGTGCCCTCGGGGGCGCCGAGTACGAGGAGTTCATGGCCCTCGCGGCCGAGGAGGGCTTCGAGGCCGACGAGATCGCCGGTGAGCTGGCCGCCGCCGCGGCGGGCCCGCTGCCCGTGCTGGCCGTCGTCGGCCGCCCGAACGTCGGGAAGTCCACGCTCGTCAACCGCATCCTCGGCCGCCGCGAGGCCGTCGTCGAGGACCGGCCCGGCGTGACCCGCGACCGCGTGACCTACGAGGCCGAGTGGTCGGGCCGCCGCTTCAAGGTGGTCGACACCGGCGGCTGGGAGCAGGATGTCCTGGGCATCCAGGCGTCCGTGGCGGCCCAGGCCGAGTTCGCCATCGAGGCGGCCGACGCGGTCGTCCTCGTCGTGGACGCCACGGTCGGCGCCACCGACACGGACGAGGCCGTCGTCAAGCTGCTGCGCCGCTCGGGGAAGCCCGTCGTGCTGTGCGCGAACAAGGTGGACGGCCCCAACATGGAGTCCGACGCCGCCTACCTGTGGTCCCTCGGCCTCGGCGAGCCGCAGCCCGTCTCGGCGCTCCACGGGCGCGGCACGGGCGACATGCTCGACAAGGTCCTCGACGTGCTGCCCGAGGCGCCCCGCGAGACGTTCGGCGTCACCGTGGGCGGGCCGCGCCGCATCGCGCTGATCGGGCGCCCCAACGTCGGCAAGTCGTCGCTGCTGAACAAGGTCGCGGGCGAGGAGCGGGTGGTGGTGGACCCGACCGCGGGCACCACCAGGGACCCGGTGGACGAGCTGATCGACCTCGGCGGCACGACATGGCGCTTCGTCGACACGGCCGGCATCAGGCGCCGCGTCCACCTCCAGGACGGCGCCGACTACTACGCGTCGCTGCGCACGGCCGCCGCGCTGGAGAAGGCGGAGGCGGCGGTCGTCCTGATCGACGTGACCGAGCCGATCAGCGTCCAGGACACCCGCATCATCACGATGGCCGTGGACGCCGGACGCGCCCTGGTGATCGCGTACAACAAGTGGGACCAGCTCGACGACGAGCGCCGCTTCTACCTGGAGCGCGAGATCGAGCAGGAGCTGGTCCAGGTCCAGTGGGCGCCGCGCGTGAACATCTCCGCGCGCACCGGCCGCCACATGGAGAAGCTCGTCCCGGCCATCGAGACCGCGCTCGCCAGCTGGGAGAGCCGCATCCCGACGGGCAAGCTGAACGCGTTCCTCGGCGAGATCGTCGCCGCCCACCCGCACCCGGTGCGGGGCGGCAAGCAGCCGCGCATCCTCTTCGGCACCCAGGCGGGCACGCGCCCGCCGCGCTTCGTGCTGTTCGCGTCCGGCTTCCTGGAGGCGGGCTACCGGCGCTTCCTGGAGCGGCGGCTGCGCGAGGAGTTCGGCTTCGAGGGCACGCCGATCCATGTGTCCGTGCGCGTGCGGGAGAAGCGCGGGCGCGCCAGGAAGTAGCCGGGGCGGACGGACGGCACAAGGGGAAGGGCCGCGCGGATGCGCGGCCCTTCCCCTTGCTCGTCCCCGCGGTCTCCGCCGCTCTGGCGCCCGGCGCCGTCACAGGCTCTGGGACGACGAGTGCCGCCCGGGGTCCTGCCGTGTCGGCGGCATGACGGCGGGGACGAGCACGGCGGGCGCGTGGAGCGACCCCGCGGTGCCGTACCCGTACGCCGCGAGCGCGCTGCCCTGGCCGTGGTGCGCGCCGTGGAACGAGCCGAAGGCGACGAACGCCAGGTGTTCCTCTCCCGAACGGTCCCCCGGCAGGGACCGGAACAGCCGCCGGTACTCGGCGCACAGCGCGTCGAAGATCGGGGTCTCCGACGTCACCGCGTGCTCGTACGGCGCCCGCATGCCGGGGATGCCGGTGCGGGCCGTCGCGTGCCGGGGGGAGTGCTGCGGTCGGGAAGGGTCATATGGGTGCACGCCCCTCCAACGAGCGGCGCGCCCGACGGATGCGGGCCGCGGAACCGCTTCTACCCGATCGCCCCAGCCAGGAGCCGCCCCCGGGCGCCCGCACGCGCGCCCGCGCCGGGGCGCGCGTACCGGATCAGGTACCGGCGAGCGGCATCGCGGCGGCGACCAGCAGCCCGCCCGCCGCGGCCTTCTCCAGGGCCTCCCGCATCAGGTCCTCGCGCGGCTGCTGCCCGATGGCACCGGCCGGGGCGCAGTAGACGAGCACGGTGCCCCGCTGGTTCGCGCTCGCGCGCCAGCCGTCCGTGACGGCGAGCGGCTGGTGCGCCTGCCACCAGGCGAGCGGCTGGCCGCCCGGGTTGGCCTGGAGCACCGCGTGCAGCTGGCCCATGGCGACCAGCACGGACCAGCCGGGCAGCTTCTGCGGCGGCGTCGCGACGTCGGTGACGGGCACGAAGCCCGCCTCGATCAGCAGGGGCAGGAAGTCGTCGCCCGGACCCTCCGTGCCGGGGCGGGCGATCGGGCCCGTCGGCTCGACGACGATCGCCGGGTACAGCTGCTCCTCGACGAGGATCTGGCCGCATGTCACGCCCAGTACGGCCTGCTCGGGCTGCGGTTCGGGGAGGCCGCCGGGGGCCGTGGCCTGCGCGGGCACGCCGCCCACGGGGCTGTCGCCGGTCAGCGACCTGACCGCGCCCTTGAGCTGCTCCTCGGAGACCGTCACGACCTGGGACGGGATGCAGGAGGCGTGCGCGAAGGCGAGGACGGCGGTCTCGTCCCCGACGAAGAGGACCGTGCTGGTGCGCTCCTGCTCGGTGTTGCCCGGGGTACGGCAGGAGGTGCAGTCGTAGCTTCCCGGGGCGTTCTCGCCGGCGAGCAGCCGTTCGGCCTCTTCGTCGCCGATCTCGGCGCGTACGTCATCGCTGACGTCGAGCAAGGGGGACACTGTCGCTCCTCGGTTCGGGCTGTGGTCGGTTCGGGCTGTGGCATCTCGGGCGCCCCGCCACGGGCGGCGAGGTGCCCCGTGCTCAACGGGCGGGACGGCGCCCGGGTCACGCCCGAGGGGCGGCCAATCCTGCCCGGCGCCGTGCCGGGGCGCGGGCGCGCCCCGGCCGGGGAGGGCGCCGCCGCCGGGTCCCGCCGTTCCCGTTGTTCACCGGAAAGGTGAATTCGCGGTGGCGCGGGCTGATTTTCCGGCGCGCGGGAAAAGGCGCGGGAATTGCGCGGGGCGCCGTGCCGGGAGGAAATTGCGGGAGGCCGTGCGAACGCGAAGGCCCTGTTGGGCCGAACGGGTGGCGCGGGGTTCCGCTGTGACAGAAGCGTGACAGTTCGCCGATCCCGGCGGGACTTCCGGGTGGTCCGGCCGAGGCCGTACGGTGGCAGCATGGCTCCCGTACCCAGGCCGCCGCAGCCGCCGCAGGACGTCCCCGACCGCTACGTCGGCATGCGCGCCGACGACGCCGAACGCTCCGCCACGGAACGGGGCTGGCCCCGCGTCCGGAGACTGGCGCCGGACGCGATCGTCACCATGGAGTTCATGCCGGGGCGCCTCAACCTCGCCGTGCGCGACGGCGAGGTCGTGCGCTGCTGGCAGGGCTGACCCCGGCCCCTGGCCGCCGCTCCGGGCGGCTTCCGGGGCGTCTCAGTGGCTTCCGACGGGCCGCGCCGGGTGCTCCGGATGGTCGGGCTGGTGCGGGTGGGCGACCTGGTGGGTGGTGTGCGCGGTGGCGGGACGCAGCCGGATCTTCGCGAGCCGCGCGGGCTCGCCCGCCCCGGTCAGCTGCTCCTCCGGCACGCGCACCGAGGCGGCCGCCGGGAGCGGCGTCACGCCGAGCGGACGGGGCGTCCCGGTGCCGGACCGCCGCGGGGCCGTCCCCAGGGCGTGCCCCCAGAGGGTCAGGAGGAGGCGCTCGACGCGCGTGATGACCGGCTCGCACCACGGGAGCGCCAGCAGGATGAGCAGACCGGCGGCCCAGCCGAGCAGGACGTCGCTCACCCAGTGCGTACCGAGGTAGACGGTCGTGGCGCCGACGCCGAGGGCGCACAGGGCGGCGATGACCGACAGGCCGCGCCTGGCGCGGGGGGTGGTGGCCAGATAGGCGAGGATTCCCCAGGTCACGACGGCGTTGGCGGTGTGGCCCGAGGGAAATATATCGCCGGTCAGGAACATCTCGTTCGAGCCCATGACCGTCGCGTAGTGCGGGCCCTCGCGGCCCATGCCGATCTTCGCGGCGCCCACCGTGACGTTCAGCAGCAGCAGCGCGCAGGCCATCACCAGCAGCGGGCGCGGGGTGCGCGTGCGCCACGAGCGCCAGCCCAGCCATGCCACGACCAGCGCGGCGGTCGGGCCGCGCTGGCCGAGGACGACGAAGTAGTCGAGGAACGCGTGCATCTCCGGCCACTGCTTGTACGGCCGGAACAGCATCACCTGCCAGTCCAGCCGGACCAGCCAGGACGTGCTCAGGACCGCCGCCACGATGGCCGCGTAGAAGCCGAGGGTGGCCCACAGCAGCGCGACGCGCGTGCGGCTCATCACGGGAGCCGGCGCGTCGGGTGGCTGAGGCTCCTGTTCGAGGCGGGCGAGGAGTCGGTCGGTACGCACTTTTTCAAGATTACAGCCCGTGATAGCGGCCCTCCTGCGCGGCCCCGCCTTCGTAATGGCTATGTGATGTATGGCCCGTCAATTCACCCGCCCGGCTTCGCTTCGCTCCATGGAATGCGCGGCGTCCGGGAATTGTGTTCCGGTCAATTCGGCGGAGCTTCGCATCGGTTTCCCGCCGGGCGCGGCGGGTGAACGCCGCCCCCTTGTCCTGGTGACGCGCTGCCGTAGTCTGTCTGACCATCCGCCCGCAACCACCGTGCCCGGCGCCGCGCGTGCCGCCGGGAGTCCCCCGTGGTGGCGCGGGGCCGCCGTCCGCGCGCGCGGAGGAAAGGTGCGTCGATGTCCGGGATCGCCCCGCCCGGAGCCTGTCGCGGTGCCCGTAACCGCTGGACGGTCCTGGTCGTCCTGTGCGTGAGCCTGCTGGTCGTCGCGATCGACGCGACGGTGCTGCACGTCGCGGTCCCCGCCGTGACCGAGGACCTGCGCCCGAGCGGCGTCGAACTCCTGTGGATCGTCGACGCGTACCCCCTCGCCTGCGCCTCACTGCTGATCCTCTTCGGCACCCTCGGCGACCGCGTCGGCCGCCGCCGCGTGCTGCTGGCCGGCTACGGCTGCTTCGCCCTCGCGTCCGCCGCCGCCGCGTACGCCCCAGGGCCCGGGACGCTCATAGCCGCGCGCGTGCTGCTCGGCGCGGGCGGCGCGATGATCATGCCCGCCACGCTGTCCATCCTCCGGCAGGTCTTCCCCGACCGGCGCGAACGGGCCCTGGCCGTCGGCATCTGGAGCGCGGTCGCCGCCGTCGGCGCGGCGATCGGCCCGCTGGCCGGCGGTGTCCTGCTCGAACACTTCTGGTGGGGCTCGGTCTTCCTCGTCAACCTGCCGCTGATGGCCGCCTGCCTGCCCGTGGCGCGCCTGCTGCTGCCCGAGTCCACGGGGGACAGCACCGGCCCGTGGGACGTCACGGGCGCGCTGATGGCGGCCTGCGGGCTCTTCGCCGTGATCCTCGCGGTCAAACGGGCGGGCGGGGGCGACCTGTTCACGCCGGGGACCGCGCTGGCCGCGGGCGGCGGGGCGCTGCTGCTCGTGCTGTTCGCGCGGCGGCAGCGGCGGCTGCCCGAGCCGCTGATCGACCTGTCGTCGTTCGCCAGGCCCGCGTTCGGCACGGCGGTCGGCTGCATCGTGCTGACGGTGCTGGCACTCGTCGGCCTCGCGCTCGTCGCGGCGCAGTACCTCCAGCTCGTCCTCGGGCTCTCGCCGCTCCGGACCGGGCTGCGCCTGCTGCCGCTCAGTGTGGCAGCCATCGCGGCCGGGCTCGCCGGCTCGCGCCTGCTGGCGGCTCTGGGGCCGCGCCTGATGGTGACCGCCGGGTTCGTCCTGACGGCGGTGGCCGTCCTGACGCTGACCTGCCTGGACGGCCACGACCGGCCGGTCCTCATGGTGACCGGCTTCGTGCTGCTCGGCTTCGGCCTGGAGACGACGCTGTTCGCTTCCTACGAGTCGATGCTGAGCGACGTCCCGGTGCGGCAGGCGGGCGGCGCGGCGGCGATCGGCGAGACGGCCTACCAGTTCGGCGCGGGCCTCGGCATCGCCGTCCTCGGCAGCATCATGAACGCCGTGTACGGGCCCGCCGTCCACCGCTTCAAGGGCGTCAGGGGGGACGAGAGGGCCGCCGCGGGGCACTCGCTCGGCGAGGCGTACACGGTCGCCTCGCACGTCGGCGGCGGGGCGGGGGAGGCGCTGCGGCAGGCGGCGCGCGACGCGTTCGTCCACGGCATGAAGACGACGCTGCTGGTCAGCGCCGTCCTGCTGCTCGCGGGCGCCGTCGCCGCCAGGCGCCTGCCGCGCGATCTGCGCGGGCCGGACGAGGAGACGCGGGCGCCGTCCGCTTGCCCTCCGGCGTTACCGGCCCGTAGCGTCGCGGGACGCGCGGGTGCGGCGGGGTCCGTCCCGCGCGCCGACAGCTGAGACGACGCAAGGGAAGGGGTCCCGCATGCCGGACCGTCCCGCCTTCGATCCCGCCGACCCGCTCGGCATCGACGAACTGCTCGGCGACGACGACCTCGCCGTCCGGGCCACCGCGCGCCGCTGGGCCGCGGACCGGGTGCTGCCGTACGTCGCCGGCTGGTACGAGCGCGGCGAACTGCCCGACCCGCGCGGCCTGGCCCGCGAGCTGGGCGCCATGGGCGCGCTCGGCATGCCGCTGCACGGCTACGGCTGCGCGGGCGCGTCGGCCGTCCAGTACGGGCTGGTGTGCCTGGAGCTGGAAGCCGCGGACTCGGGCATCCGCTCCCTCGTCTCCGTGCAGGGCTCCCTCGCCATGTACGCGATCCACCGGTACGGCTCGGAGGAGCAGCGCCGCGCCTGGCTGCCGGGCATGGCCGCCGGGGCGGCCATCGGCTGCTTCGCCCTCACCGAGCCCGACCACGGCTCCGACCCGTCCGGCATGCGCACCGGCGCGGTGCGCGACGGCGGCGACTGGGTCCTGACCGGCCGCAAGACGTGGATCACCAACGGCTCGATCGCCGACGTCGCCGTCGTCTGGGCCAGGACGGACGAGGGCGTGCGGGGCTTCCTCGTCCCCGCCGGGACGCCAGGCTTCACGGCGCACACCATCCGGCACAAGGGCTCGCTGCGCGCCTCGGTGACGAGCGAGCTGGTCCTCGACGGGGTGCGGCTGCCCGCCGACGCGGCGCTGCCCGGGGGGCGCGGGCTGCGGGCGCCGCTGAGCTGCCTGAGCCACGCGCGGTACGGGATCGTCTGGGGCGCGCTCGGCGCCGCGAGGACGTGCTTCCGCACGGCGCTTGAGTACGCGGGGACGCGGGAGCAGTTCGGGCGGCCCATCGGCGCCTTCCAGCTGACGCAGGCGAAGCTCGCGGACATGGCGGTGGAGCTGGAGAAAGGGCTGCTGCTCGCCCTGCACCTCGGGCGCCGTATGGACGCCGGGCGGCTGCTGCCGGAGCAGGTGAGCCTCGGCAAGCTGAACAACGTGCGCGAGGCGCTGGACATCTGCCGCACCGCCAGGACCGTCCTGGGCGCGAACGGCATCTCGTGGGAGTACCCGGTGATGCGCCACATGGCGAACCTGGAGACGGTCCTCACCTACGAGGGCACCAGCGAGATGCATCAGCTGGTGCTCGGCAAGGCGCTCACCGGTCTCGACGCGTTCCGCGGCTGATCCGCTCCGCCCGGTGGGGGCGGGAGCGGATCAGCTCTGGTTGTAGAAGCCGTCCTCGGCGGAACGGTCGCGCTGTGCGGTGACGATCTGGTAGTCGGCGGGGGTGAGGAGGAAGACGCGGTTGGCGACCCGTTCGATCGTCCCGCGCAGGCCGAAGGTGAGACCGGCCGCGAAGTCCACCACGCGCTTGGCGTCGGCGGAGTCGAGGACGGTCAGGTTGATCACGACGGGGACCCCGTCGCGGAACAGCTCGCCGATCCGGCGCGCGTCGCCGAAGCCGTCCGGCGTGACCGTGGCGATACGGCCCCCCTGGTCGTGCGCGACCTCGGCCGCGACCCTGACCCGCGGGTCGGTGGTCCACGGACCGGCGGCGTCGCCGGGCTCGGGCCCCTCCGCGTACTCGTCGTCGTAGTAGCGCATCTCGCGGTCCTCGACGAGACCGAGCCAGGCGCTCGCCTTTCGCACCGATCCCATGGATGCCTCCTCTCCTCCCGGGCGGCCTGTACCCGTCCGCATCCCCCCTATGGTCGTCCATCATGCGGATGATGCGCCAAGGGTATGCCCATCAGATCCCGTTTTCGTGACGGTTCTGGTGCATTCGAAGTGGGGCTTCATCAGCGGTGTTGTGCTCGCGGCGTGCTGACTGCGAGTAAGTTCGGCACGCCCGGCCGATCGGGTGACGGAGCGCGTGCGGAGGGTGTCCGAAAGGCGTTCTTTTCAACGGCGTCGGCGGTGAGAAGACTCTGCACCAGCGCTTGTCAGGGCCATGGCGGAAGGGGTGCGTCCCCGCCGTCCTGCCCCTGGCCACGCCTCACCCCTGCCCAGACAGCCAATGGGCACCGGATTCCTTACTGGAGGATCAAGTGGGTTTGAAGCGCACCAACCCCCACGGGCGTACGTCCCGCCGGCTCCGGCTGGCCGCCGCCGCCTCGGGGCTGCTGGCCGCCGCCGCGTTCGTGATGCCGAACGCGGCCCAGGCCGAGCCCGTCGCCACCTACAGCACCTCGCAGCTGAGGGCCGCCGGCGACGCCGTGCTCGAAGCGGACGTCGCGGGCACCGCCTGGACGGTGGACAAGCAGTCGGGCCGTGTCGTCGTCACGGTGGACGAGACGGTCTCGAACGCCGAGATCGCCGAGCTGCGCAGCAGCGCCGGCGCGCTCTCCGGCGCCCTCTCGGTGGAGCGCACCGAGGGCACCCTCCAGCGCTACCTCGCCGGCGGCGACCCGATCTACGCCGACCTCGGCTGGCGCTGCTCGGCGGGCTTCAACGTCTCGATCGGCGGCGCCGCCTACTTCCTGACGGCGGGCCACTGCACCGAGGGCTTCCCGAACTGGTACACCAACTCGTCGCTGACCACGTACATCGGTCCGACGGCCGGGTCCAGCTTCCCGGGCAACGACTACGGCCTGGTGCGCTACGCGAACAGCGCCATCCCGCATCCCGGTGTGGTCAACCTGTACAACGGCAGCACGGTGGACATCACCGGCGCGGCGAACCCGACGGTCGGCCAGAGCGTCCAGCGCAGCGGCAGCACCACGGGTGTGTGGGGCGGCTCGGTCACCGGTCTCAACTACACGGTGAACTACGGCGGCGGTGACATCGTCTCCGGCCTGATCCGCACCAACGTCTGCGCCCAGCCCGGCGACAGCGGTGGCCCGCTGTTCTCCGGCCGCACCGCCATCGGCCTCACCTCCGGCGGCAACGGCAACTGCTCGACGGGCGGCACGACGTACTTCCAGCCCGTCGTCGAGGCCCTGAACGCCTACGGGGCGACCATCCTCTGACGCACGCGCGTCCCCTCGCACGACGCTCCGCCCCGCCGGTCCCCGACCGGCGGGGCGGAGCGCTGTCCGGGACCGCCGGCGGACGCCCCCGGCCTTTCGTCCGTGGTCCTGTCCTGTGGCCGCGCACCGGCCGGGGGCGACCGGCGGCCCGTTGACCCTGCCTCAGGCGCCTCCCCGCCGCGCCCGGCCACCGCGCCGGGCGGCCCGTGCGACGGCGCCCGGCGCCCGTACCGCCGTCCGCCGGGCAGCGCCCGCGTACGCCGCCCACCTGCGCGTGCGCCCGTCCCCGCCGCGCCCGGCGCCGCGTCAGAAGGCCGCCCGGCAGCGGCGGTCGGTTCCCGCGCCCGCTCCGGAACGACGCGCTCCCGTCCGTGGCGTCGCTGTGACACAGCTCACCTGACATGTGTTCGGGGGGACCGGTATGTGGGTGAAACGCGCGTAGCAGGCGGCGATTTCCGGACAGGTCCAGACCACTTGATGTCGCCGCTCCCACCGCGCCGGGCGGGCGTACACATACGCAAGGTGCCGCCGCACTGTCCGTCCCACGCAGGAAAAGCCGGAGTGTTCTGGATGGTTTACGCGCATTACCTTCACCGGTGTGCTCATATGGTCGGGGCAAGTTCTCGGCCTTGTGCCGTACCCGCCCGGCTCGGATACTCGCCGGTATCGCTTGGCATGAACGTGACTGGCCCGCGCCGCGCCGGCCGGGACCGGCCGGGTTCATGCGCTCTCCGGAGCCCTGGCTCCAACCCCCACAGGAGGAAAAGAGCGTGACACACCGACGTACGTCACACCGGCGACGTGTCGCCGCCGCGGCGGCCGGCGCCGCGGCCCTCTTCGCCGGCACCTTCGCCGTCGCGGAGGCGAACGCCGACCCGGCCGCGGTCCCCACGGCCGCGCCCCGGGTCCTCTCGTCCGCCGAGGCGGGCACTCTCGCGGCCTCACTCTCCGCACAACTCACCCCCGAGACCTCGGGCGGCACCTACTACGACGCGGACTCGGGCACGCTCGTCGTCAACGTCACGGACGAGGCGGCCGCCTCGACCGTCCGCGGCGCGGGCGCCGAGGCCCGTGTCGTCCGCCACAGCCTCGCCGAACTCGACGAGGTGAAGGACGCCGTCGCCGGGTTCGCGGTGGCGGGCACGGCCTGGGCCGTCGACCCGGTCTCCAACACGGTCCGCGTCACCACCGACAGCACGGTGCGCGGCACGGAGCTGACGGACCTGCGCACCGCCGTCGCCGGACTCGGCGACACCGCCTCCCTGGCCGCGGTGCCCGGGGAGTTCCAGCCCTTCCTCGCGGGCGGCGAGGCGATCTACAGCTCGGGCGCGCGCTGCTCGCTCGGGTTCAACGTCACGGTGGGCGGCGCCCCCGGCTTCCTCACGGCCGGGCACTGCGGGAGCGTCGGCAGCTCCTGGTCCGACTCCGCCGGCGGCGCGGCGGTCGGCACCCTGACGGCGGGTGAGTTCCCCGGCTCCGACTACGCGCTGGTCGAGTACGCCGACCCGGCGCCCGAGCACCCGAGCGAGGTGTCCCTCTACGACGGCGGCACCCAGGAGATCACCGGCGCCGCCGAGGCGACGGTCGGTCAGAACGTGCGGCGCAGCGGCAGCACCACGGGCGTCCACGACGGCCAGGTGACCGCCGTGGACGTCGCCGTCCGCTACCCGCAGGGCACCGTCGAGGGCGCGATCCAGACGACCGTGTGCGCCGAACCGGGCGACAGCGGCGGCGCCCTGTTCGACGGGTCGAGCGCGGTCGGCCTCACCTCGGGCGGCAGCGGCGACTGCACGTCGGGCGGGACGACGTTCTTCTACCCCGTGACGGACGCGCTCGCCGCGGTGGGGGCTACGATCCCGTAGCGGTAGACCGTCAGATCACCGGCACGTCGCTGCACGGAGCCCCCGGTCCGACAGGGACCGGGGGCTCCGCGCTGCGGCGCGACAGGGGGGAACGCGCAATGTTCGGAATCGTGCGGCCGTGCAGACACCGGCTGCCCGAAGGTCTGTTCCAGGAGTGGATGGGGCATCTGTGCGGGCTGTGCCTGGCCCTGCGGGGGGTGCGGGGGCAGGCGGCGCGGGTCGCCACCAACTACGACGGGCTGCTGATATCCGTGCTGTTCGCCGCCCAGGCGCCCGCCGGCGCGCGGGTACGGCGCACCGCGGGGCCGTGCGCGCTGCGGGGGATGCGTACGGCGTCGGTCGCGGCGGACGAGGGCGCGCGTCTCGCGGCGGTGGTCTCCCTGGTCCTGGCGTCGGCCAAGCTGCGCGACCATGTGGCCGACCGGGACGGCGTGTTCGCGCGTCCGGTGCTCGCGGGCGCGGCGCGGCGCGTCGCCTCCGGGTGGGACGCGGCGGGCGCGCGTTCCGGCGGGGCGGTCGGCTTCGACACGTCGGTGCTGGTGGACGCGGTGGCGCGGCAGCCGGAGGTGGAGGGGCTCGCGGGGCCCGGCACGTCCGTGCTGGCCGTGACCGAGCCGGTCGAGACGGCGACCGCCGCCGCGTTCGCCCACACCGCGCGGCTCGCCGGGCGGCCGGGGAACGCGGCGCCGCTCGCGGAGGCGGGCACCCTCTTCGGCCGCCTCGCGCACCTGCTCGACGCCGTGGAGGACCTGGAGAAGGACCGGCGGGAGGGCGCGTGGAACCCCATCGACGCCACCGGGACGCCGCTGCCCGAGGTCAGGCGGCTGTGCGACGAGGCGGTGACCGGGATACGGCTGGCGCTGCGGGACGCCGAGTTCTCCGACGGGAAGCTGGCGCACCTGCTGCTGGCCCACGAGGTCGGGCGCTCGGTGGACCGCGCCTTCGGCGGCGGGCACGCGCACGACGGGCACGGGCCCGCCATGCCGTGGGCGTCCGGTTCGGGCGACCCCCGGCTGCCGGTGCCGCCCGGTGTGCCCGACATACTCCCCGATCTGCTCCCCGACCGCGACAAGCGGAAGAAGCGGCGCAACTTCTGGGCGGGCTGCGCGGCGTGGAGTGCGATGTTCTGTACCTGCCAGGTCTGCTGCCGCGAGGACTACGCCGACCCGTGGACGGGCAAGGAGCGGCACGGCTGGTGCCACTACGCGGAGTGCTGCGAGTGTTGCAACTGCTGCCAGTGCTGCAACTGCGGTGGCGGCGACAGCGGGGGCGACGGAGGCTGCTGCGACTGCAACTGTGACTGCTGAGCGCCCCGGCCCCCGCCGCGCCGTGGCCGTGGCCGTGGGGATGGCCGACACGTGACCGTGGTGCACTGACCGCCAGGGTTCGGCTTCCGGGTCTTGCCGGGTCAGGCCGCGTTGTCGGATGCGGTGCCTCGCAAGGCGGAGCATCGCGGCTCGTACTCGGTCCTACTCTTCGCGATGAGACAACGCGGCGAGGGTCCCCCAGGCCCGAGGGGGCCTGGGAGGTGCCCCCACGCCGACAGCGCGTGCCAGGGAAGATCCGGACGACGCGCCTTGGGTGTCCTGACCCGTGAGGTCGGGGACGCGGTTGGCGGGTGGTTGGCCCTTGAGTGCGGTGTGTCCGCGGCGGGGATTGTGAGTGTGGTGCCATCGCGGGTAGGCGTCTCGTCGCAGCGACCAGCCGTCGTCCACGACGCAGCGGGCCAGACGCAGCAATCCACACCGAACCCGGACAGCCTTCACTCGCTCAAGATCACCTCGCCGTGAAACCTGTCACCAATCTCCGTGGCAGAACAGCGGCAGTCCCTACCAGGGACGTCGACATCAATTGCTCCGGCGGGGCCGCGCTGAGCGAAGGACCCGGATCGCTCGGCACGGTTGACAACGCCCGTGGTCAAGCAACCTCATCTACGATGTGGCCTCCGGCGGCGGTAGCGAGGTCCGGGCCGAGGGCGGCGGCCGGGGTGTGTGCGCCGGGTCGTCCCTTGCCCGCGGCGAGGTGGAGCGCGGTCTGCGCGGCGACGGCGGAGGTGAAGTCCATGGCGTCGCCGGTCCGCAGCCAGCCTTCGCGGACGGTGCCGTCGGGCCAGGTAACGACGGCGTGGCCCCAGGTGTGCGGGCGCGGGCGCGGGGCGGCCTTGGTCTTGATCCCCGCCATCCGGCCGATCGCGAAGGTCCGTACCGCCCGGATCCGCAGGAGCGCGGACAGCAGCGGCAGGGCCGCCCGGACGGCACGCGAGGCGGGAATGAGGCCGGAGGTCGCCGATACCGAGGGGGCCCCGCTCACCCGCTGAGCGGCGATGAGTTCACCGGAGGGGACACCGACCGCGGACATGCGTTCCCCGTCGGGCAGGGTCAGGTGATGAACCTCCCCGCCGAGGCGGGTCTTGAGCAACTGGCCGCCTTCGTAACGGCGACCGCCCATCGCGAAGCCGTCCACGATGCTGGTAGCGAGGGCGGTGCCGAGCACGCCTGCCTCCACCGCAACCGAAGCGAAGGCGTCCACCCGGACCCGGCTCGGCACGGGGCGGTTCTGGCACAGGTGGGCCACAATCGCCTCGGTGCCGAGGACGCCGAACCCCGCACCGGTCACCAGGGTGCTGCTCGCGGCGGCGGCCTCGTCGTGCAGGGCGAGCAGGCGGTGGAAGGCGGTCGGGTCGTTGGCCTGGTCGAGGTAGTGGCTGCCGCCCGACAGGCAGGCGCGGGCGAGCGGGACGACGGTCTCGGCGTAGTCGCCGATGGTGTTGACGACCACGGCGGGCCGCTGGCGGGTGATTTCGGCCGCCATGGCGTCCGCCCCCGCCGCGACAACGGTCTTCGAGTCGGCGTCGAGCCCGAGTCCGGCGGCGACTTCACGCAGTCGGCCGACGTCGCGTCCGACCAGTACGGGGATGGTCCCGGCGGCCACGATCTGCGCCGCGACGGCCCGCCCGACCCGGCCGGTGGCCCCCAGAATCCACATCTCACCCTGTGTCATCGCTCTTCTCCTTCTCCGGCGTCTCTCCGATGTCTCAGTGTGTCATCGCCAGGCTAACATCCCGATGACACAGTGAGACATCGGTGTGGGTAGTGTGGGGGCATGGCACGTTGGGACCCTGGAGCACCGGAACGCCTGCGCCAGGCGGCGCTCGACCTGTTCGCCGAGCACGACTACGACGCCGTGACGGTGGCGCAGATCGCGGAGAGGGCGGGGCTGACCCGGCGGACCTTCCACCGGTACTTCCCGGACAAGCGGGAGATCCTCTTCGCCGGCTCCGAACGGCTTCCGCCCGCCGTGGCCGAGGCCGTCCTGGCCGCGGACCCCGGGCTTGCGCCGCTACCGGCGGCGCTGTCGGCCCTTCGCGAGATCGGTACGGCGGCCAGCGACATGGTCACCGACTCCGGGCGCCGCAAGGCGATCATCGAGTCCAGCCCGGAGCTCGTTGAGCGCGAGCGCAGCAAGCTTGCGGAGGTCACCGCCGCGCTTCGGGACGCGCTGGAGCAGCGCGGCGCTGGGTCCACCGAGGCGCACCTCACCGCGCGGGTGGCCTCGATCGTCTCCGAGGAGGCGTTCGCCCGCTGGGCCAGCGGCGAGGGCGCCTTCCCCGAGTGCTTCGACGCCGCAGAGGCTGCGCTCCAGACGGTGCTGGCCGGGGGCGCGTGAGCCGAGAGCGGCGGCGCCGCCCCGCTCAGCATTGCAGACAGCCCGCGAGGACACCGCGGACGAGCAGGAGGCTCGCCCACCCCTGTCAACGACGCTCGTGGTTGATACACCTAGGCGCGGTGGCCGGCACAGGGGGCGTGGAGGTGCTGCGCCGGGTGATGCGTGTGGACCGGTGTGCGCCGCCGGACGGGGACGTGGTGTCGGGCGGCTGCTCTGTTCCGCTGCGTGCGGCGGGACGGGGCTTGGCGGTGGTGGCTGTGCGTGCGCCGAGCGAGGGGGTGCGCTCCACGGGGTGGCCGTGGCCCGGGGCGTCGGCGCGGGCCGGGTGGGGCGCGTACGGGATCACGGTGGGCGCCGGACCGGGGCTGAGGTCCGCGCGGCGGTGTCGGCGGGCGTGGTCCTCGACATGTGAGAGGCCCTCCGGCGACCCGCACGGAAGGCGTCAGGGTGTGTCGATCGGCCGCCCATACGGCGCCGGGGGCCGTGCCGGCCCAGGCGCTGGGCGCGTGGGGCGTGGTCGTCGACGGTCAGCGGCGACGTCCCGGTGATGCTCGCCGGGCGGCCGGGGTTCGCCCGTGGGACCGTCCGGCGGAGTCGCGGTTCCGGACGGTCCGCGGAGCGGGTGCGTGCCCTCCTCGCCTCCCGAAAGCCGGTGGCGCCGGCGGCCGTCCGGCGAGGCCACCCGGGGGATGGCGCGGGACGTACCGGCGGGTGGTGGCGGTGGGGAGGGGCGGCTGTCCCCGTGTCCTCGCGGGGGACGGGGGCAGCCGCCGCCCGTGACGGCTACAGGCCGGCCGCGACCACTTCCGCGATCTGCACCGCGTTGAGCGCCGCGCCCTTGCGCAGGTTGTCGTTGGAGACGAAGAGCGCGAGCCCGTTCTCCGCCGTCTCGTCCGCGCGGATGCGCCCGACGTAGCTGGCGTCGCGGCCCGCCGCCTGCTGCGGCGTCGGGATGTCGGACAGGGCCACGCCGGGCGCGCCGTCGAGCAGCTCGCGGGCGCGTGCCGGGCCGAGGGGGCGGGCGAAGCGCGCGTTGATCTGGAGCGAGTGGCCCGTGAAGACGGGGACGCGTACGCAGGTGCCGGAGACCTTGAGGCCGGGGATCTCCAGGATCTTGCGGCTCTCGTTGCGGAGCTTCTGCTCCTCGTCCGTCTCCTCCAGGCCGTCCTCGACGAGCGAGCCGGCCATCGGCAGGACGTTGAACGCGATGGGGCGCACGTACTGCTGCGGCGCGGGGAAGTCCACGGCCTGGCCGTCGAAGGTGAGGCGCGTCAGGTCCTGCCCGGCGGCGGCGCGCACCTGGTCCTCCAGCTCGGCGACGCCGGACAGGCCGCTGCCGGAGACCGCCTGGTAGGTGGCGACGACGAGGGCCGTCAGCTCCGCCTCGGCGTGCAGAGGGCGCAGCACGGGCATGGCGGCCATGGTGGTGCAGTTCGGGTTGGCGATGATGCCCTTGGGGCGGTGCGCGGCGGCGTGCGGGTTGACCTCGGAGACGACGAGCGGGACGTCCGGGTCCATGCGCCAGGCGGAGGAGTTGTCGATCACGACGGCCCCGGCGTCCGCGACCTTCTCGGCGAGCGCCTTCGACGTGGTCTTGCCCGCCGAGAACAGCACGATGTCGAGCCCGGAGAAGTCGGCGGCCGCCGCGTCCTCGACCGTGACCACGCCGTCCTGCCAGGGCAGCGTGCTGCCCGCCGAGCGGGCCGAGGCGAACAGCCGGAGCTCGTCCACGGGGAACTTCTGCTCGGCGAGGATGCCGCGCATCACGCCGCCGACCTGTCCCGTTGCTCCGACGATCCCGATCTTCATGAGGCTCCTTCGCAGTACGCCCGCCCGTCCGTACGGGCAGGGTGCTCGTCCGGTGGATGTCCCGCCGTCCCCCACCAGACTGCCCCGAGCGGAGTGCCGAAGGCCAATCCATTCACGCCGGTGATAGTTCTGTATGGAAGTAACGCCACCGTAACGAGGTCGAACTAGCCTCCGGAACCTGGCGTTTCCGGTCCCCCACGACAGCAGAGGTGGAAGGCGTGCAACTCACCCCGCGCGAGCAGGAGCGACTGCTCATCCACGTGGCCGCGGACGTCGCCGACCGGCGGCGCGCCCGGGGACTGCGGCTCAACCACCCGGAGGCCGTCGCCCTGATCACCGCCCACGTCCTGGAGGGCGCGCGCGACGGCCGCACGGTCGCCGAGCTGATGGAGTCGGGCCGCCGCGTCCTCGGCCGGGCCGACGTGATGGAGGGGGTGCCCGAGATGATCCACGACGTCCAGGTCGAGGCGACCTTCCCGGACGGCACCAAGCTCGTCACCGTCCACGAGCCCATCGCCTGAACGGGAGGAGGCACCCGTGATCCCCGGAGAGATCCTGTACGCCGACACCCCCGTCCCCCTGAACGAGGGCGCGCCCGTGACACGGCTGACCGTCACCAACGGCGCCGACCGCCCCGTCCAGGTCGGGTCGCACTACCACTTCGCCGAGGCCAACCCCGGCCTCGTCTTCGACCGCGCCGCCGCGCGCGGCAAGCGGCTCGGGATCGCCGCCGGGACCGCCGTCCGCTTCGAGCCGGGCATCCCGGTCGAGGTGGAGCTGGTGCCGCTGGCCGGCCGCCGCGTCGTGCCGGGCCTGCGCGGCGAGACCGGCGGCGCGCTGTGACCGCCCCCGCCCCCGCCACCACCGCCGCCGCCGCTATCCGCACGACCGAGGAGAGGGGACGGGCATGGCCGAGCTGACCCGCGCCCGGTACGCCGACCTGTTCGGACCGACCACCGGCGACCGGCTGCGGCTCGCCGACACGGACCTGCTGATCGAGATCGAGGACGACCTCGCGGGCGGCCCCGGCAGGGCGGGCGACGAGGCCGTCTTCGGCGGCGGCAAGGTCATCCGCGAGTCCATGGGGCAGTCGCGCGCCACCCGCGCCGAGGGCACCCCCGACACGGTCATCACCGGCGCCGTCGTCCTCGACCACACCGGGATCGTCAAGGCGGACATCGGCATCAGGGACGGCCGCATCACCGCCCTCGGCAAGGCCGGGAACCCCGACACCATGGACGGCGTGCACCCGGACCTCGTGATCGGCCCCGAGACCGAGGTCATCGCGGGCAACGGCCGGATACTCACCGCCGGGGCCATCGACGCGCACGTCCACTTCATCTCGCCGACCATCGCCGACGAGGCGCTCGCCTCCGGCGTCACCACCCTCGTCGGCGGCGGCACGGGCCCCGCCGAGGGCACCAAGGCCACCACCGTCACGCCAGGCGGCTGGCACCTGGCCCGCATGTTCGCCGCCCTGGACGGCATCCCCCTCAACATCGGCCTGCTCGGCAAGGGCAACACCGTCTCCCGCGACGCCATGCTCGCCCAGCTGCGCGGCGGCGCCGTCAGCTTCAAGATCCACGAGGACTGGGGCGCCACCCCCGCCGCCATCGACGCCTGCCTGTCCGTGTGCGAGGAGACCGGCGCCCAGCTCGCGATCCACACGGACACGCTGAACGAGGCGGGCTTCGTCGCCGACACCCTCGCCGCGATCGCCGGGCGCGGCATCCACGCGTACCACACCGAGGGCGCGGGCGGCGGGCACGCGCCGGACATCATCACCGTCGTCTCCGAGGCGAACGTCCTGCCCAGCTCGACCAACCCGACGCGCCCCCACACCGTCAACACCGTCGAGGAGCACCTCGACATGCTGATGGTCTGCCACCACCTCAACCCGTCCGTGCCCGAGGACCTGGCCTTCGCCGAGTCCAGGATCAGGCCGTCCACCATCGCCGCCGAGGACGTCCTGCACGACCTGGGCGCCCTCTCGATCATCTCCTCCGACTCGCAGGCCATGGGCCGTGTCGGCGAGGTGGTCATGCGCACGTGGCAGACCGCGCACGTGATGAAGCGGCGGCGCGGCGCGCTGCCGGGCGACGGCGCCGCCGACAACCTGCGGGCCCGCCGCTACATCGCCAAGTACACGATCAACCCGGCCGTCGCGCAGGGGCTCGACCACGAGATCGGCTCCGTCGAGCCGGGCAAGCTCGCCGACCTGGTGTTGTGGGACCCGGCGTTCTTCGGCGTGAAGCCGCTGCTCGTCATCAAGGGCGGCCAGATCGCCTGGGCGCAGATGGGCGACGCCAACGCGTCCATCCCGACGCCGCAGCCGGTCCTGCCGCGCCCCATGTTCGGCGCCACGGGTCGCGCCCCGGCGGCGAACTCGCTCAACTTCGTCACCGCGCTCGCGCTGGAGGCCGGGCTCGACGAGCGCCTCGGCGACCGGTACGGCGTCGGCAAGTCGTTCACCGCCATCGCGAACACCCGGGGCGTCACCAAGGCCGACATGCGGCTCAACGACGCCAGGCCCGCCGTCGCCGTGGACCCCGACACCTTCACCGTCACCATCGACGGCGAGCCGGTCGTCCCCCAGCCCGCCACCGAACTGCCCCTCGCCCAGCGCTACTTCCTCTTCTAGGGGCATGCCTTTGACGAGTTCCCGCCGCGCGGCGCTGCTGCTCCTCGCGGACGGCCGCTTCCCCGCCGGGGCGCACGCCCACTCCGGCGGCGCCGAGGCCGCCGTCCGCGCGGGCCGCATCCAGGGCCCCGCCACCCTGGCCGCCTTCTGCGAGGGCCGCCTCCACACCACGGGCCTGGTCGCCGCCGCCCTGGCGGCCGCCGCCTGCGCCGGCTGCGACCCGTACGCGCTCGACGCCGCCGCCGACGCCCGTACGCCCGCGCCCGCCCTGCGCGACACCGCCCGCAAGCTGGGCCGCCAGCTCCTGCGCGCCGCACGCGCCACCTGGCCCTCCCCGGAGCTGGACGCCGTGGCCACCGCCAGGCCGCGCGGCCTGCACCAGCCCGTCGTCCTCGGCCTGACCGCCCGCGCCGCCGGGCTGGCGCCGCGCGACGCCGCGCAGACGGCCGCGTACGAGAGCTGCGGCGGCCCGGCGACCGCCGCCGTACGGCTCCTGAGCCTCGACCCCTTCGACGCCACCGCCGTGCTCGCCGGGCTCGCCGACGCCATGGACGCCGTCGCCGAGCGCGCCACCGCGGCCGCCGACGCCGTACGCGCCACCGGCGACACCGGCCGCCTCCCCGCCGCCTCCGCGCCCCTCCTCGACATCACCGCACAGCAGCACGCCGCCTGGCCCGTGCGCCTCTTCGCCTCCTAGGGAGCCCGCCCATGCACCTCGACCACCCCGAGACCTTCCCCCACCGCCACACCTGGAGCAGCGCCCGCCCCACCCTCCCCGACGGCACGCGCCGCGCCCTGCGGATCGGCCTGGGCGGGCCCGTCGGCTCCGGCAAGACCGCGACCGTCGCCGCCCTGTGCCGCGCGCTGCGCGACGAACTGTCCATCGCCGTCGTCACCAACGACATCTACACCCGCGAGGACGCCGACTTCCTGCTGCGCAACGCCGTCCTCCCGCCGGAGCGCATCACCGCCGTCGAGACCGGCGCCTGCCCCCACACCGCCATCCGCGACGACATCTCCGCCAACCTGGAGGCGGTGGAGGACCTGGAGGAACGCACGGGGCCGCTCGACCTCGTGCTCGTCGAGTCGGGCGGTGACAACCTCACCGCCACCTTCTCCACCGGGCTGGTGGACGCGCAGATCTTCGTGATCGACGTCGCCGCGGGGGACGACATCCCGCGCAAGGGCGGACCCGGCGTCACCTCGGCGGACCTGCTCGTCGTCAACAAGACCGACCTCGCCCCGTACGTCGGCTCCGACCTCGACGGCATGGCGCGCGACGCGAGGGCGCAGCGTGGCGACCTGCCCGTCGCGTTCACGTCGCTGCGCGGCGAGGACGGCGTGCGGCCGGTCGCGGAGTGGGTGCGGGAGCGGCTCGCCGCCTGGACGGCCGGGCGCCCGGTGCGTGCCGCCGCCGTATGACGGGGGCGGGGGTCACCGCCCACGCGCGCCTCACCGCGGCGGCGGACGGGACACTGCCGCTGCTGCGGGGCGACGGCCCGCTCGCGCTGCGCCGCACGCGGGCGGCGGGGGCGTACAGCCAGGTCACGGTGGTCGGCGCGATGAGCGCGCCGCTCGGCGGGGACCGGCTGCGGCTGACCGCCGACGTCCTGCCGGGCGCGGCGCTGCGCGTCACCTCCGCCGCCGCGACCGTCGCGCTGCCGGGGCGTGACGCGGCGGGCGCGACGTACGACACCGCGCTGAGCGTGGGCGACGGCGGCTCGCTGCACTGGCTGCCCGAGCCCGTGATCTCCGCCGCGCGCAGCGACCTGCGGATGACGACCCGCGTCGATCTCGCGGACACGGCGCGGCTCGTCTACCGGGAGGAGCAGATCCTCGGGCGTTCCGGCGAGGCGCCGGGGCGGCTGGTGGCGCGGCTGGTGCTGGGGATCGGTGGGGCCGTCGTGCTCGACCAGGAACTGGCGTACGGGCCCGGCGCGCCGGGCGCCGACGGCGGGGCCGTCCTGGGCGGGCACCGGGCGGTCGGCCAGCTCCTCGTCGCCGACCCGGCGTTCACCGACAAGCCCGCCGAACCGCTGCTCCTCGGCGACACGGCGATGGTGACACCGCTGGCCGCCCCCGCCGCCCTGGTGACAGCGGTGGCCGACGACGGCCTGACACTGCGCCGCCTCCTGACAGCGGGCGCGGAACACCTGGGCGTGCTGCTGTAGTCAGGCCACTTCCGCCACCGATGGCACGCAGCAGGTCCCCACAGCACGGCAGCCCGATGGTCTGCTCGGACGGATCGGCGCGGACGTCGGGCGCGGCGTGCACGGCCGCAGTTCTCCGGAAGAGATCCCGACTCGCTGCCCGTTCATCAGCGCACTCCGTTCGCCGTCCCGGCGCCCTGACGCCGCGCCGCCTCGTGGGCATGGGGCGGCGCGGCGCCGTGTCAGGGGGTGATCGGGGCCTGGTGGTAGATCTGCGCGGCCTCGTAGTCGGTCACCATGCGGTCCCAGACGCGGACGTCGTCGATGGCGCCGGGGAAGAAGGAACGCGGGGTCCCGCCGGTGTCGCCCGCGCCGATGAGGACGGGGCCGTCCGCCGTGAACGGGGTGTCGAAGGGGACCGAGCCGCCCTCTCGCCGTCCACGTACAGGGTCAGCGTCCCCGCGTACGCGTCGTGCACGCCGACGAGGTGCGTCCACGTGTCCTTCGCGGCGGCCTGCCCGTCCGGCTGGGTGACCCGTGCCCCGGCGCCCTCCCCGTCGTACTGCGCGAAGGACCAGCCGCCGTCGGCCGCCGACCAGGACAGCTCGAAGCCCGCCTGCCGCCTGCCGGTCTGCGTGACCACCACGGCGTCCTGTCCCGGTTCCGCGTCCAGCCGCGCCCAGGCGGACACGGTGAACGACCTGCTCGTGTCCACGACCGCGGCGGTCGTCGCCGCGTATCCCGTCGCGCCGTCGAGGTGGAGCGCCGTGCCGGTGGTCCCGGGGGCGCCGAGGGTGGCCGTGCCCGCCAGGTTCGCCCAGCGGGCCGGGACGGCGGCGGGGGTGGCGGACGCACCGGCGGCCTCGTCTGGGCGGGAGCGATCTGGTCCGGTGGCCCCTCCGCCGGTGCCGCCGTGGCGTCCGCCGCCAGGACGGCGGGCACCAGCCCGGCGAGCAGCGCCGCGGACGCCAGCAGCGTCCCCGCCCGTTCCTTGTTTCGTCATCTTGCCTGTTGCAACGGTCCACCCCAACCCGGATCAGCACGGCAGGTAGACGCCAGCTGACTCTAGGGTGACGTCCCTGTGGCGGAAAGGTGGCCGAAGGGGGGGAATCGCGTGTCGATGACGTGTCCATGGACAAAAAATCTTGTGACTTCCCCCACTTCCGAGGTGGGGATGTGTGTGGATTGCGCCGTTCGCCCGGCTCGACGTGGTGTGACGTCGGTTCTTTTCTGTGACACCCGATGCCGATGTGGCAACATCTTTGGCACGTTATGGAGAAAGCGTGTCCGCCGGGGGGAGAAGGCGGGCCGTGTGAGGGGGAGTCGGTGTGAAGATCACGTTCTTGCTCAACAACGCCTATGGCATCGGGGGGACCATCCGGGCCGTGTCGACGCTGTCGGCGGCGTTCGCCGAGCGGCACACCGTCACGATCGCGAGCCTTTACCGGCACCGCGACACGACCAGCTTCACGTTCGACCCGCGCGTCCGGATCGTCACGCTGATCGACGAGCGGGAGGGGACGGCGGACGCCGCGCTGCTCGCGCAGGCCGGGCCGAGCGAGGTGCTGCCGGGGGAGCGGACCGCGTCGCGGCTCAGCGACGAGCGGATGGGCGCGTTCCTCGCCGCCACCGACGCCGATGTCGTGATCGGCACCCGGCCCACCCTCAACACCTACCTCGGCAGGCTCGGTACCTCGCGCCACCTGCGGATCGGGCAGGAGCACTCGCAGCTCGGCACCCGGTCCGACCTGTCGCGGGAGATGCAACTCGCCGCCGTGCCGCTGCTCGACGCGTTCGCCCCCGTGGCCGCCGCCGACGCCGCCGACTACCGCGCGGCGCTGCCGGACGCCCCCGCCCGCATCGTCCACATACCCAACGGCTCCGCCGCGCCCGCCGCCGCCCCGGCCACCGGGGACAGCCGGGTGATCGTCGCCGCCGGGCGGCTCGTCGGCGTCAAGCGCTACGACCGGCTGCTCGACGCGTTCGCCAAGCTGACCGGCGAGTTCCCCGACTGGGAGCTGCGGATCTACGGCCGCGGCCAGGCCAAGCCGGGGCTGCGGGAGCACATCGAACGGCTCGGCCTGGCCGACCGCGCCCGCCTCATGGGGGCCGCCGCGCCCATCGAGACCGAGTGGGCCAAGGGCGCGATAGCCGCCGTCACGTCGGAGTACGAGTCGTTCGGCCTGACCATCGTCGAGGCGATGGCGTGCGGCGTGCCCGTCGTCTCCACGGACTGCCCGGTCGGGCCGCGCGAGATCATCACGCACGGCGAGGACGGCCTGCTCGTCCCGCCGGAGGGCGGTGCCGACGCCGTCGCGCAGAGCCTGCGGACCCTGATGACGGACGCCGCGCTGCGCCGCCGCATGGCGGGGAAGGCGCAGGCCACGGCGGCCCGTTACCGGCCGGACGCGATAGCGCGCCGGTACGAGGAGCTGTTCGGCGAACTGCGGCCCGCGCTGCGCCCGGCCGGGAAGCTGCGGGGCCTGTTCGGCGGCCGGAAGCGGCAGGCGGCGGCCGAGCCGGTCGTCGCGGCCGTGCCCGACGCGGGACCGCCGTCCGCCCACTGCGCCGCCACGCCCGACGGCGGCTTCACCGTCGCGCTCGGCCAGGCCGCACGGGGCGAGCTGGTGCTGCGGCTGCGCAAGTCGTCCCCGCGCCGGGAGATACGGGTCCCGCTGGACCGGGACGGCCGCGCCGCCGTCCCCCGCGCCGCCCACGCCCTCGCCGAGGGCCGCTGGGACTGCTTCCTCGCCACCGAGGGCGACAAGCCGCGCCGCGTCGCCGCCGCGCTCGTCGAGCAGGCCGCGCTCGTCACCGCGCCGCCCGCCGCGGGCCCCGGCGGCGTCACCTCCTGGGTCCCGTACACCACCAAGGACGGCAACCTCACCGTCCGCGTCTGGCAGCGCCCCGCCCACGCGGAGGTCACCGGGATCGCGGCGCACGAGGACTCGGCCACCGTCACCGTGCGGCTGCTGGGGAACGCCGCCCCGGGCCGGATGGCGGGCGCCGTCGCCGCGTGCCGCCTCGACGCCGGGCGCGACTTCACCGCCAGGGCCGTGACCCTCGACGAGGAGCGGATGCTGCTGACCCTGCCCTACGGCGAGGCGTTCGCCCGGCGCGCCCAGGAAGAGCCCACGCAGTGGGAGATACGGCTGCGGACCGTGGACGGGCACCTGCTCACGGTCGGCCGCATCGGCGGGGACAGCGCCGACCGCAGGGCCACGGACGTGTACCCGGCGGCCGTGCGGGACGGGGTGGCCGTGCGTGTGGGGTACACCTCGGACAACGTGCTCGTCCTGAGCGCCCGCGAGGTCCCGCCGCCCGCTCCCGGGGAGACCGCCGAGGCCGCCGCCGACGAGTGAGGTGAGTCAGCGGCCGAGCAGGGCGGGCAGCTCGCGCATGTCGTGGAAGACGACGGTGTCGGGCCCCGCCAGCCACTCGGCCGGCGTGAGCCCGCCCGCGTAGCCGAACGACCGCATCCCCGCCGCGCGGGCGGCCCGTACGCCGTACTGGCTGTCCTCCACGACCACGCAGTGCTCCGGCGCGACGCCCATCCGCTCCGCCGCGTACAGGAACAGGTCGGGCTCGGGCTTGCCGCGCGCCACCTCGGTGGCGCTGAAGATGCGCCCCGCGAACCGTTCGTACAGGCCCGTACGGCTCAGCGTGCGGCGCATCTTGTCGTGCCCGCCGCTCGACGCGATGCAGTGGGGGAGCGGGCCGAGCGCGTCCAGGGCGGCGGAGACGCCCGCGACCTCGGTCAGCTCCGCATCGACAGCGGCGGCGAGCCGCGCCCTGTACTCCTCGCCCCACCGCTCGGCCAGGGCCTCGCCGAGCCGTTCGGCGACCTGGAGCCGCACGGCCTGCTCGGAGCGGCCGAGGAAGCGGTCGACGATCTCGCGCTCGGTGAGCGGCCAGCCCAGCTCGGCGCCCAACTCGACGCACACACGCAGGGCGAGGGGCTCGCTGTCCACCAGCACGCCGTCGCAGTCGAAGATCACCAGCTCCAGGGGAAGCGCCACCCGGGCAGCCTAACCCGTGCCGGGCGGGGGTCGGGTTCCGGCCAGGGTGCGGGAGGGTCCGCCGCTGACCTGCGGCGCTCTCTGTCGCACACATGTTCGATGGCTGGTTTATGGTGGACCCAGGAACGGAGAGACGGGGGCCTGGCATGACGGGAGGAGGTGCGGATGACCCCGCGTTTCACGCACCTGCACGCCGTCTCCGGCTTCTCCGCGCGCTACGGCGCCTCCCACCCGGAACGCCTCGCCGAACGGGCGGCTGAGCGCGGCATGGACGCCCTCGCCCTGACTGACCGCGACACCCTCGCGGGCGCCGTCCGCTTCACCCGCGCCTGCGCCGCCGCCGGCATCAGGCCCGTCTACGGCGTCGAACTGGCCGTCGCCGCCCCCGAGCCCGCCGACGGCCCCCCGGGCACGGCGGCCAGGCGGCGCACGCCCGTGCGCGGCGGCGCGTTCACCGACGAGTCCGCGCCCCGCGTCACCTTCCTCGCCCGCGACGGCGCCGCCGGATGGGCCAGGATGTGCCGTCTGATCACCGCCGCGCACGCCGCCGTCGCGGGGACGGGCGAACGGCCCCTGCTGCCCTGGGCCGAGGTGACCGGCGGCGGGCTCGACGGCCTCGTCGTGCTGCTCGGCCCCGACTCCCCGCCGGGCCGCGCCCTGGCCGCCGGCCGCCCCGACCGGGCCGCGCGCCTGCTCGGCCCGTGGCGCGAGGCCGCCGGGGCCGGGCTGCGCATCGCCCTGGACGCGAGCGGCCCGGCACGCCCCGCCGCCCGCGCCCTCGGTCTCGCCGCCACCACCGGCGTACCCCCCGTGCTGACCAACGGCGTCCGCTACGCCGACCCCGGGCAGGGGCGCGTCGCCGACGTCCTCGACGCCGCGCGCCGCCTCGTCCCCATCGACCCGCGCGGCCCGCACGACAACGGCCATCGCTGGCTGAAGGGCCCGGCCGCGATGGCCTCGGCCGCCGACGCCGCCGCGGAGGCCGCCGGGATGGGCGCCGGCGCCGCGCGCCGCCTGCTGGCCGTCACCGAGGAGACGGCGGACTCCTGCCGCGTGGACCCCGAGGGGGACCTCGGCATCGGCAGCGTCCACTTCCCCGAGGCCGGGCTCGTCGGCGCGGCCGACCGCACCGCGGACCGCGTCCTGCGCTCCCGCTGCACGGCGGGGATGGTCGCCCGGCGGCTCGAACGCGACCGGGTGCGCTGGGACCGGCTCGACGCCGAGCTGGACCTCATCGCCCGCCTCGGCTACGCGTCGTACTTCCTCACCGTCGCCCAGGTCGTGCGTGACATCAGGGGCATGGGCATCCGCGTCACGGCGCGCGGCTCGGGCGCCGGCTCGCTCGTCAACCACCTGCTGGGCATCGCGCACGCCGATCCGGTCGAGCACGGGCTGCTGATGGAACGGTTCCTCTCCCCGCGCCGCGCCGTGCTGCCTGACATCGACGTGGACGTGGAGTCCGCGCGCCGCCTCGACGCGTACCGGGCGATCTTCGACCGCTTCGGGGAGCGGCGCGTGGCCACCGTCGCGATGCCCGAGACGTACCGCGTGCGGCACGCCGTCCGCGACGTCGGGCTCGCCCTCGGCCTCGACCCGGCCGAGACGGGGCGGCTGGCCACCGCGTTCCCCCACATCAGGGCCAGGGACGCGCGCGCCGCGCTCGCCGAGCTGCCGGAACTGCGCGACGTGGACGCCGACGCGTACGGGCCGCGCATGTGGGAACTGGTGGAGGCGCTGGACGCGCTGCCGCGCGGCGTGGCCATGCACCCCTGCGGCGTGCTGCTGTCGGACACGTCGCTGCGCGACCGTACGCCCGTGGTGCCCACCAGCGGCGAGGGCTTCGCGATGTCGCAGTTCGACAAGGAGGACGTGGAGGACCTCGGGCTGCTGAAGCTCGACGTGCTGGGGGTGCGGATGCAGTCCGCCATGGCGCACGCGGTCGCCGAGACCGAGCGTGCCACCGGGGAGCGGCTCGACCTCGACCGCGTGCCGCCCGGCGACCCGGACACGTACCGGCTGATCAGGTCGTCCGAGACGCTGGGGTGCTTCCAGATCGAGTCGCCGGGGCAGCGCGACCTGATCGCGCGGCTCCAGCCGGAGGACTTCCACGACCTCGTGGTCGACATATCGCTCTTCCGGCCCGGTCCCGTCGGCGCCGACATGGTGCGGCCGTTCATCGAGGGCAGGGCCGGGCGGCGGGCCGCGCGCTACCCGCACCCGGACCTGGAGCCGGTCCTGCGCGAGACGCACGGCGTCGTCGTCTTCCACGAGCAGGTCATCGGCGTGCTCGCGCGCATGACCGGCTGCGACCGCGCGCTGGCGGACGAGGCGCGGCGCGCGCTGTCCGACCGGGAGCGGCAGGGGCGGGTGGCCGCCTGGTTCGCCGCCGAGGCGGGGAAACGGGGGTACGCGCCCGAGGTCGTCGCGCGGACCTGGGACATCGTCGAGTCCTTCGGGTCGTTCGGCTTCTGCAAGGCGCACGCTGTCGCGTTCGCCGTGCCCACCTACCAGTCGGCCTGGCTCAAGGCGCACCACCCGGCCGCGTTCTACGCCGGGCTGCTCACGCACGACCCGGGGATGTACCCGAAGCGGCTGCTGCTCGCCGACGCGCGGCGCCGGGGGGTGCCGGTGCTGCCGCTGGACGTCAACGCGTCGGACGCCGCCTATCGAATCGAACTGGAGTCCGAATCGGGGCGGTGGGGCGTCCGGCTGGCGCTCGGCGACGTCCGGGGCATCAGCGGCGAGGAGGCGGAACGGATCGCCGCGGGCCGCCCGTACGTCTCCCTCGGCGACCTGTTCGCCCGCGCCGCGCCGTCCAGGCCGGTCGCCGAACGGCTCGCCTCGGTCGGCGCCCTGGACGCCTTCGGCGCGAACCGCCGCGACCTGCTGCTCCACATCGCCGACCTGCACCGCCAGCGCGGCGGCGGCGGACCCGGCGGCGGCCAGCTCCCGTTCGGCGACACCGAGCGCACGCCCCCCGCCGGGCTGCCCGACCTGGACGAGGAGGAACGGCTCGGCGCCGAACTCGACGTGCTCGGCATGGAGTCCCGGCGCCACCTGCTGGCGGGGCACCGCGCGTTCCTCGACGAGCTGGGCGTGCTCAGCGCCCACCGCCTGCGCGACGCGCGGCAGGGGGAGACCGTACTGGTCGCGGGCGCCAAGGCCGCCACCCAGACACCGGCGATCCGCTCCGGCAGGCGCATCATCTTCGCCACCCTGGACGACACCTCGGGCCTGGTGGACCTGACCTTCTTCGAGGACAGCCACGCCGCGTGCGCCCACACCGTGTTCCACTCCTGGCTGCTGCTGGTGCGCGGCACCGTCCAGCGGCGCGGCGCGCGGGCGCTGACCGTCGTCGGCCAGGCGGCCTGGGACCTCACCGAACTGGCCGGACTGCGCCGCACCGGCGGCCTCGACGCGGTGGCGGAACGCCTCGCCGACAGCCCCGGGGACGGGGCGGCGCCGGAGGAGGGGACCACCCGGCGCATCGCACTGCCCACCGGCGCCACCCTCCACCCCTGGGCCGACCTCCGCCCGGCGGGCGGTTCCGCCGCCACCCCGCCGCGCAAGCTGTGGCACTCCAGCCCGGGGAGCGCCGGATGACCGGGCGGCACGTGCTCTACGTGCGCTACCTGACCACGGACCGCCCATGCCAAGCGCCCTACGACGGGCTGCTCGACGTGCTGCACGGCATCACCCCCGTCGTCCAGGCCCTGCCGCCCGACGCCGCGCTCGCCGACGTCCGGGGCGCCCTGCGCTACTTCGGCCTCGACGCCGTACGGCTCGCCCGGCTCGTCCGCGTACGCGGCCTGGCCCTGCACGGCACCGACTGCGCCATCGGCGTCGCCCCCAACCCGCTGCTCGCCCGGCTCGCCGCCGCCCCGCCCGGCGGCGGCCCGGGGATCGGCGCCGTGCCCGACGACCCGGACGCGATCGCCGCCTTCCTCGCCGACCGGCCCGCCGCCGACCTGCACGGCGTCGGCCCCGCCACCGCCCGCGCCCTCGCCGCGTACGGCATCCGCACGGCCGGTCTCGTGGCCGCCGCGCCGCCCCTCACGCTCCAGCGCATCCTCGGCGCGTCCACCGCCCGCCGGGTGCAGGCCCTCGCGCGCGGCATCGACCCGACCCCCGTCGTCCCCGGCACACCGGCCAGGTCCACGGCGGCCGAGCACCGGTTCGGCCACGACGAGCTGGACCCTGCCGTCCGCCGCCGCGCCCTGCTCACGCTCGCCGACCGGCTCGGCTACCGGCTGCGCGGCACCGGGCAGACCACCCGCGCCCTCACCCTCACCGTCCGCTACGCCGACCGCACCGCCACCACGCGCCGCCGCACCCTGCCGGAACCGACCGCCCACACCCCGGCGCTGGTGGGCACGGCCTACGCCCTGCACGACGCGCTCGGCCTCCAGCGGGCGCGCGTCCGCGCCGTCGCGCTGCGCGCCGAGGACCTGACGGACGCCGCCGAGAGCGCGCGGCAGCTGTCCCTGGACCCGGCCGACGAACGCCGCCGCCGCGCCGAGGCGGCCGCCGACCGCGCCCGCCACCGCTTCGGGGCCCGCGCCGCGGGCCCCGCAGGACAACTCGACGCGGCATGACCCCTCGGCGGTGCCGCCGAGGGAACGTCCGGCCGTTCGCGGCCCCCCGGGCGCGCGCGATCGCAAGGCGCTGGTTCGTCTTCGCGCCGGGCGTACCCGGGGTGACGCGGCAGCGCGGTGAGGTGCGTGCCCGGGGGCCCAGCCGCCGGACCGGCGGGCGGAGTGCCGTGAGCAGGGCGGCCCTTTGAAGACGGGCCCAGGTCTGTCCGGCGGATCGTGTCGCGGCCTCATGGCGTTGGACGCGGTGCGTCGCAAGGCGCCGGATGGCGGCTCGCGCCGGGCGTACCCGGGGTGACGCGGCAACGGCGGGGTGCCCCCGTGCCGGGCGACGCGGGACAGGCGGGACCGCCGGACGGACCCAGGAGGTTCAGGGGGCGTCGGGGGCGGCCTCGTGCCGGGAGAGGACCAGCCTCCGCCGCTCCCGGTCGACGCCCGCGACGACGACCGCTATCTCCTCGCCTGGCCGGACGGCGCGTGCCTGCCGGATCAGCCCCTCGACCCCGTCGGCGACGCGGACGAGGACACCGGCCGGCAGGGACCTGGTGACCCGTCCGCGCAGGGACTGGCCCACCGTCAGGCCGTCCGCGAAGGCCAGGAACGGGTCCGGCCGCGTCGCCCGCAGCGACAGCCTGGCCTCGCCGTTCCACGTGTCGAACTGGAGGAACGCGCACGAGACGCGCTGCCCGGCGCTGACGACGTCCGACGCCTCCTCGACGCGGTGCCAGGACAGCTGGGGGATGGTGATGAACCCGACGCCGGGGAACACCGGGTGCGCCGGGCCCTCGTCCAGGGCGACGAACACGCCGAACCTCTGGATCGACGCGACGGTCCCCGAGAGGATCTCGCCCGGCCGGCGCGCCTTCAGGAAGGCCCACAGCTCCGGGTTCTCGGTGGCTGCCATCGACAGCCTGACCCGCCCCTCCCCCCGCTCGACGGCGATCACCTCGGCGGTGACCGGCTGCCCGGCCCGCACCTCGGCGGGGACGCCCGGCCGCCAGGACACGTCCAGCGGCCCGACCGTCCCCAGCGGGCGCGCGGGGAAGCCGTCCAGTGTCACGACCAGCCCGTGCGAGCGGGTCACCTCGGTCACGGTCCCCTCGCAGAGGTCGCCGACGCCGAGTGTCGCGAGGAAGTCCCGGGCAGCCCGCCCGTCCGCCGCTGCGTCCACGCCGCCCAGCCTTTCACGGGGCGTTCCGGCACGGCGGGCAGCCCCCGTCACGGCGACCACCGCACCGCGTCCGGTCCGCCGGTCCGACTCCGCATGGCCCCCACTCCGTCCGTTCCCCCGCCCTCACCTTGATGCTTCCCGCAGCCGCGCACCGGCCCGGCCCTCCCCGCACCGCACCGCGCTCCGGGACGCGACGCCCGGCATGCCGTCACCTGACCCGGTCTCGGGACCGGGGGCCGGTGGGCGGCGACCCGCGTGTCCGGCGGTCCCCGTGGGCAGGGCGGGGTGACGGAGCGCCAACGGGCTTTGGCCGCACGCTGGTTCAGCCCTCGTAAAGGTGGTCCGCGTACCCCGGGCCGTAGTGCTCCTCAAGGAACTCCAGCGCGTCGTCCGGGCGTTCCAGCGCCTTGGACATCCGCGCCCGGGACGGGAGGGCGTCCGGGTCCCAGGTCTCCGGGGCCCACAGGTCCGAGCGCAGCGCGGCCTTGGCGCAGTGGTGGAAGATCTCCTCCGCCTCCACGACCAGCGCGAGGCGCGGCCGGTTGCCCCGGACCGTCATGCGGTCGAAGAACGGCGCCTCCCGGACGATCCGCGCCCGCCCGTTGACCCGCAGCATGTCGCCCCGGCCGGGTATGAGGAAGACCAGGCCGACCCGGGGGTTCGCCAGGACGTTGCGCAGGCCGTCGAGCCGCTTGTTCCCCGGCCGGTCGGGTATCGCGAGCGTGCGGTCGTCGAGGACGAGCGCGAAGCCGGGCGGATCGCCCTTCGGCGAGACGTCGCACGAGCCGTCGGCGCCCGAGGTGGCGATCAGGCAGAACGGCGAGCGGGCGAGCCAGGCGCGGTCCAGCGCGTGCAGGGCGGTACGGGTCTTGTCGCGGGTGTACGGCGCGGGCTCGCCCACCAGCTCCCGCAGTTCGGCCTCCGACGTGACGTCACGGACGGCCCCCGCGTCACCGCCGGACCACGCCGCCCCCACCCGTTCCGTGTCCACCGCGCGCCTCCCGCCGCTCACCGCCGGTCCGCCACCGGCGCGTTCCCGAGCCTACGCCCCGGCACTGACAGTGCCCCCGCCGTGACCACCCGCACACCGGGGCCCTGTTGACATAGTTAGGTATGCCTAACCTAAATTGATCCGCGTGAACGGAGACCGTCCGTCCAGCCGTCAGCCGACCCCCGGCTGCCGGACGCACCCCCATGTCACCGATGTCACCGATCAGCAGCCGACTCGACAAGGGACACCCGAAGACCCCATGAGCATGCCCGGCCATGCACCACTCGCCCCCGCACCCTCGGCCCTCCTAGAGCCCGACCTGCTCGCCGCCGACCCCGCCGGTCTCGCCGAGGTCGGACGGCTCGTCACCGAGCTGACCAGGGAAGCCGCCGGGGCACTCCGCCGCCGCAGCGGACCCCTCCCCGCCCTCACCCCCGACGAGCTGTCACGCCTGATCGACACCCAGCTCCCCGACGGGCCCCTCCCGCGCACCGGCAAGGGCCGCGCCGCCGTCCTCGCCCTGGCCCGCTCGTACGCCGCCCACACCGTGGACCTGGCGGACCCGCGCGCCGCCGCCCACCTCCAGCCCCCCGCCCTGAGCATCGCCGCCGCCGCCGACGTCCTCGCCTCCGTCTTCAACGCCTCCGTGGACACCTGGGACAGCGGCCCCTACGCGGTGGAACTGGAACGCCGCCTCATCCGCTCCCTCACCGGCCTCGCCGGCTACGGCCCCGGCGCCGACGGCGTCCTCACCCCCGGCGGCACCGCCTCCAACCTCCAGGCGCTCCTGATGGCGCGCGACGCCGTACTCGGCGACCGCGCCGACATCCGCGGCACCGGACTGACCGGTCTGGCCGTCCGCCCCGTCGTCTACTGCTCGGAGCTGGCGCACTTCTCCGTCGCCCGCGCCTGCGCCCTCCTCGGCCTCGGCGAACACGCCGTCAGGACCGTCCCCGCCGACGCGGGCCACCGCATGGACGCCGCGGCGCTCGACCACGCCCTCACCTCCCGCGCCCCCGACGAGATCCCCCTCGCCATCGTCGCCACGGCGGGCACCACCGACTACGGCTCGATCGACCCCCTCCCCGAACTCGCCGCGCTCGCACGCCGCGAGGGCACCCGGCTGCACGTGGACGCGGCCTACGGCGGCGGCGCCCTCTTCTCCGACCGCCTGCGGCACCTCCTCACCGGCCTCGAAGCGGCCGACACCGTCACCATCGACCTCCACAAGACCGCCTGGCAGCCCGCCGCCGCCAGCGTCCTGCTCACCCGGGACGCCCGCGACCTCGCCGCCACCACCGGCCTGCGCGTCGCCTACCTCAACCCCGACGACGACGGCGCCGCCGGGTACGACGGCCTCCTCGGCAACTCCCTGGCCACCACCCGCCGCGCCGACGCCGTCAAGGTCGCCGCCACCTTCCTCGCCCTCGGCCGCGAGGGCGTCGGCGCCATGCTCGACGCCTGCCACGACCTCGCCGGCCACGCCGCCGCCGCCGTCACCGCCCACCCCCGCCTCGAACTCACCGCCGAACCCGTCCTCACCACGGTCGTCTTCCACTACACGCCGCGCACCGGCGCCGACCCCGACGCCGTCAACGGCGCGCTCCGCCGCCGCCTGCTGCGCCAGGGCACCGCCCTCGTCGGCCGCACCGACCTGCCGGGCGGCGGCGTACGCCTGAAACTCACCCTGCTCAACCCGCAGGCCACCAAGACCGACCTGGACGAACTGCTCGCCGCCGTCGTCGCCGCCGGTGAAGCCGTCGAGAGCACCGGAGAGCACCTGTGAGCACCACCCCGCTTCCCCCGCAGGACGGCGCCGAGCCGCCCGTCCTCGACCTCGCCGCCGTCGGCATCGGCCCGTTCAACCTCTCCCTCACCGCGCTCGCCGACGAGATCGACGACCTCGCCTACGCCGCGTACGACCGCCGCCCCGCCTACGACTGGCACCCGGGCCTGATGTTCGACTGGGCCAAGCTCCAGGTCGGCTTCCTCGCCGACCTCGTGTCGCTCGTCCGCCCCACGAGCCGCTGGTCGTTCCTCAACTACCTGGCCGAGCACGACCGGATGTACCCCTTCTACATCGCCGAACGTTTCCACGTGCCCCGCCGCGAATACGCCGACTACTGCGCCTGGGCCGCCGCCCGCCTGCCCGGCTGCCACTTCGGCACGGACGTGACCGCCGTCCACTGGGACGCCGAACGCGCCCTGTGGCGCCTCACCCTGACCCCCGCCGACGGCGCCGCGGGAACCCCGGCGGCCCACCCCACGACCCGGCTCGCCCGCAACATCGCCATGGGCATCGGCACCGAACCCCACCTCCCCACCGCCCTCGCCGTCCCCGCCGCCCGCACCCCCGACCGCGTCTTCCACTCGGGCGAGCACCTCCACCGCGTCGAGGGCCTGCGCGCCCAGGGCGTCAGGGACGTCACCGTCGTCGGCTCCGGTCAGTCGGGCGCCGAGGTCTTCCTCGACCTGCTGCGCCGCCAGCGCGACGCCGGCTGGTCCCTCACCTGGCTCACCCGCTCGTGGGGCTTCGCGCCGCTCGACTACTCCAAGCTCGTCCTGGAGTACACGACACCCGCCTACATGCGGTACTTCAACGGCCTCGACCCCGCCGTCCGCGATCGCCTGATCGCCTCGCAGTGGCAGCTGTACAAGGGCATCGACACGGAGACGATCGACCTCATCCACGCCGAGCTGTACGACCACCTGCTCGACGGCGACCGCCCCCCGGTCACCCTCCTGCCCGGCACGGCGCTCCTCGGCGCACGGACCGCCGACGACGGGACCATACGGCTCACCACCTCCCACGCCGACACCGGCGCCGAACGCGAGCTGGCCACCGGCGCCGTCGTCGCCGCCACCGGTTACGCGGCCCGCCGCCCCGCCTGCCTCGACCCGGTCGAGAAACTCATCGCCTGGGACGCCCTGGGCAGGTACGACATCGACGCGGGCCACCGCGTCCGCACCGTCCCCGAGGTGACCGGCGGCCTGTTCGTGCAGAACGCCGAGCTGCACACCCACGGCGCCGCCGCGCCCGACCTCGGCATCGGCGCCTACCGGGGCGCCACCGTCCTCAACGCCGTGACGGGCCGCCAGGTGTTCAGGACGCCGGAGCGCACCGCGTTCCAGACGTTCGGCGGCTGACGGCGCGGGCCCGCCCGCCTGCGGCACAATCGGGCGGGTGAAGCTGACCATCGACCCCGCATCACCCGTCGCGCCGTACGAACAGCTGCGCGCCCGGATCGCCGGTCTCGCGGGCAGCGGCGAACTGCCCGCGGGCCACCGGCTGCCCACCGTCCGCGGCCTCGCCGACGAACTCGGCCTCGCCGCCAACACCGTCGCCAAGGCGTACCGCGCCCTGGAGGCGGACGGCGTCGTCGAGACGCGCGGGCGGCACGGCACCTTCGTCGCCGCCGCCGGGGACGCCGCCGCGCGGGAAGCGGCGGCGGCGGCCCAGGCCTACGCCCAGCGCGCCCGGCGGCTCGGCCTGGACCGGGAGGAAGCCCAGGCCGCCGTACGGGACGCGCTGCGTGCCGCGTACGACCCGGCCGGCTGACCCCTGGTCACCCGGCCCCGGCACGGGCCGCACGCCGTACGTCTCCCCGTCTCCCGGCGCCGCCTACCGCAGCGCGGCGCCGCCGCCCCACAGCCAGACCGTGGTGTCGGCGGGCAGCGTCCCGCCGGTGATCCGGTCGCTGGTCAGCAGGACGCCCCAGTCGCGCGGCAGCGGCATCGGATCGCCGGAGAAGTTCACCGCGCACCGCAGCACGGGGGAGCGCTCGAACGCCAGCACGCCCTCCGGCGCGTCCAGCCAGCGCAGCGTCCCGCTGTCGAAGCCGGGCTGCTCCCTGCGCAGCCGCAGCGCCGTCCGGTACAGCTCCAGCATCGACGCGGGCGCGCCCGACTGGAACTGCGCGCTGAAGTACTCCCACTCCGCCGGCTGCGGCAGCCACGGCGCCTCGCCGCCCGCCGGGCCGAAGCCGAACGGCGCGTCCGAGCCCGACCAGGGCAGCGGCACCCGGCAGCCGTCACGGCCGCGCACCGTGCGCCCGCTGCGTTCCCACGTCGGGTCCCGCAGGACGTCCGCCGGCAGATCCTCGACCTCCCACAGGCCCAGTTCCTCGCCCTGGTAGAGGTACGCGCCGCCGGGCAGCGCGAGCATCAGCAGCGCCGCCGCGCGCGCCCGCCGGGTGCCGAGCGCGCGGTCGGTCGCCGCCGCTCCCGGCCGCCCGTTCTCGTCGCGCCGGCCGAGCGCGGTGTCCCGGCGCCCGTACCTCGTCACATGGCGGGGCACGTCGTGGTTGGACAGCACCCAGGTCGGCGGGGCGCCGACCTCGGCCAGCGTGCGGACGCCCCGGTCGATGACCTCGCGCAGCACGTTCGGCTCCCACGCCGACTTGAGGAAGGCGAAGTTGAACGCGGTGTGCAGCTCGTCCTGCCGCAGGTACAGCGGCAGCCGGTCCTCGCGCACATGCGCCTCGGCGACGAACACCCGGTCGCCCGCGTACGACTCGGCGACCTTGCGCCACGTCTGGTAGATCTCGTGGACCCCCTCCTGATCCCAGTGCGGGTGGTCCTCCTTGCCGCCCTCGTGCTCGAACACCGCGTCGTCCGCGATGCCCAGGTCAGGCAGTGTGTGGTCCTTCACCAGGCCGTGTGCCACGTCGATGCGGAAGCCGTCCACGCCCCGGTCGAACCAGAAGCGCAGGCTCGCCTCGAAGTCGGAACGCACCTCCCGGCTCGCCCAGTTGAGGTCCGGCTGCTCGGCGGCGAACAGGTGCAGGTACCACTGCCCCGGCGTGCCGTCCGGCTCCGTCACCCGGGTCCACGCCCGGCCGCCGAACTCGCTGCGCCAGTCGTTGGGCGGCAGTTCGCCCGCCTCGCCCCGGCCGTCGCGGAAGACGTACCGGTCGCGTTCGGGCGACCCCGGCGCGGCGGCCAGGGCCTCCGCGAACCAGCGGTGCCGGTCCGAGGTGTGGTTCGGGACGATGTCCAGGACGACGCGGACGCCGAGCGCGTGCGCCTCGGCGATCATCTCCTCGGCCTCGGCCAGCGTCCCGAACGCGGGGTCGATGGCGCGGTAGTCGGCGATGTCGTAGCCCCCGTCCGCCATCGGCGACGGGTACCACGGGGTGATCCATACGGCGTCGACCCCCAGCTCCCTGAGGTAGGGCAGGCGGGCGCGCAGGCCGGCGATGTCACCGACACCGTCGCCGTTCCCGTCGGCGAAACTGCGGAGGTAGACCTGATAGACGACGGCGGTGCTCCACCAGGGGGCGGCCGGCTTCTGATGAATGCGGGTGCGGGGCACGTATCTTCCATTCCTCTTGCGAGTTGACCCTGGAAAATGCGCGGATCGAGCGGCTCACCGCGCGGTGGTGCGGCTGTGCTGGTCCGGTTCAGGTCCCGGCCGAGGTGAGGAGATGTGATACAGGGAACGCGCGGCACGTGCCGCGCCCGTGGTGCCCCGGACGACGAGCCGGGTCGGCACCACCACCCGGGTCGGCTCCACGCCCGTCCCGGACAGCGCGTCCAGGATCTGGCGGGCGAGCAGCTCCCCCTGGTGAGCAACGGGTTGGGCGACGGTGGTCAGGTCGAGCAGCTCGGCGGTCTCGTGGTCGTCGAAGCCGATCACCGAGACGTCGTCGGGCGCCCGCAGCCCCATGCGGGTCAGGGTGCGCAGCGCGCCGAACGCCATCTGGTCCGACTCCGCGAACACGGCCGTCGGCGGGTCGGGCAGGCTGAGCAGCTTGGCCATCGCCGAGGCCGCTTCCTCTATTTCGAGGTGCCCCGGCACTTCGAGGTCCGGGTCGTACGCCACCCCGGCCTGTGCGAGGACGGTGCGGTACGCGTGCTGCCGCACGATCGGTGTGGTGAAGCCGCGGGGGTCGCCCAGCGCCCCCGTGATCATCCCGATGCGCCGGTGACCGAGGTTGATCAGATGGCGTACGGCGGTGCTCGCGCCCTCCGCGTTGTCGATCGACACGTGCCAGCAGCCGGGGATGCGGGTGCCGAGGACGGCGATCGGCACGTCCATCGAGACGAGCGCGTCGCACTCGGCCGTGGACAGCGGGAGGTTGAGGACGATCAGCGCGTCAACGCGGCGGCGCAGCGGCATTCGCGTGAAGAACCGCTCGTGGACCCGCTCGTCGCCGAGGTTGTAGAGCAGGATGTCCAGGTCGTTGGCGCGCAGCACGGAGTCGATACCGGCGACGACCTGGCTGTAGAACCACCGGTTGACGAACGGGAGGACGACCCCGACCGTCCCGGTCCTGCCGGAGGCGAGACGCGAGGCGTGCGGGGAGACGCTGTACTGCAACTCCTCGGCGGCGCGCAGCACCCGTTCCCGAGTGGCCTCGGAGACGTTCGGCAAGCCGCGCAGGGCGCGGGACACGGTCGCGGTGGACACTTCCGCGCGCCGGGCGACGTCGTTGATGCTGGCGGCCATAACCCTCCGATCACGGCAGTGAGCCGAACGTACTGCCGACCGCGGAGAGAATGCAATCGCTTACAGGCAAAGATCTTCCTCCGCCGCGGAATTGGCCTGCGGGACCCCCTTCGCCGCGCCGGACCCCCAGGTGACGGCATGCAAGGCCTGATGTAAACGTGTACATGGTTTTTTGACACACCCCGACAATTGACAGCCGGGCGGGGTGGGGGAACGCGCGGCGACTGGTGCAGGATCGAGCCATGAGCAATCTGGACCGGACACCGGTGGCCACCCGGTGCGGCGGGGGCCACGGCCCCGGGCCCGTACGCGACCTCCTGCCTGGCAAGGCCGTGCCGCTGGGCGAGAGCACGGTCGTGCGCCGCCTGCTGCCCACGATGGGGCGCCGCATGGTCGGCGCCTGGTGCTTCGTCGACCAGTACGGGCCCGACGACATCGCCGGCGAGCCCGGCATGCAGGTCCCGCCGCACCCGCACATGGGCCTCCAGACCGTCAGCTGGCTGCACGCGGGCGAGGTGCTCCACCGCGACAGCCTCGGCAGCCTGTGCACCGTACGGCCGCGCGAACTCGGCCTGATGACGTCGGGCCGCGCCATCGCGCACTCCGAGGAGTCACCCCGGACGCACACCCCCGTGCTGCACGGCTCGCAGCTCTGGATCGCCCTGCCGGACGGCCACCGCCACCGCGAGCCCGCGTTCGAACACCACACGGCCCTCCCGGAGATCGCGGGCGGCGGCGGGCTGCGCGCGACGGTGGTCCTCGGCACCCTGGCCGGCGCGACGTCGCCCGGCACCGTCCACAGCCCGCTGGCCGGCGCGGACATCACGGTCGCGGCGGGGACGGACGTACGGTTGCCGGTCGAGGAGGAGTTCGAGTACGCGGCGCTCGCCATGGCGGGCGGCTGCGAGGTGGACGGGGTACCCCTCGGCCCCGGCGCGCTCCTCTACCTCGGCACGGGCCGCCGCGAACTGCACGTACGCTCCGACACGGACGCGTCGTTCATGCTGCTGGGCGGCACACCGTTCGAGGAACAGCTCGTCATGTGGTGGAACTTCATCGGCCGCTCCTCGGAGGAGATCGCCCAGGCCCGCGAGGACTGGATGACCACCACCCGCTTCGGCGAGGTCCACGGCTACGCCGGCCCCCGCCTCGACGCACCACCTCTCCCCCCGACTCCCCTCAGACCCCGGGGCCGCGCCCGCTGACCGGTGCCGTCGTGGGCGGGGGCGGGCCCGGCCACCGGACGGGCGGGGCGGCGCGCCCGTTCAGCTGCGGCGTACCTCACGGACGAGCAGCCACAGGAGGTAGCCGCCGCCGAGGCAGACCGTGACGGCCCCGACGGGCAGGGCGGTGCCGGGGATCGCGTGCTGGCCGACGAGGTCGGCGCCCGACACCAGCAGCGCCCCGACCAGCGCCGACCCGACGAGGTCCACCGAGCCGCCGTGCCCGGTGAGGCGGCGGGCGATCTGCGGCGCGGCGAGGGCGACGAACGTGACGGGCCCCGTCGCGGCGGTCACCAGCGCCGTCAGCGCGACGCCCAGGACGACCAGCGCGGCCTTCGCCGCCTCGGTGCGGACGCCGAGCGCTCCGGCGGTGTCGTCGCCGAGTTCGAGCTGCCGCAGCCACCGCGCGGCGGCGGGCAGCGCCGGCGCGAGGAGCGCGGCGACGGCGGCGGAGACGGTCACGGGGAGCCAGTCCACGCCGTTCAGACCGCCGGCGCCCCAGACGGCGGCCCGCATGGCGACATCGAGGTCCGCCTTGACCGTCAGCCAGGTGTTGACGGAGGAGAGCATGGCCGAGACGGCGATGCCGACGACGATGAAGCGGAAGCCGTGCACGCCGCCCCGGTACGCGAACAGGTACACCAGGGCGGTCGCGCCGAGTCCGCCGAGCAGGGCGCCGCCGGCCTGGGCCGCGTAGCCCGTGCCGCCGAGCGTCAGGACGGTGACGACGCCGGTGTAGGCGCCGGTGTTGAGGCCCACCACGTCGGGGCTGCCCAGCGGGTTGCGGGTCAGCGACTGGAAGATGGCGCCGCTGACGCCCAGACAGGCGCCGAAGAGGACCGCGGCGGCGGCCCTCGGCGCGCGCCACTCGACCACGACGAGCCGGTCGAGCGCGTTCGCGTCCGGGCCGAACGCGGCCAGTACCCGGCCCGGGGTGAGCGGGCGGTCGCCGAGCATCAGCGCCGCAAGGGCGCAGCCCGCGACGAGGAGGACGAGCACCGCGTTCACGGTCAGCGCCCGCACGGTGGTGCGGCGGCTGACGGGCCCGGCCCGCAGGACGACGGCGCGGCTCACGGGACGCGCGCCTTCCCCCGCCGTGCCAGGGCGATCAGCACGGGGGCGCCGAGGAACGCGGTGACGACCCCCACCTGGAGTTCCGCCGGCCGGATGACGACGCGCCCGAGGATGTCGGAGAGCAGCACGAGGACCGGGCCGAGGACGAGGCTGAACGGCAGGACCCAGCGCTGGTCGGGTCCGGTGACGAAGCGCACGGCGTGCGGCACCATCAGCCCGACGAAGCCGATCGGTCCGGCCGCCGCCGTGGCGGCGCCGCACAGCAGGGTCACGGCCAGCAGGCCGACGACACGGGTCGCCACGATCCGTGCGCCGAGGGCCCGCGCCACGTCGTCGCCGAGCGCCAGCGCGTTGAGCCCCCGGGAGCAGGCGAAGGCGAGGACCACCCCCCCGAGGATGAACGGCCAGATCAGCGTGAGCGTGCCGGCCGGGCGGTCGGCGACGGTTCCGGCGACCCAGTACCGCATCCGTTCGAAGGTCTCCGGGTCGGTCAGGGCGAGGGTCTGGGCGGCGCCCATGAGCACGGCGCTGAGCGCGACGCCGACGAGGGTGAGCCGCAGCGGGGTCGCGCCGCCGGGGCCCGAGGCGGCGATCAGGTGGACGACGACGGCCGCCACCACCGCGCCCCCGAACCCGTACCAGAGGTACTGCTCGATCCGCGTGACGCCCAGGACGGCCACGGCCAGCACGATGGCGAACTGCGCGCCCGCGTTCACACCGAGCACGCCGGGGTCCGCCAGCGGATTGCGCGTCAGGCCCTGGATCAGCGCACCCGCGACGCCGAGCGCGGCGCCGACGAGGACCGCCAGGACCGTGCGGGGCACACGCAGCGTGCGCACGGTGAGGTGGTCGATGCCGCCGCCCTGCCCGGTGACCGACTCCCAGACGGTGGACAGCGGCAGATTCGCCGAGCCGATCGCGACGCTGGCGGCGCAGGCGGCGGCCAGCACCGCCACGGCCAGGGCCAGACAGGCGGAACGCCGCACGTTCCCGATCCGCCGGGGTGGCCCGTCGCCCGGAGCGGTCGGCGTGGCGGCGCCCCGTTCGCGCGGCGGGTGGAGCGTCACGGCGCGGTCCCGGCGGCGGCCAGCTCGACGCACCCGACGCCCCAGCCGAGCTTGCGGCGCCCCGTCACGGTCCACCCGGCCGCGGCGGCGAGGTGGGTGAAGCGGTCCGGCGTACGGGGTGGTGTGCCGAGCGTGGCCAGGTGCAGCAGGGCGCCCTCGGACAGCGCGGCGGGGCTGAGGCCGTCGGGCGCGAGCCGTTCGACCAGGACCGCGACGGGCGCGGCCGTCCGCAGGGCGCGGAGCAGCGCGGCCGCCTCGTCGTCCGTCCGGTGCCCGAGCGCGAGCGCGGTGGCCACGGCGTCGTACGCGCCCCAGTCCTCGGCGAAGGCGTGCGGGCAGCCGGGACGGGCCTGCGTGCGCAGCGCCGCGAGCGCGGCGGGTGCCTCGACGACCGTGACGTCCGCGGCGGCGTGTCCGTGCAGGACATCGGCGACGGAGAGCGCGCCGGGGCCCGTGACACCGACGCGCCGGGCCCCGGCCCACACCGGGTGGCGCGGCAGGCCGGTGACGAGCTGGGCGAGCCCTTCGGCGTCCTCGACCAGTTCGGCGTAGCGCGCGGTGTCGCGTGCGGCGGTCTCCCGCAGCGTCCGGCCGTGCGCGGCCTGCCAGGCCGGGGTGGTGCCGGTGAGCGCGGCGGGCAGTTCGGCGAGGGCGGCGATCCGGTCGGCGTGGAGGCCGGTGTAGCGCTCCCGGGCGTGCTCGTCCTCGGCCAGTTCCTCTCCCGCCGGGCCGAGTCCGACGCGGCCGGACGCGTCGTGGGCGACCACTTCGGCGGTGACCAGGGCGTCCAGGAGCACGGCGAGGCGCGCCGGTTCGACGCCGACCCGCCTCGCGAGCACGTCCCTGTCGAGCGGCCCGGCTGCCAGCGCGTCCGGCACGCCGAGCCGCAGGGCGGCCCGTACGGCGAACCAGGCCACCGGTGCCGGCGGCGCGCCGGTGCCTGATCGCAGATGCCAGTAACCCGTGATGTTCTGCCGCGACTTGGGCGCGCCGAGCACGCGGGCGGCGTGGCGGCGCACCGGCAGCAGCGACCGGCTCTCGGCCGCCGCCCACACGTACGGGACGCCGTCCGGCGGCTCGACGGCGGCGACGGCGGCGGCCAGCGCCGCCGGGTCGCCCGGCTCGGCGACCACCCACGTCACCCGGTCCTCCGGGCGGACGGCGAGGTCCTGCCGGGCGGCGGGTCCCGGCACGGTGACCACGGCGCGGACCGGCGCGTCCACCGGGCGTTCCTCGAAGTACCGGCCGATGGCGGGGAGCGCCGTCTCGTCCCCGGCCAGCAGCACCCACGGGCTGTCGGGCGGGACGACGGTGGACGCCTTGGGACCGGCGAACCACAGCTCGTCCCCCGGCCGGGCGTGCCGCGCCCAGACGGCGGCCGGTCCGTCCCCGTGCCGTACGAAGTCGAGGTCCAGCTCCAGCGCCTCCGGATCGAAGCGGCGCGGTGTGAAGTCGCGGCCCTGCCGGGTGGCGGCGGGCGCCCACTCGATGCCGCCCTCCACCTGCCGGGGCAGGACCGCCCGCACGTCGCCGTCGGACGCGAAGACCAGCTTCACGTGGTCGTCGAACGCCGGACTGGCGAAGCCCGGCAGGGACATCCCGTCGCGTTCGAACGGGCCGAGCTGCGGCCCCGTGACGGTGATCCGCCGCATGCGTGGTGTCACGTCGGCCACCCGCGCGACCTCGGTGCGGCGCAGGACGAGCGGGTGGACGGTGACGTCGTGGTGAGACATGACTGCGTGGGTGACCCGTTCTCAGGAGAACTGCTGCTCGACGATGTCCAGGAGCGCCAGCGACTCGTCGTAGTCGCCGCGGACGGCCCAGTAGGGCAGGTCGTACGCGTGCTGCTCCTCGAAGGCGGGCAGGGCGGCGTACACCGGCTCGTCGGCGAGGGAGGCGACGTCTGCGGTGTCCGCGTTGAAGCCGGTGACGAACACGGTCGGGACGTCGGGCAGGAGCTGGCCCACCTGCTCGGTGGAGAGCTCGGCCATGTCGCCGCCCGGCTTGTAGGGCGGCAGACCGTGTCCGGCGACGAGCGGCGCGGGTTCGAGGCCGAGCTCGGCCAGGGTCTGCGACAGGCCCATGTCCTCGAACAGGAGGTACGGCGTGCGGTCGGCGGTGATGGTCAGTGTCGCGACGGGGGTGGGCGGCGGGGTGATGGCGTCCCGGACCTCCGCGACCCGCGCCTCGTAGGCGGCGAGCGAGTCCTCGTAGACCTCGGGCCGGTCGAAGACGTCCTCGGCGAGGAACGAGAACTGGTCCTGCCAGGTCGTCAGTCCGTCGCCGACGAGGACGGTGGGCGCGATCTGGCTGAGCCGGTCGTACTCCTCGGCGGCCAGCACGGCGGGCAGGCCCACGCCCCCGGCGACGATCAGGTCGGGCTCGGCCCCGAGGATCGCCTCGTGGTCGAAGCCGTCCATGCTCCACGGCAGGAACCCGGTGCCCTGCTCCTCGGGGGCGTCGCCCCAGAACTCGGAGAACTCGCCGTCGTGTTCGGTGTCCTCGGCGACCGTCGCGACGACGGGCACGCCGAGGTCGTAGAGGTAGCCGGTCAGGGCGTAGTTGAGCACGACGACGCGCTGCGGGTCGCCCGGGACGGTCACGTCCCCCTGGTCGGTGGTGACGACCCTGCTGTCCGCCGTACCGGACGAGCCGGCCGTGGCGGGGTCGTCGCCGGAGGAGTCGGACGACGAGCAGCCCGCCAGGGCGGTGCTCAGGGCCGCGGCCGCGAGCAGGCTGACGAGAGCGGGACGACGGGCAGGCGTGCGCATGGAACCTCATTCACGAGAAGACCGGGGACCCGCCCCCACGCGCCGGGAGGAAGGTTAGGTTACCCTAAGTCGAACTTACGGGGCGGCCGGTCCCCGTGCGACATCGGCTGCCACCGACGCGACATGGAACGCAGGATCGACGTGACGAACACGCAGCGTGAACTCACCACCGTTGTCCCCGAACACACCATCCGTTTCCGGGGACACCGCTCTCACGCCCACCGGGAGCCACACCTCATCCATGTCGTGGCGGGCACGGCGGACCTCCTCGTGGACGGCCGCGCGGTCCGGCTGGGGACGCGGGAGAGCCTCTGGCTCGCGCCCGGCGTCCCGCACTCGGCGCGGTACGCGCCGGGCAGCGTCGTCCTCGGCCCGCTGCTGTCCCCGGGGACGGTCCCGGCCCAGCGCGTCCAGCGGCTCGGCGTCGTACCGCAGGTGACGCGGCTGATGACCACCGTCCTGGGCGCGGCGCCCGCCACACCCGAGCAGATCCGCCCTTTCCGGGCGGCGCTCGACGCGCTCCTGCGGTCCCTCGGCAGCCAGTACTTCACGCTGCGGCGCGCCGCGATGTCGGATCTGACGCTGGACGAGCTGGCCGCCGCGCAGGGGACCAGCGTGCGGCATGTCCAGCGGGTGTTCCGGGAGGAGACCGGCATGTCGTTCAGCACGTGGCGGGCACGGGCGCGGCTGAACGTCGCCATCTCCCGCCTGCGCTGCGGGGACGGCCTGACGGTCGCGGCACACCTCGCGGGCTACACGACACGCGGCGGCCTGCTCAAGGCGCTGACCCGTGAGACCGGGCTCCCCGGCACCCACTTCACCGGCGACCCCGCGCCCCTGCGCGCCCTTCCCGGGACGCCCCCGGCCGGGGTCGTGGCGAGTTCACACTGACCCTGTCCGGGCGGGCCCGGCCGCCGGGGCGGTTCTCCCGGTGGAGCGGACCGCCGGTGCCGGAACCGCGCGGGGCGGCGCGGGGCGAGCCGGTGCCCGGGGGAGCGGGCACCGGCTGGATCGGAGGGGCAGGGGCAGGGGCGAGGGGAGTCAGCGGGGCACGGGGGTCGCCGCGAGGAGTTCCAGGGTGTCGACCACGCGGTGGGAGAAGCCCCACTCGTTGTCGTACCAGGCCACCACCTTGACGTGCCGTCCCTCGACGCGGGTCAGGGCCGAGTCGAAGACCGAGGACGCCGGGCGGCCGGTGATGTCGCTGGACACGAGCGGCGCGTCCGCGTACTCCAGGACGCCCGCGAGCGGGCCGTCGGCGGCGGCGCGGTAGGCGGCGAGCACGGCGTCACGCGTCACCTCGCGGGCGACGGTGGTGTTCAGCTCCACCAGCGAGCCCACCGGGACCGGCACGCGGATCGAGTCGCCCGACAGCTTGCCGTCGAGCCCCGGCAGCACCAGCCCGATGGCCTTGGCGGCGCCGGTCGTGGTGGGGACGATGTTCACGGCGGCGGCACGGGCGCGGCGGGCGTCGCGGTGCGGGCCGTCCTGGAGGTTCTGCTCCTGGGTGTACGCGTGGACCGTCGTCATGAAGCCGTGCTCGATGCCCGCCAGGTCGTCGAGGACCGACGCCAGCGGGGCCAGCGCGTTGGTGGTGCAGGAGGCGTTCGAGACGATGCGGTGGCGCGCCGGGTCGTACGCGCCGGTGTTGACGCCGTAGGCGAGGGTGACGTCGGCGCCGGAGGAGGGCGCGCTCACCAGGACACGTCCCGCACCGGCGGTGAGGTGGGCGCGGGCGGCGTCGGCCGAGGTGAAGCGGCCGGTGGACTCCAGCACGACGTCCACGCCGAGGTCCGCCCACGGCAGGGCGGCGGGATCGCGCTCGGCGAGCACCCTGACACGGCGGTCCCCGGTGACGAGCGTGTCCCCCTCGGCGGTGACGGGGTGGGGGAGGCGGCCGAGCGTGCTGTCGTACTCCAGTAGGTGCGCCAGGCCGGCGGGGTCGGTGAGGTCGTTGACGGCGACCACCTCCAGGTCGCTGCCGCGGGAGAGCAGCGCCCGCAGGGTGGCGCGTCCGATGCGGCCGAATCCGTTGATGGCGATGCGGGTCATGGGTCGGCTCCTTTCGTCCTGCTTCCCATGCTCGGCGGGCGGGGGAGGGGACGGAAGTGGCTCGGATGACAACGCGCGCAAGCATCTCGCCAGAAGCCGCGCCACCGGCCGCAAGGATCGCGCCCCGGATCAGGCCGAGAACGTCTGCCGGTACTCGGTCGGCGACGTGCCGAGGATGCGCTGGAAGTGCAGCCGGAGGTTCGCGCCGCTGCCGAGCCCGACGCGGTCCGCGATCTGCTCGATCCCGAGGTCCGTGCGTTCCAGCAGCTCACGGGCCAGGTCCACGCGCGCCCTGAGCACCCACTGCATCGGCGTGCAGCCGGTGTCCTCCACGAACCGCCGCGAGAAGGTGCGCGGCGACACCCGCGCCGTACGGGCCAGCGTCTCCAGCGTCAGCGGCTCGGCCAGGTGCGCCAGCGCCCACTCCCGCGTGTCCGCGAACAGGTCGCCCAGCGGCTCCGGCACACTGCGCGGCACGTACTGCGCCTGCCCGCCGCTGCGGTACGGCGCCGCCACCAGCCGCCGCGCCACATGGTGCGACAGCCCCACCCCGTGGTCACGCCGCACCAGGTGCAGGCACAGGTCGATGCCGGACGCCGCGCCCGCCGACGTCAGCACGTCGCCCTCGTCCACGAACAGCACGTTCTCGTCCACCCGCACCAGCGGGTGCCGCGCGGCGAGCGCCCGCGTGTAGTGCCAGTGCGTCGTGGCGCGCTTCCCGTCCAGCAGGCCCGTCGCCGCCAGCGCGAACGCCCCCGTCGAGATGGCCGCCAGCCGCGTCCCCCGCCCGTGCGCCGCCAGCAGCGCCGCCACGACCGCCGCGGGCGGCTCGGTGGTCGCGGGCTCCCGGTAGCCGGGGATGAAGACGGTGTCGGCGTCCTCGAACGCCTCAAGGCCCTGCGCCACGTGGTACGAGAGCCCGTCGCCCCCGGTGACGGGACCGGGCGCGGCGCCGCACACCCGCACCTCGTACGGCATGCTCGGGCGGCGCGTGAAGACCTGCGCCGGGATGCCCACGTCCAGCGGCTTCGCGCCGTCGAGCACCAGGACGGCGACACGGTGGTTCCCGCGGTGCCCGTGCTTCATCGGATGGCTCCTCCTGATCCCGCTCCCGCTCCCGCTCAGGGCATCCTGCCACCGGCCCCGACTGGCAGAATGCCCCGCCGTGGACCCCCTCGACTTCCAGCTCGTCCTGCTGCGCCGGATGGCCGACTTCCAGCCCGATCTGGTGGCGGACGCCCTGCGCACCCTCGGCGCGGGATGCGACCGCATGCGGGAGGCCAACCGCCGCTGGCAGGCGATGGCCCGGTCCGGCCGCGCGCCCGGGGCCCTCGCACGCTACCGCTCGGTCCTCGGCGCGCCCGAGTCCACCGCCGCGCTCCGGATCGGCGGCCTCAGGGCCGAGGCGCACCGCTGGCCGGTCCCGCTCTGGCCCGGCCTGCGCTTCGAGGTCCTCACCGCGCCAGGCGGCGCCGTGTGGAAAGAGGAGCTGGTCCGCGCGCCCGGCCACCCCGCGCCCGTGCCGCGCACGCTGGACGACTTGACGCCGTGGTCCTGCACGGTCGCCGAACTCGCCCGCGCCTTCCCGCCCGCCCGGCCGATGGAGGGCTCGGCGCCCACCCGCTCGCGCCTCGCGTTCACCGCGCCCACCGCCTCCGGCGAACCGCGGGACGTGATCGCCGAGTTCACCTGGGGACTGGTGCAACGGGTGATCCCCTGACCGGGATTCGTGTGCGGGACCACTGTCCCGGACCCCCATAATGATCGGCGACCTTGATCGATCTCTCTGCGAGGACAACGGACGATGGCAGCACGGATGACGAGGATCGGCGCGACCCCCCTGACGGCGGCCCTGGGCCTGGTGATGGCGGCCTCGCTGCTCACCGCCTGCTCCGACGACGGCGACCCCGCGCCCGCCGAGGACGTGCGGGAGACCGCCGCCTCGGACGAGGAGGGTGCCGGGAGCGAGGACGGTGCGGACGACGCGGCCGAGGAGGAGACCGGCGGCGACGCGGCCGAGGACGGGGCCGCCGACGCCCAGGCGACCGCCCAGGACGTGGTGGCGGGCTGGGTGACGGCCGTCATCGACAACCGGCCCGAGGACGCCTGCCTGCTGATGGCCTTGCCCGCCGAGGACGGCGGCGACCCGGAGGTCGGCACCGCCGAGACCTGCGCCGAGGGCGGCCCGATGCACTCGCAGCTGACCGGTCTCGCCGAGACGTTCACCCCCGCGGACGCGGCGGGCGTGCCCACCGTCACGGTCACGGGCGAGCCGGAGTCGGAGACCAGCGCGACGTTCCCGATCGAGCAGATCGACGTCGGCGGGCAGACGCTCCAGGAGGTCGTCCTGTCCCACTCCGAGGGCGTGAGCGCCGAGGACGTGGACATGTCCGTCGAGGCCGGCGCGTTCGACGGGGTCTGGTACGTCACGGACCTCGGCCTCTCCATCGGCTGATCCCCGCCGCCCCGCGTCCGGCCCGGCGGCGGAGACCGCCGCGCGCGGGCTGCGCGGCAACGGCGCGGACCTCGACGTGTGACCGGCCCGCTGGTGCGTGCCGTGAACCGGGCGCTCGACGCCGTGGGCGAGGTGGACGCCTCCTCGACGCCCCGGGCGGCCCCGACCCGTATCACCGGGAGCCCGCCACGCCGGACCCGGCCAGGAGGCGTTCGCCGCGTCCGGCGGCAAGGCCGTGCCGGTTCCCGGCGCGGGCCGTCGTCGGCGGGGGCGTGCGGCTGGACGACGACGGCGACCGGCACCTCGCGGTGGGCGGGCGGCCGGAAGCGCGGCTCGACCACGGCAGGACCACCGGCGTCGGCCCGGTCACGGTGCGCGACAGCGACGTCGGGCACCTGCACACCACCGGCTCGCCAGGGAGTCCGACGTGACCGCCCGCGGCTCCCCGCTGTCCGTCCCGCTGCCGCTCGGCGCCACGCCCGCCGTACCGTCGCGCCTGACACCGGCCGCGACGCGAGGCGCGCCGAGCCGTCCCGCCCCCGTTCAGCCCGCCGTCAGGACCCGTACCGGCGCGCCGCTCGCGAAGGCCGCGATGTCCTCGGCCGCGTCCCCGTAGAAGATCCGGTACGACTCCTCGGTCACGTACCCGATGTGCGGCGTGAGCAGGGTGCGGGGCGCGGTGCGCAGCGGGTGGTCGGCGGGGAGCGGCTCGGTGTCGTACACGTCGAGCGCCGCGCCCGCGAGCCGGTTCCCGTGGAGGGCGGCCAGGAGGGCGGTGGTGTCGACGAGCGGGCCGCGCGAGGTGTTGACCAGGTACGCGGTGGGGCGCATCCAGGACAGTTCCTCCGCGCCGATCAGGCCCCTGCTGCGCTCGCCCAGCTTGTAGTGCACGGTCACCACGTCCGACCGTTCGAACAGCTCGCGCTTCCCGACCGGTTCGACGCCCAGGCCGCGTGCGCGCCCCGGGTCGAGGCGGCTGCTCCACGCCAGCACCCGCATCCCGAACGCCGCGCCGACCGCCGCCACGCGCGTGCCCAGCCTGCCGAGCCCCACGACGCCGAGCGTCCGCCCGTCCAGGTCGCCGCCCACCGTGTGCTGCCACCCGCCCGCGCGCATCGCGGCGGCCTCCGCCGGCAGGTGCCGCAGCAGCGCGAGGATCAGCGCCCACGTCAGCTCGGGGGTGGCCGACCGGCCGCCGCGCGTGCCGCAGACGGTCACGCCCTGCCGGGCGGCGGCCGCCAGGTCGATCGCGGCGTTCGCCATCCCCGTCGTCACCAGCAGCCGCAGGCGCGGCAGCCGGGCGAGGCGCGCGGCGGTGAACGGGGTGCGCTCCCGCATCGCGACCACCACCTCGTACGGCGCGAGCGCGGCCGCGACCGCGTCGTCGTCGGGCAGGTGGTGGTGCAGGTGGTCGATCCGGCTGACGCCGTGGTCGCGGCGCAGGGCGTCCCAGTCGGCGAAACGGGCGGCGGCCCGCTGGTAGTCGTCCAGTACGGCGACGCGCATGAGACCCGAGTCCTCTCCCCGACGCGTCCGCACGGGCGCGGACACCGCGCCACGATCGTACGGGCGGGGGCCGCCGTCACTCGCCGGGGGCGTCGCCGTCCCGGCCCGCGGTCGGCGGCTCGATGTCCGTGCGCATCTCGCCGGTGGTCGGCTGGGCGAGGGCGCGGGAGCGCGAACCGACGACCGCGAGCAGCGCGGCGGCGGTGCCGACGAGCGCGGCGGGCACCATCCAGTGCCGGTTGAGGAGGTCGCCCATGGCGTGGTCGAGGGAGAAGCGCCCCGGGCCCGTCACGGCGAGGGCGGCGGCGGCGAAGCCGAGGAACGCCGGGTACTCGTAACCGCCGTTCATGGCGAAGAAGCCGTTGTCCGCGTGGACGGCCGCGGCGCCGCCCATGGTCCCGGCGGCCGCGGCGCCCGCCGCCGGGGTGGCCAGGCCGAGGGCGAGCAGCGCGCCGCCGCCCGCCTCGCCGAGCCCGGCGGCCAGGGCGCTGGCCTTGCCGGGCCGGAAGCCCATGGTGTCCATCGCGGCGGCCGTGCCGCTGAGGCCGCCGCCGCCGAGCCAGCCGAAGAGCTTCTGCGCGCCGTGGGCCGCGAGGACACCGCCCGTCCCCAGGCGCAGCAGAAGCAGGCCCGTGTCGCGCCGGGCGGAGGTGTTCTTGCGCTGGGGGAACATCACGGTGTCACTCCTCGATGGTGCGGCGCTCCGGCGGGAGCCGTGGGTACGGCGGGCCGGCGCGGGGGCGGGGCCGCCGTACCCAGCATCCGTCCGCGGCGGGCGCGGCACCCGGTCTGCCGGACCGTTCGGGGGACGGCCCCGCCTCAGCCGCAGTGCACGCCGTTGGTGCCGCTGCCGCCGGACGCGTTCGACGGGGCGGTGCCGACGAAGCCGGTCACTCTGATGCACTTCCCCGCGGCGGGGATGCTGACCGGGCCGGCGTAGTACGCGTACGGGCCGCCGTCCCCGTCGTACGTCTCGTCCTGCCACCGACAGGGCCGGCCGGGCGTGGAGGACGCGCAGCGGTAGAGGTTGACGCTCGTCCAGCCCCTGGTGCCGCTTCCCCCGGCGGCCGTCTTGACGTTGACGGCGCAGTTGCGGCCGGTGGAGCCGTCGTAGTAAAGGCGGATGTTGCCCCACACCGCCCCGGCGGGCGTCCGCACCGGGTAGGTGTTGATCAGCGAGCCGTTGCAGCCGTACTCGGCGGCGGCGGAGGCGCCGCCCGCCGAGGCGCCGGGCGCGGCGGTGCCGGTGAGTGCCGCGGCGGCGGCGACGGTCGCGAGGACAGCGACGAGTCTGCGCATGGTGTGGTCCCCCCCCAGGAGTTCATCGATGCGTCCGGGAGGAAGCCTCTGCCGCATGACCGCGTCCTGACAAGAGGCATTCCGGCCGTGCCCCGGGCCCGGACGGCGGCCGGTCAGGGGCTGCGGTGGCGGCGCAGGGCCGTGTCGGCGGTGAGTGCCAGGACGAGCACGGAGCCGGTGACGATGTAGCGCGACGCGGTGTCCAGGTCCAGCAGCGTCAGGCCGTTGGAGATCGACGTGATGACGAGCACACCGACCACCGCCGACCAGGCGTTGCCCCGCCCGCCGAACAGGCTCGTCCCGCCGATCACGGCCGCCGCGATGGCGGTGAGGTACGTGTCCGCGCCGCCCGTCCCCTGGTTCGCGGCGGCGAGCCTGCCCGCCGCGAGGACGCCGCCGAGCGCCGCGAGCGCCGAGCAGGCGACGAAGCAGGACACCGTCGTACGCCGCACCGCCACGCCGACCAGCAGCGCCGAGCGCCGGTTGTCGCCCACGGCCCGCACCGACCGCCCCCACCGCGTACGGCGCAGCAGCACGTCGACCACGACCACCAGGGACACGAACAGGACCACCGGGTAGCCGATGCCCCTGGCCGTCCCCAGGTAGGCGACGGTCGCGCTGAGCACGGCGGCGAGCCCGGCCGTCCGCAGGAGCAGCCTGCCCGTCCCGATGCCCGGCAGGCCGACCCGGGCGCGGCGCGCGCGTTCCACGAGCTGCACGGCCGTCACGACCGTCACGGCCGCCGCGACCAGCGCCCACGCGGCCAGCGGCGACAGGAAGCCCTGCTGCGCGAACCGCACCAGCCAGGACTCGAACGGCAGGTTGATCGACCCGCGCGAGCCGAGCACCCGCAGCTGCACGCCAGCCAGGATCAGCAGCCCGGCGAGCGTCAGCACGAAGCTGGGCAGCCCGAGCCGGGTGGCCGCGAAGCCGTAGCACAGCCCCACGGCGACGCCCACGGCGAGCGCGAGCAGGATGCCGAGCCCGATCGGCCAGTCGTGCAGCACGGTGGTGACGGCGACGACGGCGGCGGCGAGCCCGCTGACCGAGCCGACCGACAGGTCCATCTGCCCCACGAGCAGCACGAGGACGACGCCGAGCGCGATCACGCCGGTCGGGGCGGACTGGAGCGTGAGGTTGACGAGGTTCTCGGCGGACAGGAACGCGGGGTTGACCAGGCCGAAGACGGCCCAGATCACCGCGAGCGCGCCGATCACCGGGACCATGCCCAGCTCCCGGTCGGGGATGCGGCGCAGCAGGTTCGGCAGGGACGACTCGCCGCTGTCGAAGGCGGCGACGTGGGTGCGCACCGGGGCGGGCGCGGGGGCGCGGGTCATCGGGGCTTCCTGCCGCTCGGGCGGCTCACGCCGGTCATCGCGGCGAGCAGGTCCTCGTACCCGGCGTTCGCCGCGTCCAGCTCCCCGCCCATGCGGCCGAGCCGCAGGACGACGAACCGGTCGGCGACCGCCTGGAGGTCGGCGGCCTGGTGGCTGATCACGACGACGGCGTGGCCGCGGTCGCGCAGCCGTTCCACGAGGTTCAGCACCTCGGCGGTCTGGCGTATGCCGAGGGCGGCGGTCGGCTCGTCGAGGACGACGACCCGGGGCGAGCCGAGCAGGGCGCGCGCGACGGCGACGACCTGCTGCTGCCCGCCGGACAGGGCGCGGACCGGCAGCCGGACGGAGGGGACGCTGGTGGCGAGCTGGCCGAGGAGTTCCCAGGCCTTGCGCTCCATCGCGACCTCGTCGAGGAAGCCGCCGCGCGTCGGTTCGTGCCCGAGGAAGAGGTTCTCGACCACGTCGAGGTTGTCGCAGAGGGCGAGGTCCTGGAAGACGGCGGCTATGCCGAGGCTGCGGGCGGTGGCGGGGGAGTCGAGGGTCACCGGCTCGCCGTCCAGCGTGATCTGGCCCGCGTCCGGCCGGTACACGCCGGAGATCACCCCGGCGAGCGTGGACTTGCCCGCGCCGTTGTCGCCGACGACCGCCAGCACCTCGTGCGGATGGACGTCGAGGTCGATGCCGGTGAGGGCGCGGACGCCGCCGAAGTTCTTCGAGACGCCGCGCAGCGAGAGCACGGGGGCGCGGCCGGGGGCGGGCGTGCTCACGGCGTCTCCTCGCGGAGTCCGGCGCGGTCGCAGGCCGCGCGGTAGGCCTCGGTGCATATCTCGTCCACCGAGTACACGCCGCCCGCGACGAGGACGTGGTGCACGTCCCGCGCGCCGACCGCGCGGGGGGCCAGCAGCATGCTCGGGACGCCGTCGATCACCGCGGTGGTACGGGGCTCCTCGCCGCGCAGCACGCGCACGGCGAGTTCGGCGGCCGTGCGTGCCTGCTCGGTGGTGGCCTTGTAGACGGTCATGTACTGATCTCCGGAGATGATGCGCTGCGCGGCGGCCAGCTCGCCGTCCTGGCCGGTGACCGGCGGGACGGGGTCGAACCCGGCGGCCTTCATCGCGGCGACGGCGCCGCCCGCGATGCCGTCGTTGGCCGCGTACACGCCGTCCACGCGGTCGCCGAACTCGGTCAGCCGGCTCTCGACCCAGTCGGTGGCCCGGTCCGGGCTCCAGTCGGGTGTGTCGTACTGGGCCAGCACTTCGATGCCCTCTCCCTCAAGCGCGCGGCGGACGCCCGCAGCGAGTTCCGCCGAGTTGGGGTCGGTCGGGGACCCGTGGACGAGGAGGACGCCGGGGGGACGCCCGTCCCGGCGTGGACCCCGTTCCTCGACGGCCGCGACCAGGGCGGTTCCCTGGAGGTAGCCGATCAGCTCGCTGTCGAAGGATACGTAGTACTCGACGTCGGCGTCGGCGATGAACCGATCGTATGCGATGACCGGCACGCCGTACCGTTTCGCCTCCTGGACGATGCTGACGGCGGCCACCGCGTCCACGGCGTCGAGCACCAGGACGTCCGCGCCCCGCGCGAGCATCGACTCCGCCTGCTGCTGCTGGGTCGCCGCGTTCTGGTCGGCGTTGGCGTAATACACCTCACAGCCGGGGCAGCGCTGGTCGACGATGCCCATGAACGTGGGCCGGTCCGTGGTCTCGTAGCGTGCCGTCTCGACCTCGGGGAGCAGCAGGGCGATGGCGCCCTCGGACGCGTCGCGGTCCGCGCCCGCCGCGAACACCGCGCCCGTCACGACGAGGACGAGCGCGCAGAGCCCGGCCGTCCACGCCGCGAGGCGGCCGCGCCGGGGGGACGTGCGGTCGGCGCCGGTCATGTCGTCACCCCCAGGGCGCCGCCGATGCGGGCGGTGTCGAGGGCGACGGCGAGCGCGCCGCGCACCTCGGCCGAGGGGCCGAGCCCGGCGGCGACGACGCGGACGGGGCCCGCCGTGCTGGGCATCGTGCGCTGCTCGACGACCGTGCGCATCGGGCCGAGCAGGATCTCCCCCGCCTCGGCGAGCTGGCCGCCGACCACGACGATCTCCGGGTCCACGAGGTTGCACAGGTTGGCGGCGGCGACGCCCAGGTGCTGCCCGGAGTCGGAGAGCACACGGCGGCAGCCCGCGTCGCCCTCGGTGGCGCGGGCGATGACGTCGCGCAGCGTGAGGTGCCCGTGGCTGGCGGCGAGCATCCCGAGCAGTGCCGGGGCGCCCACGAACGTCTCCAGGCAACCGCGGTTGCCGCAGCGGCAGATGGGCCCGTTGGCGTCGACCGTCACATGGCCTATCTCGCCCGCGCCGCCCGCGCGGCCGTGGACGAGCCTGCCGCCGAGTACGAGTCCGCCGCCCACCCGGTGGGACACCCGCAGGTACGCGACGGCGTCGTGTCCCGCCGCGGCGCCGAAGCGCGTCTCGGCGAGGGCGCCGAGGTTCGCGTCGTTGTCCACCGTCACGGGGACGCCGAGCTCCTCGCCGATCACCTCGGGCACGACCGCGCCGTCCCAGCCGCGCAGCATGCCGAGCGTGGTGATGCGGCCCGTGCGGCGGTCCACCGGGGCGGGCAGACAGACGCCCACGGCGAGGAGTTCCTCGGGGCGCGCGTCGAGCGAGTCGACCATCTCCATGACCAGCAGCGCCGCCCGGCGCAGCCCGGTGTCCGCCCGGTGGTCGGGGGCCAGCGGCATCGACTGGTCGGTCAGCACCTGCATCGAGGCGTCGGCGAGGGCGACCCGCAGCGAGCGGAAGCCGAAGTGGACGCCCGCGACGAGGCCGAGGTTGCGGGCGAGCGTGACGCGCAGCGCCCGCCTCCCGCTGCGGGTGGAGGGCGAGGTGTGGAGCACGCCGAGCTGCGTCAGCTCCTTGACGATGTTGGACACCGTGGCCGGGGACAGCCCGGTGACGCCGGCCAGCTCGATCTGCGTCAGGGAACCGCATCGCTGAACGGCGCTCACGATGCGGGCTCGGTTGGCCTCACGCAGTGAAGTCTGTGAGCCCGGTGTCACCCGATCAGCGCGCACAGTCGGGAGGATACCCGCTGTGGTGCCGACCGGTCATGCCCCACCGTTCAGGGGGCGTTCGGGACGCGGCGGGCCCCGCCCCCGTTGGGTATGTGATCCAACCCCAAGGACCGCTTCCGGTTCGTTATGAATTTACTTCTTGACTTCAACGAATCCTGGGCCTTTGATGACTGCCGGACAACGAGGGCGCAACGGCGCCCGTCGGCGGCGCGCCGTCCCCCTGCGCGCCGTTCCCCGGTACGGCAATGAAGGCGTAGGGACTCGCATGCGTGTCAATCGCAAAATAGGCATGATGGTGGCCGGCGCCGCCGTCACCGCCTTCACACTCTCCGCGTGCAGCGGGAACTCCAACGGCGGCGGAGGCGGCGGCTCGGAGGGCGGCAGCTCCGACTCCGAGGTCGAGGTCTTCACCTGGTGGGCGGCCGGTTCCGAGAAGGCCGGTCTCGACGCCCTGGTCGGCGTCTTCGACCAGCAGCACCCGGACACCGATTTCATCAACGGCGCCGTCGCGGGCGGCGCGGGCTCCGCGGCGAAGGACCTCCTCCAGTCCCGCCTCCAGGCCAACGACCCGCCGGACACGTTCCAGGCGCACGCGGGTGCCGAGCTGCTGGACTACATCAACGCCGGGCAGCTCCAGGACGTCTCGTCGCTGTACGACGAGTTCGACCTGCGCGAAGCCTTCCCCGCCGACCTGGTGGACCTGCTGACGCACGAGGGCAAGATCTACTCGATCCCCTCCAACATCCACCGCGCGAACATGATGTGGTCCAACGCCTCGGTGCTGGAGGAGAACGGCATCGACCCGGAGAAGACCTACAACTCGCTCGACGAGTGGTTCGCCGACATGGACACCCTCCAGGACGCGGGCGTCACCCCGCTGTCCGTCGCCACCGCGTGGACCCAGGTCCACCTGCTGGAGACGATCCTGCTGTCCGACCTCGGCTCCGACGCCTACACCGGCCTGTGGGACGGCACCACGGACTGGGAGGGCGCCGATGTCACCGCCGCCCTTGAGGACTTCGAGCACGCGATGAGCTACACCAACAGCGACCGCGACGGCCTGGACTGGCCCGAGGCCACCCAGCTGGTCATCGACGGCAACGCCGCCTTCAACGTGATGGGCGACTGGGCCATCGCCGCGTTCGAGGAGCAGGGCAAGACCCTCGGCACCGACTTCAACGCGGCGCCGGTCCCCGGCACCGACGGTGTCTTCGACTTCCTCGCCGACTCCTTCACCCTCCCGGTGGGCGCGCCCCACGAGGCGGGTGCCGAGGCGTGGCTGGAGACCATCAGCTCCGCCGAGGGCCAGACGGCGTTCAACGCGGCCAAGGGCTCCATCCCGGCGCGCACCGACGCCGACCCGGCCGACTTCTCGGAGTACCAGCAGACGGCCATCGAGTCGTTCGCCCAGGACACCATCGTCTCCTCCCTGGCGCACGGCGCCGCCGCCCCGGTGGCCACGCTGAACGCCATCACGGACGCCACCAGCAAGTTCACCTCCGGAGCGTCCGACCTCGCGGCGTTCCAGTCGGAGCTCGCGTCGGCGGTCGGCACGGACTGACCCCGCGGCGACACGACGGGGGCGGCGGCCGGGCGACCGAGCCGTACGCCCCCGTCCCGCGGCGCCCCATCCGGACCGCGCCCGCGGCGAGCCCGCCGGACCCTCCGGCGGCGCGCCGCGGCGCTCAGGGAGACCTCAATGACCAAGACCCTCAGACGTGCCGGGGCGCCGCTGCTGCTCCTGGCTCCCTCGCTGATCCTGATAGGCGTGTTCGTCTACGGTCTGATCGCCGTCAACTTCCAGACGTCGACGACCGACATCCACACGGCGGCCCAGACCACGGGCCAGGAGCCCTCGGGCACCGTCTGGTTCAGCAACTACTTCGACCTCCTCGGCGACGAGGCGTTCCAGCACTCGCTGAAGAACCTCCTGCTCTACACCGTCCTCTTCCTGGCCGGGACCATGTTCATGGGCTTCCTGTGGGCCTGGCTGCTGGAGCGCCCGATCAAGGGCGAGGGCGTCTTCCGCTCCATCTACCTCTTCCCGATGGCGATCTCCTTCGTCGCCTCGGGTGTGGTGTGGCGGTGGCTGCTCAACTCCGGGCAGGACGAGAGCGCGACGGGCCTCAACCGGCTGTTCCAGATGGTGCATCTCGACTTCCTCCAGAACAACTGGTGGAACAACGTCGACTACGGCATCACCGCCATCGCGATCCCCGCGATCTGGCAGCTGTCCGGCTATGTGATGGCGCTCTTCCTCGCCGGCTTCCGGGGCATCCCCGAGGAACTGCGCGAGGCGGCCCGCATGGACGGCACGACCACCTGGCAGCTCTACCGCCACGTGCTGTTCCCGCAGCTGTCCCCGATCGCGCTGTCCGCGCTGATCATCATCGGCCACATGTCGCTGAAGTCGTTCGACCTCATCATGTCCATCTCGAAACCGGCGAACTACCAGACCAAGGTCCCGGCCGTCGACATGTACATGTTTAAGTCGAGCTTCGACTACGCCAACGCCGCCGCCGTAGGAACGATCCTCCTGGTCCTCGTGGCCCTCGTGGTCGTGCCCTACCTCATCCGCACGAATCGCAGGGAGAAGTGATGGCCACGCTCTCCACCCAGCCGGTCCCCCCGGGGACCGCCGCGGGCCTCCCGGCCGCGCCCCCCGGGCGCGCGCGCCGCCCCAAGGGCTTCACCCTCGCCCGCACGCTGCGCTACGCCGCGCTGCTCCTCTTCCTCCTGATCGTCCTGATCCCCGTCTACGTCCTGCTGGTGACGAGCTTCAAGGGCCCAGGCGACGCCGCCCCCGAGCGCGCCTGGAACCTGCCGAGCACCTGGACGTTCGACAACTGGGAGACGGCCTGGGACGCCCTGGCCCCGGCGATCTGGCGCACCGTGCAGATGGTCGTCCCGTCGGCGCTGATCGCCGCGGTGCTCGGCTCGGTCAACGGCTTCGTGCTCTCCCGCTGGTCCTTCCGGGGCGCGAACCTCGTGTTCACGCTGATCCTGTTCGGGATGTTCATCCCCTACCAGGCCGTGATCATCCCGCTGAACGAGCTGGTGCTCGACCTGGGTCTGCCGAGCGGCATCCCGACCCTGATCCTGCTCCACGTCGTCTTCGGCATCCCGATCACGACGCTGATCTTCCGGAACTACTACCAGACGGTTCCGCACGAACTGGTCGAGGCCGCCCGCATGGACGGCGCCGGACTGCTGCGCACCTACTGGTCGGTGATCCTGCCGATCTCGGTGCCGAGCTTCGTGGTCGTGCTGATCTGGCAGTTCACCTCGGCGTGGAACGACTTCCTGTTCGCGGTGTTCTTCTCCTCCAGCCAGAACGGCCCGGTGACCCTGGCGCTGAACAACCTCGCCAACGGCGCCCTGCTCCAGAACTACGGCGTCTCCATGGCGGGCGCGCTCTTCGCCTCGCTGCCGACCCTGCTGGTCTACATCGTTCTCGGCAAGTACTTCATCGGCGGACTGATGTCCGGATCGGTCAAGAGCTGACCCAGGGAGGATTCCGACCCGCACAGGCCCCGCGCCCCGGCCCCACGGCCGCGGTGCGGGGCCTCTGCCGTGCGCCCGGCCACTTGGATAAATGTGGGAACGGCGGGGAGCGCGCGGCTCCGGGGCGCCGCCCTGTCCACCATGCGCGCTGCGTCAAGATCACGTGCGCGTCTCGCCCCGGCCGCGCCACTCCCTGAAGTCCGTCCGCTGACCTGCGACTTCACCAGCAGCCTCGGGATTCACCCCGCATAACTCTTGACGCGGTGTCAGCGGCCCGCCTAACTTCTCGCCTCGCAGAGTCGAACCGAAAGCGAAAAAAGCGAACGCTGCACTCCGAGATCCCCGCGCGACGAGGAGTAACCGGTCATGACACCCAGCAGACGCACGATCCTCACCTCGGCCGTGGCCGCGGGCGTGGCCGCCACGTCCGGCGTGGCCGGCGCCGCCGACACCACCGCCGCCGCCCCCGCGTCACACGGCGGCACGGGCCGCGGACCGCGCCAGGAGGTCTTCGGGCACCTCCCCGACGGCCGCGACGTCCACCGCTGGACGCTCTCCCGCGGCGGCACCCTCCTGAAGGTCCTCAGCTACGGCGGCATCGTGCAGACCCTGGAGGTGCGCGACCGCCGCGGCGAGAGGGCGAACGTGTCCCTCGGCTTCGCGAGCCTGGAGCCGTACCTCACGCTCTCGCCCTACTTCGGCGCCCTCATCGGCCGCTACGGCAACCGCATCGCCGCCGGACGCTTCACCCTCGACGGGCGCACCTACAGCCTGCCCGTCAACAACGGCCCGAACAGCCTGCACGGCGGCAACCAGGGCTTCGACAAGCACGTGTGGCACGTCGAGCCCACCGGGCCCGCCTCCCTCGCCCTCACCCGCACCAGCCCCGACGGCGAGGAGGGCTACCCGGGGGCCCTGGACGTCCGCGTCGACTACTCGCTCACCGACGACGGCGCCCTGCGCATCGACTACCGCGCCACCACCGACGCCCCGACCGTCGTCAACCTCACCAACCACACGTACTGGAACCTCGCGGGTGAGGGCTCGGGAACCGCCCTCGACCACCACGTCCAGCTCGCCGCCTCACGCTTCACCCCCGTCGACCCGACACTGATCCCCACCGGCGACCTGGCGCCCGTCGCGGGCACGCCCTTCGACTTCCGCCGCGCCAAGCCGGTGGGCCGCGACATCCGCAGGTCGCACGAGCAGCTCCGCTTCGGCCAGGGCTTCGACCACAACTTCGTCCTGGACAAGGGCGGCACCCGGCGCCCGGAGCAGTTCGCCACCGTGTACGACCCCTCCTCGGGCCGGACGATGACCGTCAGCACGACGGAGCCGGGCGTGCAGTTCTACACCGGCAACTTCCTCGACGGCTCGTTCGCGGGCACCTCGGGCTCGTTCTACCGGCAGAGCGACGCCCTGTGCCTGGAGACCCAGCACTTCCCCGACTCGCCCAACCAGCCCGCCTTCCCCAGCACGGTGCTGCGGCCGGGGCGGACCTACCGCTCGTCCACCGTCTACGCGTTCGGCGTCCGCCGGGCGTGACAGGGGGCGCGTTCCCCGCCGTCCGCGCCGGTCGGACGGGTCGGCCGACGTGATTCTCGTCATGATCGGCACGCCGTCCCGCCCCCCGCCGCCCCCGTCCCGCGTGGTCGCGGTGGGGGGCGGCGCGGGTCCGGCGATTCCTCCGTGTGGGTGGATGGCGGCGCCGCGTGGCGGTGGCGGCCCCGGGCCCGGGGACAAGCCAGGCGCATGGGGCTTTTCGCGGTGACGCGAGGTGATCCGGGGTGCGGACGCGTCCGGCGGTGTTCGTCAACCCCGTTGCTGGGCAAGGTGAATCGTGGGACCGGGATACCCACGCGCTCGTGTGGGGCGTTAGGGTTACCCTGCCCGGACCGGGTGTCGTTGTACGGGTGGGAGAGTCATGGAGCAGATAACAGCGCGCAGCAGGCCGCCCCGCGTGCCTGCCATCAACTGCGGGAGCAGCGCGAACAGCGCGCGGCTCGACCGTCATCTGAGCGTGCTCTCCGGACCTGCCGTGCCGCAGCGCGACGCCGAAGAGGCCACCTCGCTCATGCTGGAACTCACCCGGCGTGACAAGCGCACCGCGCACACCAGCCGCGGCGCACGGGTGCTGCTGTTCGCGCCGTTGCGCAAGCTGCGGCGCACGCTGTTCGGCGGACGCGGCTGACCGACCGGCGGGCGCGGCCGACCCCAGGGGAGGCGGCGCCCGCGCGGCGGATCTGACGCACTCCCCGCCACCCGTACCGTCCCGTTCCCCTCCGGCCACCGCGCGACGACACCCGGGTCGACGCGGTGGCCGTCTCCATGTCCGCCGCCGCCCGCTCAGCGGTTCCCGGCGGGCACCGTGCGCGCGAGCAGTTCCGCCGCGCGCTTCCGGTTGCGGTAGGGCCGCAGCGCCTGCCGTATGTCGCGCAGCGCGCGCTCCGCGTCGCCGGAGCGCAACCGTTCCTGCGTGACGAGGAACCCCTCCCACGCCGCGCACGCCTCGTCCAGATGCCCGGTGCGCAGCAGCAGTTGCCCGAACCTCGCCTGGCTCAGCGCCCGGCCGCGCAGGTCGGACGGCGCCCGCTCGCCCGAGGCGCGGCGCAACGCGGCGAGCGCGCCCGGCAGTTCCCCGATGGCCTCCAGCATCGCCGACGTCTGGAAGTGCAGCGCCGCCACCGGGTAGCTGTCGAACGGCGACGCGCCGCTGTGCGACCGCTCCGCCGCCCGCTCGGCGCGCCCCATGACGGCGAGTGCCCCGCGCCGGTCCCCGTTCTGGCCCAGGACCACCGCCAGTTGCGCCTGGACGTACGCCTGGTGCGCGTACGGCGCCGTACGCGCCCCCTCGTGCGCCGCCTCCGCCAGTTGCAGCGCCGCCGGGAGGTGTCCGAGCCGCTGTGCCTGGGCGCTCATGGCGCGCAGCACGACGCTCCACGCCGTCCGGTCGCCCGACTCGGCGGCGAGGCGCTGGGCGTACGTGTAGTACCGCTGGGCGACTCCGTGCAGCAGCCCGTCCTCGTACATGCGGGCCAGCAGGAACGCCAGCCGCGAGGCGAGGACGAGGAGTTCGGCCCGGTGGCGCCCCGGCGGGGCGGCGGCGAGCAGCGGGGCCACGTCGTCGGCGAGGTACGCGGACAGGGCGCTGCGCGCGTGCCGTCCGCCGTGCGTGTCGATGGACGCGGCGAAGAACGCGACGGCGTCGTGCAGCGCCGTCGTCTCGTCGGTGCGCGAGCCGAGCGGCCTGCCCGGCTCCGGCGCCTCGGGCGGCGCGGGCACCGTCGCGTCCGCCACGCGGTACGGGCGCTGGTGCAGCGGCGCGCGCCGCCCGGCGTCCGCGTCGGCGCGCGCCAGCGCGGTGAAGCCGCTCACGGCGTCCGTGGGGACGCTCTCGCGCACCGCGCCGGGGAATCCGGCCGCCTCCGGCGTGACGGAGCGCCCGAGGCGGCGTGAGAGCGCCTCGGCGGCGAGCTGGGGGACGGGGTGCCGCGGCTGGGTGCCGGACAGCCAGTGGGCGACGGCGGTGCGGTCGTAGCGCAGCACCGCCCCTATCTCGCCGCCGAGGGTGTTCACCGCGCGGGCCAGGGCTTCCTGGGTCCAGCCGGCCTCGATGAGCAGCGTCCGCAACTGAAGGTTGGGACCGCGCCGGTTCGTCATGTGTCCTGTCGTCTCATGCGGACGGCCCGGCCGACAGGGCGCACGGAGGCGTTCGCGTGCGCGCCTCTGCCCCGACATCACACCATCGGGTTGCTTTTTCGGTATTTCGTCATGTCAAGTGGCGTGGAGTAGCCGGTTGGTTGACGGTGAGTACATGAATGATCCGTACGCGTACGCAGCAGTTGTGTTCCCTCCGCACGCCCCGGCGCAGACGGCGCACGCGCCGTCCCGCACGCGCTCCCCGCAGCTCGCCGCGCCCCCGACACCCGCCCCGGCGCCGCCGCGTGGCCCGGGGGGTGGTCAGAGGTAGTAGCGGGTCACGGTCTCGGCGGCGCAGACGGGACGTTCGCCGCCCTCGCGTTCCACCGTCACCGCGAGGACGAGCTGCACGCCGCCCGGCACATCGGCGGCGTCCGCGATCCGCCCCGTCGCCCTCACCCGGGAACCGGTGGGCAGCGGCGCGGGGAAACGCACCCTGTTCACCCCGTAGTTGACCGCCATGCGCGTCCCCTCGACCCGCAGCAGGCCGGGGACCAGGGCGGGCAGCAGGGCGAGGGTCAGGTAGCCGTGCGCGATCGTCGTGCCGAACGGCCCGGCCGCCGCGCGCGCCGGATCGACATGCAGCCACTGGTGGTCGCCGGTGGCCGCCGCGAACAGGTCGACGCGCTCCTGGTCCACGCCGAGCCAGTCGCCGGCGCCGAGCGGTTCGCCGACGGCGGCGCGCAGCTCGGCCGGTGACGCGAAGACACGGGGCTCGGCCATCCCGCCACCGTACCGCCGGACCCCGCGCGCCGACCCCAGGGGGAACGGCTCAGCCGTCCGCCACCAGCACGGCGGCGCACACCGCCGTCCCGGTGACCGCGCAGGCGGCGCCCACGACGGCGGCCACCGGCGCCGGGGGCGGCCCCGTCCCCGACAGGGCGAGCAGCCGGCGGTGGGCCAGAGCGAGGAAGGCGACCCACAGCGCCGCCGCAACGGCCACGGCGACCCAGCCCCGGCCCGTCCGCGCGCCCTCGCGGGCGGCCAGCACCAGGACCACCGCGAACGCCAGGGTCGTACGCCGCCACGCGAGCCGCGTGCGCTCGCGCTGCGCCCCTGGCGGCGCGCCGCCCGTCATCCGCTCACCAGCACGGCGACGACGACCGCCAGCGCCGCCAGGGCCGTCGTCACCGCGAGGAGCGCGGGGAACCGCCCGGCGGGCAGGTCCTCGCCGCGGCGCATGGCGCGTTCCGTGCGGACCCAGTGGTTGACGGCGCGGATCGCGCACAGCCCGCCGCCCGCGAGCAGCACGACGGCGACGACGGCGCGGAACGGGCCCGGCAGCCCGGTGAGGAACTGGTCCACGGCGATGCCGCCCGCCAGCAGGGCGAGCCCGGTGCGCAGCCATGCCAGGAAGGTCCGCTCGTTGGCCAAACTGAACCGATAATCGGGCTGGCTGCCCTCGGCTCGCACGAGTTGCGGCGAGAACCACAGCCGCACCGCGTCCCTGGCCCGTCTGATCATGTGACGACCCTAATCAGGCCCCGTCCGTCCCTCCACCGCGGGGACGCCGCGACACACGCGCCGCCCCGCGTCCACCCCCGGGACCGCAAGCCTCCGGGAAGCCTGGGACTACGGACCAGGAACTCTCGGTGCGTGATGATCACAGAAACGGCGCATGGTCGTCACCCCATCCCGCGCTGGGTCAGTCGTCTGATCATGACAACGACGCGTGCCCGCAGGGGCACCCTGACCGCCGCCGTCGCGGGCCCGGCAGACTGCCGCCACGACCGGCCGCCTGCCCGACGACGTGCGCGGCCGGTTCTTCCCGCCCCGCGGGCCGCGCTGCGCACCATCGGAATCCGACGCGACGCCCGCCGCGCGGCCCGCCATGATGGGACCCGGCGTACCCCGGCACGGCGAACGGCGAGGCACATGACGACCCCACCGACCCCACCGACCCCACCGACCATCGACCTGAACGCGGACCTCGGCGAGGGCTTCGGCCGCTGGCGGCTGACCGACGACGACGCGCTGCTCACGGTCGTCACCAGCGCCAACGTCGCCTGCGGCTTCCACGCGGGCGACCCGGCCACCATGCGCCGCGTCTGCGACCTGGCCGCCGCCCGGGGCGTCGCCATCGGCGCCCAGGTCAGCTACCGCGACCTCGCGGGCTTCGGCCGCCGCACCATGGACGTCCCGCACGCCGAACTGGCCGCCGAGGTCGCCTACCAGATCGGCGCGCTCGACCTCTTCGCCCGCGCGGCGGGCTCCGCCGTCTCGTACGTGAAGCCCCATGGCGCGCTCTACAACCGCGTCGTCCACGACCCGGCCCAGGCAGCCGCCGTCATCGAGGGCGTCACCCTGGCCGGCCGCCCCCTGCCCGTGCTCTGCCTGCCCGGCTCGCGCCTGCACGAGGCCGCGCGTGCCGCGGGACTCCCCACCGTGGACGAGGCGTTCGCCGACCGCGCCTACACCGCACGCGGCACCCTCGTGCCGCGCAGCGAGCCGGGCGCCGTCGTCACCGACCCGGAGGCGGTCGTCCAGCGATCCGTCGGAATCGCCCGCGACCACGAGGCCACCTCCCACGACGGGGAACGCGTCACCATCCGCGCCCGCTCCCTGTGCCTGCACGGCGACACCGACAGCGCGCAGGACCTCGCCCGCCGCGTACGCGACGCCCTCACCACCGCCGGGATCACCCTGGAGCGCTTCGCATGAACGTCCTGCCCTACGGCGACCGCGCCCTCCTCGTCGAACTCCCCACCGGCGAACGCACCCGCGCCCTCCACGCCGAACTGCTCCGCCGCCGCGCCGCCGGGACCCTGCCGCCCGTCGCCGAGATCGTCCCCGCAGCGCGCACCGTCCTGCTCGACGGCCTCACCGACCCCGCCGCACTGGCCCGCGCGCTCCCCACCTGGGGCATCCCGCCCGCCACCCCCGGCGGGAGCGGTACCGTCGAAATCCCCGTCCGCTACACGGGGCCCGACCTCGCCGACGTGGCCGCGCTGTGGGACGTCACCCCCGCGGAGGCCGCCCGTCTCCACGCCGCCACCGAATTCACCGTCGCCTTCTGCGGCTTCGCCCCCGGCTTCGGCTACCTCACGGGCCTGCCCGACGACCGCGCCGTTCCGCGCCGCGCCACGCCCCGCACCTCCGTGCCCGCCGGCTCCGTCGGCCTGGCCGGGCCCTACACCGGCGTCTACCCCAGCGCCTCGCCCGGCGGCTGGCAGCTCATCGGCACGACCGACGCGGTCCTGTGGGACCCCGCCCGCGAGCCCGTCGCGCTGCTGACACCCGGCACCCGCGTACGCTTCACCGCCGTCCCCGGAGCGCCCGCATGAACGGCCGCACGAACGACCGCGCCTGCACCGTCGTACGCCCCGGCGCCCTCACCACCGTCCAGGACCTCGGCCGCCCCGGGCAGGCCCACCTCGGCGTCCCCCGCTCCGGCGCGCTCGACCCGCCCGCCCACCTTCTCGCCAACCGCCTCGTCGGCAACCCGCCCGACGCCGCCACCCTGGAGACCACCCTCACCGGCTGCGGCCTGCGCGCCCACGCCCCGCTGACCGCCGCCCTCACCGGCGCGCCCTGCCCCGTCACCGTCGACGGCCGCCCCGCCCCCTGGGGCCTGGCCTTCACCGTGCCCGCCGGGGCCGTCCTGGACATCGGCCCCGCCACCAGCGGCGTACGCACCTACGCGGCACTCTCCGGCGGTATCGCCTGCCCGCCCGTCCTCGGCAGCCGTTCGGCCGACCTGCTGTCCGGCCTCGGCCCCGCGCCCCTGCGCACCGGCGACGTCCTCCCGCTCGGCGCCCCGGCCCCGCGCCCGGCGCCCACCGATGCCGTGCCCCAGCCCGCACCGCCCGCCCCCCTCGTCCTGCCGCTGCTGCTCGGTCCCCGCGACGACTGGCTCACCCCCGACGCCGTCACCACCCTCGCCACCGCCCCCTACCGCGTGTCCGCCGACAGCAACCGTGTCGGACTGCGCACGGAAGGCCCCGCCCTCACCCGCGCCCGCCACGGCGAACTCCCCAGCGAACCGATGGTTCTCGGCGCCGTCCAGGTCCCGCCCGACGGACGCCCCGTCGTCTTCCTCGCCGACCACCCCACCACCGGCGGCTACCCCGTCGCCGGCGTCGTCCCGGAACGCGCCCTCGCCGCCGCCGCGCAGGCCGCCCCCGGCACCCCCCTGCGCTTCCTGCCCCGCCCCCGCAACGGTTGACGCCACACCCGCCCCACCCGCAGGATCGGTCCGGCACCGACAGGGGCGCCGACAGCGGCACCACCACCGGCAGCGCGGCACGGGAGGACGGGACGGCATGGCGTACGACGCCGACGTGATCGTGATCGGAGCCGGTCTGGCCGGCCTCGCCGCCACCGCGGAACTCGCCGACGCGGGCCGCCGCGTCATCCTCCTCGACCAGGAGCCCGAGGCGTCCCTCGGCGGCCAGGCCCACTGGTCGTTCGGCGGCCTCTTCCTCGTCGGCTCCCCCGAGCAGCGGCGCCTCGGCGTCCGCGACAGCCACGCGCTGGCCTGGCAGGACTGGCTCGGCACCGCCGGGTTCGACCGGCCCGAGGACCACTGGCCGCGCCGCTGGGCGGAGAGCTATGTCGACTTCGCGGCCGGGGAGAAGCGCTCCTGGCTGCGCGGGCACGGCATACGGTTCTTCCCCGTCGTCGGCTGGGCCGAGCGCGGCGGCGACGCGACCGGCCCCGGCAACTCCGTGCCCCGCTTCCACATCACCTGGGGCACGGGCCCCGGCGTCCTCGCCCCGTTCGAACGCCGCGTGCGCCGCGCCGCCGAACGCGGCCTCGTCCAGCTCCGCTTCCGCCACCGCGTCACGGGCCTCGCCGCCACCGCCGGGACGGTGGACACCGTCACCGGCGACGTCCTCGCCCCCAGCGCCGCCCGCCGCGGCACCGCCAGCAACCGGCATGTCGCGGGCGCGTTCAGCCTGCGCGCCCAGGCCGTCGTGATCACCTCGGGCGGCATCGGCGGCGACCAGGACCTCGTCCGCGCCCACTGGCCGCGGCGCCTCGGCACCCCGCCCGCGCGCCTGCTGTCCGGCGTGCCCGCCCACGTGGACGGCCGCATGATCGGCATCGCCGAGGAGGCGGGCGCCCACGCCGTCAACCGCGACCGCATGTGGCACTACACCGAGGGCGTCACCAACTGGGACCCCGTCTGGTCCCGGCACGGCATCCGCATCCTCCCCGGCCCCTCGTCGCTGTGGCTCGACGCCACCGGCGAACGGCTCCCCGCCCCCTACTTCCCCGGCTTCGACACCCTCGGGACGCTCGCCCACATCACCCGCACCGGGCACGACCACACGTGGTTCGTCCTCACCCGCCGCATCATCGAGAAGGAGTTCGCGCTCTCCGGCTCCGAGCAGAACCCCGACCTGACCGGCAAGAGCGTCTGCGACGTCCTCGGCCGCGCCCGCGCCGGGACGCCCGCGCCCGTCCAGGCGTTCATGGACCACGGCCAGGACTTCGTGGTCGAACGCGACCTGTCCGCCCTGGTGCGCGGCATGAACGCCCTCACCGCCGAGCCCCTGATCGACGAGGCCGCGCTGCGCCGCCGCGTCGAGGACCACGACCGGGAGATCCGCAACCCGTTCTCCAAGGACCTCCAGCTCGCCGCCGTCCGCGCCGCCCGCCGCTACCTGGGCGACCGCCTCGTCCGCGTCGCACCGCCGCACCGCATGCTCGACCCGGACGCGGGGCCGCTCATCGCCGTCCGCCTCGGCGTTCTCACCCGCAAGACGCTCGGCGGCCTGGAGACCGACCTGTCCGCCCGCGTCCTCACCCCGGACGGCGAACCGCTGCCCGGCGTGTACGCGGCGGGCGAGGCCGCGGGCTTCGGCGGCGGCGGCATGCACGGCTACCGCTCGCTTGAGGGCACGTTCCTCGGCGGCTGCCTGTTCTCCGGCCGGACCGCGGGCCGCGCCGCCGCCCGCGCCGTCGGCTGACCCGGGGCCCGCGCGACCGGGGCCGTGCGAGACAGTGGAACGGTCCCCGCCGGCCCCGCACCCCCAGGAGGAACCCCGTGCCGACCGTGGCGACCGCGCCGACCGGGTACGACGTCATCGTGCTGGGCGTCGGCGGCATGGGCAGCGCCGCCGCCGACCACCTCGCGGCGCGGGGCGCCCGCGTCCTCGGCCTGGAGAGGTTCGGCCCGGCCCACGCCCAGGGATCGAGCCACGGTGCCTCGCGCATCACGCGGCAGTCGTACTTCGAGGGCGCCGCGTACGTCCCCCTGCTGCTGCGCGCCCACGAGCTGTACGAGCGCCTCGGACGCGCCACCGGCCGCGACGTCGCCACCCTCTGCGGCGGCCTGATGATCGGCCGCCCCGACAGCCGCACCGTCGCGGGCAGCCGCCACGCCGCCGAGACCTGGGACCTGCCGCACGAGATCCTCGACGCCCCGGAGCTACGCCGCCGCTTCCCCACCTTCGCGCCGCACGATGACGACATCGCCCTCTTCGAGCCACGCGCCGGGCTGCTGCGCCCCGAGGAGACCGTCGCCGCCCAGATCGAGCTGGCCACCAGGGCGGGCGCCGACCTGCGGTTCCACGAGCCCGCCACCTCGTGGGAGGCGCTGCCGGGCGGCCGCGGCGTCCGCGTGAGCACCGCGCGCGGCACGTACACGGCCGGGCACCTCGTACTGTGCCCCGGCGCCTGGGCGCCGCGCGAACTCCCGGACCTGGGTGTGGCGTTCACCGTCGAACGGCAGGTCATGCACTGGTTCTCGCCCACCGGCGGCACGGCTCCGTACGCGCCGGAGCGCCACCCGGTCTGGATCTGGGAGGACCCGGAGGGCGCCCAGATCTACGGCTTCCCCGCCGTCGAGGGGCCCGAGGGCGGCGTCAAGGCCGCGTTCTTCCGCAAGGGCGAGGAGTGCGCCCCCGAGACCATCGACCGCACGGTGCGCCCCGAGGAGATCGCGGACATCGCCGCCTACGCGGCCGACCGCCTGCCGACCCTCCCGGGCCGCCACCTGCGCGCCGCCACCTGCATGTACACCACGACGCCCGACGAGCACTTCGTCATCGCGCCGCACCCGGCGCACCCGGCGGTCACCGTCGCGTGCGGCTTCTCGGGGCACGGCTTCAAGTTCGTGCCGGTCGTGGGCGAGATCCTCGCCGACCTGGCGCTCACCGGCACCACCGCCCATCCGATCGGCCTGTTCAGGCCCGACCGGTTCGGCGGCGCCGCCTGAGTCCGCCGCCCCCCGGCCCGGGAACCGGGGCCGGGGGGAGCGGCGGAACGGCCTCAGCTGCCCGCGGGCTGCGCCGGCCGCGGCTCGGCGGTCGCGGTCTGCTCGCCGCCGGGTCCCGGCCCGATGCGGATCTCGAAGTCGCCGTCGTACTTCTCGTTGCCCGCGATGACGGCCATCTCGACGGCCGCCTCACCGCGCTCGCCGCGCACGATCAGCGGGTCGTGCCGCAGGTCGCGCATCAGCGCGAAGCACAGTCCCACCATGACGAGGGCGAACGGTACGGCCGCGAGGATCGTCAGATTCTGCAATCCGTCGAGGGCCGAGGAGCCGCCACCGCCGACCAGCAGCATCACCGCCGCGACGGCACCGGTCAGGACGCCCCAGAACACGACGACCACCCGGCCGGGCTCCAGTGTGCCGCGCTGCGACAGGGTGCCCATCACGATCGACGCCGCGTCCGCGCCCGAGACGAAGAAGATGCCGACCAGGATCATCACCAGGACCGACGTCAGCCCGGCCACGGGGTACTCGCGCAGCACCGCGAAGAGCTGTCCCTCGGTGGTGGACTGGCTGGTGAGGTCCGCGCCGTTCTCCTCCAGGCGCATCGCCGTCCCGCCGAAGATCACGAACCAGACCAGGCTGACCGCGCTCGGGACCAGGATCACACCGCCGACGAACTGCCGGATCGTCCTGCCCCGGCTGATGCGCGCGATGAACAGCCCCACGAACGGCGTCCACGAGATCCACCACGCCCAGTAGAAGACCGTCCAGCCCGACAGCCACCCGGCGACCTCCTCGCCACCGCTGGCCTCGGTGCGCGCGGCCATCCCCGGCAGGCTGTCGATGAAGGAGCCGAGCGAGGTCGGCAGCAGGTCGAGCATCAGCACGGTCGGGCCGACGACGAACACGAACACGGCCAGCAGCGCCGCCAGCACCATGTTGATGTTGGACAGCCACTGGATGCCCTTCGCGACGCCCGACACGGCCGACGCGATGAACGCCGTCGTCAGCGCGGCGATCAGCACGACGAGCAGTCCGGTGCCGACGTTGTCCAGCCAGCCGACCTCCTCGATGCCGCTGCCGATCTGGAGGGCGCCGAGGCCGAGCGAGGCGGCCGAGCCGAAGAGGGTCGCGAAGATCGCCAGGATGTCGATGACCCTGCCGACCGCGCCGTTCGCGTGCCGCTCGCCGATCAGCGGTGTGAAGACCGCGCTGATCGTCTGCCGCCGCTTGCGCCGGTAGGTGCTGTACGCGATGGCCATGCCGACGACCGCGTAGATCGCCCAGGGGTGCAGGGTCCAGTGGAACAGCGTGGTGGCCAGGGCGGTGGACATCCGCTCGCCCGGGTCGTCCGGCGAGGTGCCGGGCGGCGGGGAGACGAAGTGGCTCAGCGGCTCGTTCACGCCGTAGAACATCAGGCCGATGCCCATGCCGGCGCTGAACATCATCGCGACCCAGGACACGGTCCTGAACTCGGGCTTCTCGCCCTCGGTGCCGAGGGTGATCCGGCCGTAGCGGCTGATGGCCAGCCAGAGCGCGAAGACCACGAACGACGACGCGGCGAGCACGAAGGCCCAGCCCGCGTTGTGGATGACGCTGTTCAGCGCCGAGGAGGACGCGTCGGCCAGGGAATCCGTGCCGATCGAGCCCCACAGGACGAACGCCAGCGTGATCGCAGCCGTCACACCGAAGACCACGGGGTCGGTCCGCGAGTTCGTGAACGACGGGCGCCACGACGTGGTCGCCGGTCCCCGGATCTGCTTGTCGCCTGGCACGCCGGTGCCTTTCTCTCAGTCTGCGCAGCGGGTAGCTGTACAGGGAAACGAACTAATGGGCCGCGGCTACCCCGGATCACTCAGATCATTCGACTTCGTCCTCCGCCTCTTCCGGCCCTCCTTCACCTGGCGACATCGCACAGCGTAGTCATCAATTCGCCCAACGCCACCACGGCCCGCGTCGTTCCCGTCCCGCGCCACGGGATCGGGCGCGCGGTTCGGCCGATCGGAGGGGCCGCCCGCGTGGACACCGGGCGGTGCCCGAGTTATGTTTGTAGGCAAATGCTTTGTTGTCAAAGGTAATGGAGTCGGCCGTGCCGCATCTGACCGTCCACGTCCCGGAGAACAGGCTCGCGGGCAACGAGTCCGCGCTCGTCGCCGCCCTGACCGACGCCGTCGCCGACGTCTACGGCGCCTGGGCCCGCCACCTCGTCGGCATCGTCCTGACCGGGGTCCCCAGCGGCCGCTTCGCCCAGGGCGGCGAGGCGGTGGACACCCAGGTCTCGGTGGTCCTCGGCATCCGCGCCACCGCCTTCGACCGCCCCGGGGCCGCCGAGATCTCCGCGCGCCTCGCCGCCGCGCTCACCGACGCGGTCACCGGCGTCCTCGGCGAGGAGTTCCGCCCCGGCACCATGGTCGAACTCGTGGCGTCCCCACAGGAACGCACCTTCGTCGGCGGCGCCCCCGCCGAGTGAACGCGGGCCCGCCGGCCGGCTCCGCGGGTCAGCCCCCCGCGACCCGCTCGGGCACGCCCTCGGGCAGCCCCGCGCCGTCCAGGCAGCCGAGCCGGCCGGCGAGCGCGCGGGAGAAGGACACGGCGAGGGTGATCTGCGCGTCACGCGTGGCGGGCGAGTCCCCGCCGGTCCAGAGGTTCGCCTCCACGTGTCCGGGGTCCCCGGGGCCCGCGCCCGCGCCCGCGCACGGGAAGACGACGATCGCCGACGCGTCGGTGGCGTACGCGTAGTCCCCGGCCGCGTAGCGGACCTCCCGCGGCCCCGGCGTCCCGGGCACGTCCACCGCCTCGCGCAGGCCGAAGGCGACGCGCGCGGACGGCTCCCCGGCGCCCGCGGCCCCGACGACGCAGAAGTCCTCGTAGTACGCCTCGGAGGCCGGCAGCCCGTCCGCAAACGCGGCGAGGTCGGCCGGCGCCGCGTCCCCCGCCTCCTGGCCCCCCAGCTCTTCGAACTCCGACGCGCCCGTCAGCCCCTCAAGCGCCGCGCCCGCCTCCGGCGAGAGCGCGCCGTCGCACACCTCGGCCGCCGCCACGGGATCGCCGATCGCACCGGCCGGGGCCTCCTCCTGGGTCTGCCCCGCCCTGGCCGCCTCCCGCGTGGCCTCCGGCGAGTCCTCCCGGCCGCCGTCCGCCGAGCAGCCGGCCGCCGCGAGCAGCGCGGCCAGCAGGGGGAGGGCGGTCCGCACGGGTCGGGCGATGACGCTCGGCATGACGCCTCCTCGGTCGCGCGCACGGGCGTGCCTGACGGAGCAGCCTAGCGAGCGCCGTGCGGCACCGGAAGGAGCCGACGCGCCGTCAACGGGCATGCTGTGCGCGCCCGTCCGCCGCCGACGCGTCCTCAAGGCGCGCCACCAGCCGCCGCAGCAGCACGGTCAGCAGCTCGTCGTCCCCGCCGCCCGGCAGCCCCGCCCAGCTCTCCGCGACCCGCCGCTCCAGCGTCCGCCACAACTCCATGCCGCGCGGCGTCACATACGCCAGGATGCGCCGCCGGTCCACCGGGTCCACCCGCCGGTGCACCAGCCCGTCGTCCACCAGCTGGTCCATCAGCCGGGTCAGCGTCGGCGGCGGCAGCAGCACGCACCCGGCGACCGCCGTCATGCCGTGCCCCTCGCCGTCGGCGAGCAGGTCGAGGACGCGCCACGCGTCGGCCGAGCAGCCCGCGCCCTCCAGGACGGCGCGCAGCCTGCGGTCCGACAGCCGCCCGGCCCTGGCGAGCAGAGCGGCCAGCTCCCCGGGTCGTTCCTCGCTCGGCACGGCCATCTCACTCCTCGGGCGACGGGCCAACCATCGTACAAACCCGGGATGATGGGCCGATGGCCGACGGAGAGTGGCTCGCCGCCGACGCCGACACCTTCGGCGTCGCGCTGGTCGTGCCGCGCCAGGGCCCCGCCGGGATCTTCGGCCCCGCCTGCGAGCTGTGCGCCCGGCTCGCCGCCGACGAGGTGAACGCCGCGGGCGGTCTCCTCGGCCGCGAACTGCGCCTGGTCACCGTGGACGGCGGCGCCCCGCCGCGGCAGGTGGCCGCCGAGGTCGCCGCCCTCGTGGACGCCGGGATCGTGCGCGCCGTCACCGGCTGGCACATCTCCCCGGTGCGCCGCGCGCTCGCCCCGCGCCTCGCCGGCCGCGTGCCGTACGTGTATACGGCGCTGTACGAGGGCGGCGAGACGACCCCCGGCGTCTACCTCACCAGCGAGACCCCCGAAGGACAACTCCGGCCCGCCATGCGGCTGCTCGCCGCCGAGCACCGCGTACGCCGCTGGTACGTCGTCGGCAACGACTACGTGTGGCCGCGCCGGACCGCGCGCGCCGCCCACGTGTACGCCCGCGAGAGCGGCGGCCGGATCTGCGGCGCCACCTACCTCCCGCTCGGCACCGACGACTTCACCGCCGCCCTGCGCCGCGTCGAGCGCCACGACGCCGACGCCGTGCTGATGCTCCTCGTCGGCAGCGACGCCGTCCGCTTCAACCGCGCCTGGGCCGCCGCCGGGCTCGACCGCCGCGCCCTGCGGCTGAGCACGCTCATGGACGAGAACATGCTGCTCGCCAGCGGCCCCGACGCCACCCGCGGACTCACCGCCACGGCCGGGTTCTTCGGCTCGCTCGCCACCGCCGACACGCTCGACTTCCACGGCCGCTACGCCGCGCGCTTCGGCCACGGCGCGCCCGCGCCCAGCACGCTGGGGGAGTCCTGCTACGAGGGCGTGCTGCTGCTGGCGGCCCTCGTCGCCGCGGCCGGTTCCTGGCGCGTCCCGGCGATCGAACGGGCGGCCGAGCGCGTGAGTTACGAGGGCGCCCGCGGCCTGCTGCGGCTGAGCGGCCGCCATGTCAGGCAGCGGATCTACCTCGCCGAGGCGGACGGCCTCGACTTCCGGGTGACGGCCGACCTCGACGCCTGGAGCACGCGCCAGGCCTGACGGCCGGTTCCTTCCGACCGGAAGTGTTAACTGTCGAGAAATCCCGGAGAAATCAAGCCTGTTGAGGCTGTGGCATGTTCAGGCCGGGCGGCGCGGCCCGGTGTCACCTTCCCCTTACCCCGCCACTCGGGCGGGACATGGAGGACGGACATGCCCAGATTCCGTGGACGGCGCTTCCGCCTGTTCGCCGCCGCCGTGTCGGCGCTCACCGCCATGACACTCACCGCCTGCGGCGCCCGCACCGGCGAGGAGACCGCGGGCAGCGCCGCCGCCGAGGTGGACACCTCGGGCGACACGATCAAGGTCGGCCTGCTCAACTCCCTCTCCGGCACCATGGCGATCAGCGAGGTCACCGTACGGGACGCGCTGCTCCTGGCGATCGACGAGATCAACGCGGCCGGGGGCGTCCTCGGCCGGCAGATCGAGCCGATCAGCGAGGACGGCGCCTCCGACTGGCCCACCTTCGCCGAGAAGTCGGAGAAGCTGATCCTCCAGGACGGCGTGGCCGCCGTCTTCGGCTGCTGGACCTCGGCGAGCCGCAAGGCCGTGCTGCCCGTCTTCGAGCAGAACGGCTCGCTCCTCTTCTACCCCGTGCAGTACGAGGGCCTGGAGCAGTCGCCCAACATCTTCTACACCGGCGCGACCACCAACCAGCAGATCATCCCGGCGCTCGACTACCTGCGCGAGGAGGAGGGCGTCGAGTCCCTCTACCTCGTCGGCAGCGACTACGTCTTCCCGCGCACCGCCAACCGCATCATCACCGCCTACGCCGAGGAGCACGGCATCGAGATCGCCGGCGAGGACTACGCGCCGCTGGGCTCGACCGAGTTCGCCACCATCGCCAACAAGGTGGAGGACTCCGGCGCCGACGCGGTGTTCAACACCCTCAACGGCGACAGCAACGTCTCGTTCTTCCGGGAGTACGCCGCGGCCGGGCTCACCGCCGAGGAGATGCCCGTCCTGTCCGTCTCCATCGCCGAGGAGGAGGTGGCGAGCATCGGCGCCGAGTACCTGGCGGGCCAGCTCACGGCCTGGAACTACTACCAGACCACCGAGAGCACCGCCAACGAGGGCTTCGTCGCCGCCTACCAGGAACGCTACGGCGAGGACCGCCCCACCTCCGACCCCATGGAGGCCGCCTACACCTCCGTCCACCTCTGGGCGCGGATGGTCGAGGAGGCCGGGTCGTTCGACGTGGAGGACGTCCGCGCCGCCGCCGACGGCATCACGTTCGACGCCCCCGAGGGCACCGTCACCGTGGACGGCGAGACGCAGCACCTCTACAAGACCAGCCGCATCGGCCGCATCGGCGCCGACGGAAGCATCACCGAGGTCTGGTCGTCGGACGAGCCGATACGCCCCGACCCCTACCTGGAGGGCTACCCGTGGGCCGAGGGCCTGTCCTGACATGACGGTCTACCTCAGCCAGTCGTTCACCGGCGTCAGCATCGGCGCCGTCCTGCTGCTCATCGCGCTCGGACTCTCCCTGACCTTCGGGCAGATGGGCGTCATCAACATGGCGCACGGCGAGTTCATCATGGCGGGCGCCTACACCGTGTACGTGCTGCAAGGGCCCGTCGAGGACGCCGGGCTCTCGCTCCTCCTCGCGCTCCCGGTGGCCTTCCTGGTCGCCGGGGCGATGGGCGCCCTGCTGGAGTGGCTGCTGATCCGGCGGCTGTACGCGCGTCCGCTGGACACGCTGCTGGTCACCTGGGGCGTCTCCCTGATGCTCCAGCAGCTGGCCCGCGACATCTTCGGCGCGCCGAACGTGCACACCGAGTCGCCCGGCTGGCTGTCCGGGCGGCTGACCCTGATCGGCGGCGACGACCCGCTCACCCTGGCGTACAGCAGGCTGTTCATCCTGGGCCTGGCCGTCGCCGCCGTCGCGGCCCTCACACTGACGCTGCGGTGCACGCCGCTCGGCCGCCGCATCCGGGCCGTCGTGCAGCACCGCGACCTGGCGGAGGCGTCCGGCATCGCGACGGGCCGCGTGGACCGGCTCACGTTCTTCGCCGGCTCGGGCCTCGCCGGTCTCGCCGGGGTCGCCCTGACCCTGGTGGGACCGATCGGGCCCACGATGGGCACGAACGTGATCATCGACGCGTTCCTCGTGATCGTCGTCGGCGGCATCGGGCGGCTGCGCGGCGCGGTGATCGCCGCGTTCGCCCTCGGCGTCCTCCAGGCGGTGATGGAGTACTCGACGACCGTCAGCGTCGCCCGCGTCACCGTCCTGATCGCCATCGTGGCCTTCCTCCAGTGGCGCCCCCAAGGCATCCACACCCTGCGGACCCGGAGCCTGGCATGACCACCCGTACGCTCGACCGCTGGCGCGCGCCCGCGGGCTACGCGCTCCTCGCCGTGCTGCTGTTCGCCGTCGCCCCGGCGCTGCTGGGCGACTTCAGGCTCGGGCAGCTGGCCCGCTACCTGTGCTTCGCCATCGTCGCCGTCGGCATCTCGCTCGCCTGGGGGCGCGGCGGCATGCTGACCCTCGGCCAGGGCCTCTTCTTCGGCCTGGGCGGCTACGCGATGGCGATGCACCTCAAGCTCGCCGACGCGGGCGCCGGGCAGCTCCCCGACTTCATGCTGCTGTACGGCGACGCGAACGCACTCCCGTGGTGGTGGGAGCCGTTCCGCTCACCGGCGGTCGCCCTGGCCGCCGTGCTGCTGCTGCCCATGGGGATCGCGGCGGCCATCGGCTACGCGGTCTTCCGCCGCCGCGTGCGCGGCGCGTACTTCGCCATCCTCAGCCAGGCGCTCGCCGCCGCGTTCGCGATCCTCCTCGTCGGCCAGCAGGCCACCACGGGCGGCACCAACGGCCTGACCAACTTCCAGGGCTTCTTCGGCTTCTCGCTCCTCGACCCGGTCAACCGGCGGACCGTCTACTTCCTCATCGCGGGCGTCCTGCTCGCCCTGATGGTCCTGACACGGCAGCTGTTCCTCAGCCGCTACGGCGAACTCCTCGTCGCCGTCCGGGACTCGGAGGAACGCGTCCGCTTCCTCGGCTACGACCCGGCGCTCGTCAAACTGGCGGCCTACGTCCTGTCGGCGGGCATGGCGGGCATCGCGGGCGCCCTGTTCGTCCCGGCCGTGGGGATCATCTCCCCGGCCCTGATCGGGATCGCGCCGTCCATCCAGTTCGTGATCGGCGCGGCCATCGGCGGCCGCGCCAGCGTGGCCGGCGCGGCCGCGGGCGCCGTCGCGGTCGCCTGGGCGCAGACCTCGCTGTCCGAGGAGTTCCCGGCGGCGTGGACGTACTTCCAGGCCGGTCTCTTCATCGCCGTCGTGGCGTTCCTGCCCGGCGGACTCGTCTCGCTGCGGCGGCTGCTCGCCCGCCGCGGCCCGCGCCCGGCGGAGGTGCCCGCATGACGACCCCCGACGAACCGCTGAAGGGCCTGCGGATCACCGACCTGCGCGTCACGTTCGACGGCTTCACCGCCGTGGACGGCGTGAGCCTCACCGTCGGGCCGGGCGACCTGCGCTTCCTGATCGGGCCCAACGGCGCGGGCAAGACGACGCTGGTGGACGCCGTGACGGGCCTGGTGCCCGCGGCCGGCTCCGCCGAGTTCGGCGGCACGGAGCTGCTCGGCAGACCCGTGCACCGCATCGTCCGCCTCGGCATCGGCCGCACGTTCCAGACCGCCACCGTCTTCGAGAACCTCACCGTCCTCCAGAACCTCGACATCGCCGCGGGCGCGGGGCGTTCCCCCGCCGCGCTGCTGCGCCGCCGCCGGGGCGTCCCCGAGGCCGTCGCCCGCGCGCTGGAGACCATCGGCCTCGCCGACCGGCGCGGCGACCTCGCCGGGACGCTCGCGCACGGCCGCCGCCAGTGGCTGGAGATCGGCATGCTCCTCGTCCAGGACGTGCAACTGCTGCTCCTCGACGAGCCGGTCGCCGGCATGAGCCACGAGGAACGGGACGCGACCGGCGGCCTGCTGCGGCGTATCGCGGCGGACCGCACCGTCGTCGTCATCGAGCACGACATGGACTTCATGCGCGCCTTCGCCAGCAGCGTCACCGTCCTGCACGCGGGGCGTGTGCTCAGCGAGGGCTCGGTGGCCGAGGTCAGGGCCGACCCGCGCGTCCAGGAGGTCTACCTGGGCCACAGCCCCGATGAGCACAGCCCCGCGGGAGAGCAGAAGGAAGGAGTCGCCTGATGCTGGAGGTCACCGGGCTGACGGCCGGGTACGGGCGCACCACCGTCCTGCACGGCGTGTCCCTGTCCGTGCCGGCCGACGGTGTGGCGGCCGTCCTCGGGCACAACGGCGCGGGCAAGTCCACGCTGCTGCGCGCCGTCGTCGGACTGCTGCGGCCCCGGTCGGGCGCCGTGCTGTTCGAGGGCGAGGACATCACGCGGCTGTCCGCCCACCGGCGGGTGCGGCGCGGCCTCGCGTACGTACCGCAGGGGCAGCAGAGCTTCCCGCAGCTCACCGCGCTGGAGAACCTGCGGCTCGTCGCCGACGCGCGGCGCGACGGGCGCGCGGCGCTGGACGAGGCGCTGGACCGCTTCCCCGCGCTGCGGGCCGTCACCGGCCGCCGCGCCGGGCTGCTCTCCGGCGGCCAGCGGCAGCAGCTCGCCCTCGCCCGCGCCCTGCTGACCCGGCCGCGCCTGCTGCTGCTCGACGAGCCGACCGAGGGCATCCAGCCGTCCGTCGTCGCGGAGATCCAGGAGACGGTGCTCGGCCTCGGCGCGTCGGGTCTTTCCGTGCTGCTGGTCGAGCAGCACATCGCCTTCGCGCTGCGCGCCGCCGAGCGGTACCACGTGCTGGAGGCGGGCCGCGTCACGTCGTCCGGCGCCAGGGGCGCGGGCGCGGAACGCGCGGTGCGGGAGGCGCTGAGCGTCTGAACCGGACCGCGCCCGGCCCGCGCCCCGGGGAGGGCGCGGGCCGGGCGGCCGTGGGGCCCGTGGTCCGCCGGGGACCACGGGCCCGCGGTGGTGGCGGGTCAGACCGCGCCGCGCCGTGACGACGGCGCGACCACGGGCGCTGCCGCCGCGTCCTGGCGGGAGTCCTGCCGCGGGGAGTCCTGCTGGGAGGCACCGCCGGTGTTGCCGCCGGTGATGACGAACTGCGAGCCGGGCTGGACGACGATGTGGCCGTCGGCCGAGTCCGTGATCGTGACATTGGTGAGCGTCGCGCTGCCGCGCGCCCCCGCCATCGCGAGGATGCCCGCGCCGTTGTTCGAGCCGTCGATGCGGACATTGGTGATCCGCGCGTCCGGGACGCT
>NZ_JBJZOH010000016.1:0-120438 GCF_047200595.1 Streptomyces sp. MS19 | reverse complement strand
GCCCGAGGACTCGGTGGCGTAGTTGGTGTGCCCGAAGGTGCGTTCGGGGTCGGTCTGGAGCAGCGTGCCGTTGTGCCGGCCGTCCTCCGCCTCGTACTCGGTGTACGGCAGCGCCGCGCCGGTCGCCTCGGCGGCGGGGGCGGGGGCGTCGCCGGCGGATGCCGGGGCGGCGGGCACCAGGCCGAGGACGACCAGGCCTGCCAGGGGGACGGCGGCTGCGAGCCGCAGCCCGGGGTGGTGTCGTGTCATGTGGGGGTCCTTTTTCCGTAGGAGCGCCGTGTGGGGACGCCGCTCCGATCGGACCGGCCGCGGGACGACGGGAACGCGGGTACGCCGGGTGTGGGGGTGGTGGTGCGGGTTCGCCGTCTGTGGGGCTGACGGGGTGTGGGGGGTGAACTGAGACACCGACAGACTGACTGCCGGAAAGTTGCGTTAACTTACGCAAGATTTTGAGTCGTCCAGTCGCTTCCTTGCGCGTCGAGTCAAGATTTCAAGCATGTCACGCACTTGTCAACGCTTCGCGCAGGGCGTGCACGAGATCCCCAGGACTCGCGCGGACCCTCACGGCACAAGGCCGACAGGCTCCCCACAGACGGGGCGGAGTTGTGCCCATGCGGTGCGGACGGCTCGGGCGTGGCCGTCCCGCACCGCCGCGGCGTCCGCCACGGCGGGGCCCTGCCGCGGTCCAGGCGACGGACGAGGCGCTCGCCGAGCGGGTGGCCGTGCTGCGCGACGCCTGACCTGCGCGGTCGGGGGGCGGGGGCGATTGACCGGGTGGTGCGGCGCCCGTATCGTCCCACCCGCCGCCGTCCCACCCCCTGGAGCACGTGTGCCAGCCAGCGAGTCCCCGATACCCGTGCCGTCCGAGACCGCCGCCTACGCGCCGCTCCTCGACACGCTCCTCCCCCGGGACGGCCATCCCTCGGCGGTGGATGCCGGGGGGCTCGCGTTCCTGCGCCGGGCGCTGGCGGAGGACCCCGCCAGGAGGGAACGCGCCGGACGGGTCCTCGCCCTCGTCACCGCGCGCGCCCGCGCCCGCCACGGCCGGGAGTTCGCCGCGCTCACGGACACGGAACGGGCCTCCCTCCTCGACGGCCTGGCCGGTGAGCCGGACCTCGTGTGGTTCGCGGGGCTCGTCGCCGAGGGCTACTTCGCGGACGAGGCGAACGGCGGCAACGCGGGCGCCGCCTCCTGGGCCATGACCGGCTGGCGGCCCGGCCCGCCCGCCTACCTCGCCGCCCGCCCCGCCCCCGAGCCGCGGCACGCCGCCGTCACCCCCGGCGGGCTCGCCGCGCGGTACGACGCCGTGGTCGTCGGCTCGGGCGCGGGCGGCGGCGCCGCCGCCTGCCGCCTCGCCGAGTCGGGCCGCAGCGTGCTGGTCGTGGAGTCGGGCGCCTGGCCGGGCGCGGAGGAGCTGTCCGCCGACCACCTGCGCAACCCCCGTACGACCTGGGGCTTCCCGCCCCTCAGCGGCCCCGCCCCGGACGGCAACCCCCGGCTCCTCGACGACGGGACCCGGCTGCTGCCCCTCTCCCCCACCGACCCCCGGTGGAGCAACAACGCCATGACCGTCGGCGGCGGCACCCGGGTCTACGGCGCGCAGGCGTGGCGCTTCGGCCCCGTGGACTTCCGGATGGCGTCCCACTACGGCGTCCCCGAGGGCAGCGCCCTCGCCGACTGGCCCTTCGGGTACGAGGAGATGGCGCCGTTCTACGAGCGCGCCGAGTGGGAGATCGGGGTGAGCGGCGGCGCCGACGTCGGCCCGCACGGCGGCACGCGCGCCAGGCCGCTGCCGATGCCGGCCCTGCCCACCGGGCCCGCGCACGAGGTGCTGCGCGCGGGCGCGGGACGGCTCGGGCTGTCCCCCGTGTCGGTGCCGCTGCTGATCAACTCCCAGCCCTACCAGGGCCGTTCGGGCTGCGCGCAGTGCTCGCTCTGCGTGGGCTTCGCCTGCCGCGTGGACGCCAAGAACGACAGCAGGAACACCCTGCTCGCCCGCGCGTTCGCCACCGGCAGGTGCCGCATCCTCACGGAGGCGACGGCGGCCCGGCTGCTCGTCGGGCGCGGCGGACGGGTGGCGGGCGTGGCGGTCGCCGGGCTGCGGGACGGCGCCGTGTGGCGTACGGAGGTGCGCGCCGGTGAGGTCGTCCTGGCGGGCGGGGCCGTGGAGACGGCGCGGCTGCTGCTCAACTCGGCCCACGACGGCGAGCCCCGCGGCGTCGGGAACGCGGCCGGCCAGGTGGGCCGCCACCTCCAGGGGCACCTGTACGCGTCGGCCGTGGGGATCTTCGCCGACCCGGTGGAGGACATGGTCGGTCCCGGCCCGTCGATCGCGGTGACCGACTTCCGGCAGGACAACCCGGGGATCGTCGGCGGGGGCATCCTGGCGCGGGAGTTCGTGCCGACGCCGGCCGCCACGTACCACTACCTGGCGGACACCGGGATCATCCCGCCGTGGGGCGCGGAGGCGAAGCGCGGCATGCGGGACCTGTCGCTGCGGATGCTGCGGCTCGCCGCGCCGATCCAGGAGGTGACGACGGCGGACGCCCGCGTGCGCGTGGCCCCGGGGACGCGGGACCGGCTGGGGATACCCGTCGCCGTGCTGGGCGGGCACCCGCACCCGGAGGACCTGCGCGGGCAGGCGTTCCTCGCCGAGCGGTGCGTCGAGTGGCTGACCGCCTCGGGCGCGCGGCGGGCCGTACGCGCCGGGCTGACGCCGCCGGACGCCGGGCCGAGCGGCGGGCAGCACCAGGCGGGGACCTGCCGGATGGGCACCGACCCGGCCTCCTCGGTGACCGACCCGTGGGGCCGCGTCTGGGGGCACGGCAACCTGCGCGTGGTGGACGGCTCGGCCCTGGTGACCAACGGCGGGGTGAACCCGGTGCTCACCATCTTCGCCAACGCCCTGCGCGTCGCCGACCACATGACGGCCAGCCGGTAGCCGGTGCCCGCGCCGGGCGGTGCGTCCGGCGCGGGCGCGGCGGCCGTCAGGCGGTGCAGGGCACCGGCGTCGGCGAGGTGAAGGACGGGTCGAGCGGGAACGGCGTCCCCGCCGCGCCCCAGACGGCCTGCTGCGTGGCCAGCTGGTCGGGGGCGCCGGAGCTCCACGGCGAGGCGAACGCGCCGACGTCGGAGGCGGGGGCGTCGCAGCCGACCTGCCAGCTCAGCAGCGAGTCGTACGGGGTGCTGCCGCCGACCTGCCAGGCGGTCCCGGCCGGGTCCTCGCCCGCGGCCGCGATGGCCTGGACGACGAGGGCGGTCGAGTTGGGGTCGGAGCCGTAGCCGGGGGCGAAGGGGAAGCCCGCGTCGGCCTCCTGGGCCCCGGCGAGGTAGTCGAGGGCGTCGTCCACGGCCGCGCCGTAGGCGGTCGCGTCGACGGCGGCGAACGCCTGGACGGCGAGGGCCGTCGAGTTGGTCTCGGGCCCGGACGCGGTGCAGGCGACGGTGGTGTCCGCGCGGTACGACGGGAAGCCCCCGGCCGCGGCGGCGGGCGAGGCCGCGTCGCACTGCTGGTCCGCGAGCCAGTTCCGGGCGGTGGTGGGCACGGTCTCGCCGTGGGCGCGCAGGCCGAGGAGGGCGAGGGACTGGCGGAACACGCCGTCCCACGTGGGGTCGGCCGTGCCGTAGAGGCCGCTGGAGGTGAGGGTGCCGTCGAGGCGGTCGAGCAGGTCCACGCCGCCGAAGTCGGTGGGGTCCTCGCCCGCCGCGTCGGCGAGCAGCAGCAGGTAGCCGATGCGGCCGGGGTCGTCGGCGCCGCCGACGGTGATGATGTCCGCCGCGTTGGCGGTGAGCCAGTCCACGGCGTCGTCGAAGGTGGCCTCCTCGGCCCCCGCGGCGGCGAGCGCGAGCGCGGACTGCGCGGTGTCGGAGACGTTGGCCCCGCCCGCGGGGAGGGGGATGTACGCGCCGTCCGTGTCGGTCGCGAACTGGTCCGCGAGCCAGCCCGCGGCGTAGTCGGCGGCGGTCTGGGGGTCGTCGGTGGGCGGGTCGGCGTGCGCCGCGCCGACCGGGACGGACAGGGCGAGCGCGACACCTGCGGCAAGTGCCGTGAAGACGGATCTACGCGGACGAATCGCTGCACGTATGGACACGTGTTCTCCTGTGATGGGTGTCCCGGGCCTGGTGTGACCCGGGTGTCAGGGGGTGTGCCGGGGGAAGGTCAGGGGGTGCGTGCGGCCGGTGGCCCGCGCCGCCGGGAGCGGCGCAGGAGGAGGCCGAGGGCGCTGAGCGCGGCGGCCAGGAGCAGGACGAGCGCGGGGTCGGCGCCGGTGGAGGGCAGGGTGCCGCCCGGGGCGCCGCCGGGCGGACCGCCGCCGCCCGTGGCGGGGTCGGTGACGACCTCGAACGCGGCCCAGGCCGCCGCGCCGTTGGCGAGGTCCACCAGTCCCGCGGTGACCGTGCCGGGCGCGGCGTCGGCGGGGACGGTCCAGGTGAACGTCACCCGGCCCCGTTCGTCGGCGGTGCCGTCCGGCAGCTGGGCCGTGGCCGCGCCGCTGAGTCCGGCGGCCACCGGGCGGCCCGGGGTGAAGCCCTCGCCGCCGAGGGTCACGGTCTCGCCCGGCCTGACGGCGGCGGGTGTGGCGGTGACGGCGGGTTCGGTGACGGGGCCGGGGTCGCCCGGGTCCTCGGGGCCGGGATCGACGGGCTCGACCGGCTCGACGGGCGGCGGTTCCGCGACGCCGATGGCGCCCATGGCGGGCAGGCCGAGACCGAGGACGGCCTGGGTGGTGGAGCGGCGCCACTCGTCGCGGACGGTGCCGTCGAGCCCGTAGCGGCGGCCGTCGTCGTACGCCTCGGGGTTGTACGCGAGGGCGCCCGCGTCGTCGCCGCCGGTCAGCTGGAGGGTGCGCAGCCAGTCGGCGGCGCGGGCGGCGGCGTCGGTCTGTCCGGTGGCGGCGAGGGTCTGGGCGATGAGGCCGGTGGAGTTGGCGTTGGGTTCGCGGGTGGGTCCCGTGCCGCCGAACGCGCCGGTGGCGGTGTCCTGGCGGGAGAGCAGCCAGCCGACGGCGCGGCCGAGGACGCGGTCGAGGCCGTCGGTGCGCGGGACGGTCAGCAGGGCCTGGACGGCCAGGGCGGTGGTGTCAGTGTCGCCGGTGCAGGTGCCGGTGCCGGGGGTGAGGCGGAAGCCGCCTGAGGGGCACTGGCGTTCCGTCAGGTCGGCGACGGCCGCCTCGGGTACGCCGTCGCCGGTGCGGGCGAGGGCGAGGACGGCGAAGGACTGGCCGAACGTGTTGCCGCTGTCCTGGCCGCCGGGGTTGCGGTCGGCGAAGCGTCCGGTGTCGGGGCCCGAGGTGACCATGAGGCCGCGCAGCGCGGCCTCCAGGTCGAGGCCGCCGGTGTCGTGGATGTCGTGGCCGGTGGCGGCGAGGACGAGGGTGAGCTTGGCGAGCGGTCCCGACAGCAGCGTGCCGGGGGCGGGGGTGACGTAGTCGGCGGCGTGCCCGGCGAGGGTGTCGGCGGTGCGCTGCGCGGTGGCGCCGGCCGGGTCGGCCGCGGCGAGGGCGAGGAGCGCGTCGGCGGTCAGGCCCGGGTCGGGCGTACCGGCGCGGTCGAGGATGTGGCCGCCGCGCTGGAGTTCGCGGGTGAGCCAGGCGAGGGCGTCGGCGGCGTCGGGGTCGGTGCCGGTGAGGGGCACGATCTCCCAGGTGGCCCGCGCCGTACCGGAGTTGCCCGCCGGGTCGGTGGCCGTGACGGTGAGGGTGTGCGTGCCGTCGCCGAGGCCTTCGGCGCGCCAGGGCGAGGTGCACGGGGCGGGCTCGGCGCCGTCGAGCGCGCAGGCGGTGGTGGCGGCCGGGTCGTCCACGGTGAACTCGGCGGTCGCGTCGCGTTCGGTGCCGCGGGGCGCGGGGACGGCGGTGAGGCGTACGGTCGGCGCCTCGTCGTCGGGGCCGGTGACGCGGCGGACGCGGTGCTGCTGGCCCTCGGCGACGAGGACGTTCCCGGCGGGGTCGGCCGCGACGGCGTAGCCGCCCTGGACGCGGGCGCGCGTGGCGGGGAGGCCGTCGCCGCTGTACCCGGGTGTGCCGTCGCCCGCGACGGTGGTGATGGTCCCGTCCGGGTCGATCCGGCGGACGGCGCCCGGCTGCGAGACGTACAGCTCGCCCCCGGGACCGGCGGACACGCCGCCGGGCGAGAGGAGTTGTGCGCGCGTGGCGGGGCCGCCGTCGCCGCCGTGCCCGGCGGTGCCGTCGCCCGCGACGGTGGTGACGGTGCCGGTGGCGGTGTCCACGCGGCGGACGCGCTGGTTGCCCGGGTCGGTGACGAGGACGCCGCCCGACGCGTCGACGGCCAGTGCGGCGGCCGAGCTGAACGAGAACGCGGCCTCCGTCGCGGGCCCGCCGTCGCCGGAGAACCCGGCGCGGCCCGTACCGGCGAACGCGGTGACGACGCCGGTGTCCGGCGCGAGGGCGCGGACGCGCGACGCGTTGGTGTCGCTGACGTACGCCGTCCCGTCCGGGGCGACGGCGATGCCGCTGGGGGAGCCGATCCTGGCCTCGGTGCCGGGGCCGCCGTCGCCGGTGTCGCCGCGCGATCCGGTGCCGAGGACGGTGGTGACGGTGCCGGTGGCGGCGTCCACGCGGCGGACGCGGCGGTTGCCGGTGTCGGCGATCCACAGGTCGCCGTCGGGGCCGATCGCGACGGCGTTCGGGTCGCGCAGGGACGCGTCGGTGGCGGGGCCGCCGTCGCCGCCGTAGCCGCGTGTGCCGTTGCCCGCGACGGTGGTGACGGTGCCGGTGGCGGCGTCCACGCGGCGGACGCGCTGGTTGCCGGTGTCGGCGATCCAGATGTCGCCCGAGGCGTCGGTGGCGACGCCGAACGGGTTGCTGAGCGCCGCGTCGGCCGCCGGGCCGCCGTCGCCGGAGAAGTCCTGGGCGCCGGTCCCGGCGAGGGTGGTGATCCGGCCGGGCACGAGGCGGGGGTCAGCCGCCGTGACGGCGACGGGCGCGGAGGGCGCCGAGGGCGCGGACGCCCCGGCGGCGTTCACCGCCAGGACGGTGAAGGTGTACGCGTCCGCCGGGTCGAGGCCGGTGACGGTGGCCGTGGTGCCGGTGGCCGTGGCGGTGGCGCCGCCGGGGTCGGCCCGGACGGTGTACGAGGTGACGGGCGCGCCGCCGTCGTCGCCCGGCGCGCGCCAGGTGACGGTCGCCTCGCGGACGCCGCCGCGCGCCCGTACCTGGTCGGGGGCGGCGGGGGCGGTCGTGCCCGGCGCGGCGGGGACGACCGGGTCGCTGGGGGCGGAAGCGGCGGACTCGCCCGCGCCGTTCTGGGCGCGGACGCGGAAGGTGTACGGGGTGCCGGGGGTGAGCCTGGGCACGGTGGCGGTGGTCGTGTCGCCGGGCACCTCCACGCGCGCGCCGCCGGGTGCGGCCTCGACGGAGTAGCCCGTCACGGGCGCGGGGCCCGCCGGGGGTTCCCAGGTGACGGTGGCGGCGGCGATCCCGGCGGTGGCGCGGACGTCCGTGGGGGCGGCGGGGACGCTCGCGGGCGGAGCCTGGCAGCACAGGACGTCCCAGTCGGGGGCCTGCCGGGGCTGCGGGGCCTGGGCCTCGGCGCCGCGCGTCTCGACGTAACGCCAGCCGTCCACCGAGCCGTTGGCGAGGCGGCGGGTGCCGGGGCCGACGCCGGAGTAGGCCCAGCCGGGGCCGCGGGAGGCGTCGTGCGCCCAGTAGGACCAGTAGCGGGTGGTGCCGTCCGGGCGGGTCTCGCCGCAGCCGGTGGCGGGGTAGCCGTCGATGGCGCAGACGAGGCCGTTGGTGTGGAAGCGCACGGTGTGGCCGGTCAGCGGGAACATCTCGGCGCCGGTGGGCGGCCGGCCGGTGCCCCCGGCCGCGGTGCCGGCGCAGGACCAGGTGACGGCGGGGGCGGGGCGTTCGCCGGCCAGGGGGTCGGCGACGGTGCCGAAGTCGATCACGAGCCCGGCGCTGCCGGAGGGCGCGCACTCGGCGGCGGTGCCCGTGTCGGCCGTGGCGGGGACGGCCTGCGCGAGGAGGCCGAGCAGCAGCAGGAGGAGGACGGCCGGGAGGGCCCGTCGCCGCGCCGGGGCGCGGTCGAGTCTTCGTGCGGCCGGTCCGTCCATGGGGGTCCCCTCCCGAGTGCGCCGCGCGTGTCCCGGGGAGGAGGGAAGGCATCCGGCGCGGGGGCGGCCGGGCGTCTTCGCTGTCCGCAGTCCACGACGGATGTCGACGAAGCATCACCGCGCCGAGGGCGATCCGACTCGCACCCCGCCGGGACGGCGGGATGCCCACGGTTGCGGGACAGTGCCGGAATTCGACCGGCTTCTCCCACGGCATGGCACCACATGTCCGTTCCGATGGCCGGGCGGCGCCCGGGGGCGACCGTGAACTGACCGTCCCGCGCGCTGTCTTGCGCGGGTCCGATCGTCAACCGACCGTCGAATCGAACGGATGTCACTGTGGCACACTCCGATTCGCAGGACAACCGGCCCTGGCGCCGGGCGGTGTCCGCGATGCGAGCGGTGTGGTGCGCGGCCCCCGGCGGCCCTCTAGGCTGACGGCAGCAGCTGGTCCGCCCTGCCCGCCAGGCAGGCGCGTCGCAAGAGGGAACCCGGTGGGAATCCGGGACTGCCCCGCAGCGGTGAACGGGAACGACCGCCGTCATACAGCACTGGGCCCCCGCGGGCCCGGGAAGCGACGGCCAGTAGGTGTCCTCCCCGTGAGGACGCGCCCGTGAGTCCGAAGACCTGCCCGCTGCCCGTGCGCGGCCCGCCGCGCGCGGACATCCCGGTGACCCCGAGGGCGGGTCGGCGTGCACACCAGGCGGACGGCCGTGCCACGGCGATGGCACGCGGTACACCGTCGCCGCCAGGTCGTCACCCCTTCGCGCCCCTCCCCCGCCGGGATGGTCAGGACACACACTCGCGAAGGAGAGTTCCGTGACATCCGAGTCCGCAGCCGCGGCACCGCAGGCCACCGTCCACGGCTACCCCAGGCAGGGGCAGAACCGGGAACTGAAGAAGGCGATCGAGGGCTACTGGAAGGGCCGCGTCACCGCCGGGGCCCTCCGCGCCACCGCCGGAGAACTGCGCCGTGCCAACTGGCGGCAGCTCGCCGACGCAGGCATCCACGAGGTGCCCACCGGCGACTTCTCGTACTACGACCACGTCCTCGACACCACCGTCATGGTCGGCGCGATCCCCGAACGCCACCGCGCCGCCTTCGAGGCGGACGCGCTGGACGGCTACTTCGCCATGGCGCGCGGCACGCAGGACGTGGCGCCGCTGGAGATGACCAAGTGGTTCGACACCAACTACCACTACCTCGTCCCCGAACTCGCCCCCGGCACCGCGTTCACCGCCGACTCCGCCAAGCAGGTCGCCGAGCTGAAGGAAGCCTCCGCCCAGGGCCTCACCGCCCGGCCCGTGCTGGTCGGCCCCGTCACGTACCTCCTGCTCGCCAAGCCCGCGCCCGGGGTGGCCGACGGCTTCGAGCCGCTGTCCCTGCTGGACCGGCTGCTGCCCGTCTACGCCGAGGTGCTGGCCGACCTGCGGGCGGCGGGCGCCGCGTGGGTGCAGCTGGACGAGCCGGCGCTCGCCGCCGACCGCACGCCCGCCGAACTGGCGGCCGCCGCCCGCGCCTACCAGGTGCTCGGCGGCGCCGCCGACCGGCCGAAGCTGCTCGTCGCCTCCTACTTCGACCGCCTCGGCGAGGCGCTGCCCGTGCTCGCGAAGGCGCCCGTCGAGGGCCTGGCACTGGACTTCACCGGACGGGCCGCCGCGAACCTGGAGGCGCTCGCCGCCGCGGGCGGCCTGCCGGGCAAGCGCCTCGTCGCGGGCGTCGTGGACGGCCGCAACATCTGGATCAACGACCTGGAGAAGTCCCTCACCACGCTCGGCACCCTCCTGGGCCTGGCCGACCGCGTGGACGTCGCCCCTTCCTGCTCCCTGCTGCACGTCCCGCTGGACACGTCGGCCGAGCGCGCCATCGACCCGCAGCTGCTGCGCTGGCTCGCGTTCGCCCGGCAGAAGACGGCCGAGACCGTCACGCTCGCCCGCGCCCTGGCGCACGGCACGGACGCCATCGCCGCCGAACTGGCCGCCAACCGCGCCGACCTGGCCTCCCGCGCCACCTCCCCCCTCACGCGCGACCCGGCGGTACGGGCCCGTGCCGCCGCCGTGACCGAGGCGGACGCGCGCCGCTCCGCGCCGTACGCCGAGCGGGCCGCCGCGCAGCGCGCCGCGCTCGGCCTGCCGCTGCTGCCGACCACGACCATCGGCTCGTTCCCCCAGACCACGGCCCTGCGCACGGCCCGCGCCGACCTGCGCGCCGGGCGGATCGGCACCGCCGCGTACGAGGAGCGCGTCGAGGCGGAGATCCGCGACGTGCTGGCCTTCCAGGAGGAGGCGGGGCTCGACGTCCTCGTGCACGGCGAGCCGGAACGCAACGACATGGTCCAGTACTTCGCCGAACAGCTCACCGGCTACCTGGCCACCGACCACGGCTGGGTCCAGTCGTACGGCACCCGGTACGTCCGCCCGCCGATCCTGGCGGGCGACATCTCCCGGCCCGAGCCGATGACCGTCCGCTGGACGCGCTACGCGCAGTCCCTCACCGCCCGCCCGGTCAAGGGGATGCTGACCGGGCCCGTGACGATGCTGGCGTGGTCGTTCGTCCGCGACGACCAGCCGCTCGCCGAGACCGCGCGGCAGGTCGCCCTCGCGCTGCGGGACGAGGTGGCCGACCTGGAGGCGGGCGGCGCGGCGGTGATCCAGGTGGACGAGCCCGCGCTGCGCGAGACGCTGCCGCTGCGCGCCGCCGACCGCCCGGCGTACCTCGCCTGGGCCACCGAGGCGTTCCGCCTGGCCACCTCGGGGGTCGCGGCGGCCACGCAGATCCACACGCACATGTGCTACGCCGAGTTCGGCGACATCGTGGGGGCCATCGACGACCTGGACGCCGACGTCATCAGCCTGGAGGCCGCCCGTTCCCACATGCAGGTGGCCCGCGAGCTGGCCTCGCACGGCTACCCGCGCGAGGCGGGGCCGGGCGTGTACGACATCCACTCGCCGCGCGTCCCCGGCGTCGAGGAGGCGGCGGCGCTGCTGCGCGCGGGCCTGGCCGCGATCCCGGCGGAGCGCCTGTGGGTCAATCCGGACTGCGGGCTGAAGACGCGTGACTGGCCGGAGACCCGCGCGTCGCTGGTGAACCTGGTCGCCGCCGCCCGCGCCGTCCGCGCCGGACTGCCGGGGCGCGGCGCCTGACCGGCGGCCGGGGGCCGGACTGCTCGGGGTCCGGTTCCCGGCGCGCCACCACCGCCGTTCCGTCGCACCCGGGAACTCTCCGCCCGCCCGGCGCGACAGGTGCGGTGGCGGAACTCCCCTTCCCGGGGGCGGGACGAACGGAGGCGGGATGAGTGCGGGCACCGTCACGGGGACGCGGGCCGCGCTGACGGGACCGCACATCGCGCTGCTCGTGGGCGGCTTCCTCGTGAACACCGGCACGTTCGCGGTCTACCCGTACCTGGCGGTGCTGCTGCGGGAGCGCCTGGGCATCGGCATGGCGGCGGTCGGCGTCGTCCTCGGCGCGGCGACGCTGGCGCAGTTCGCGAGCGCGCCGTTCACCGCCGCGTTCGCCGAACGGGCCGGGCTGAAGCGGTCCCTCGTGCTCGCCACCTGCCTGTACCTCGCGGGCGCGGTGACCTACCTGGCGGCGGTGGGACGGCCGGTGCTGATGGTGCCCGCGCTGTTCCTGAGCTGTCTCGCCGGCGCGCTCTACTCCCCCGCCTACCGCGCCTACCTCGTGCACTCCGCGTCCGCCGCGCAGCGGCCGCGCCTGGTGTCGGCGGGCAGCGCGGCGGGCAACCTGGGCATCGCGTGCGGCCCGGTGGCCGGGGCGCTGTTCCGCGACGCCCCGGGGACGCTGTTCGCGCTCACCACCGGGCTGTACGCCGCGCTCGCGGTGGGGCACCTGCTGCTGCGCCCCGAACGGCCGGGTGCGGACGGGGCGCCCGTCGAACCGTTCCGGCGGGTGCTGCGCGGGCTGGCGCGGGTGCCGTTCGCGGTGACCGTGCTCACCCACTACCTGTACATGCAGTTCTACCAGTACCTCGCGCTGTTCACGGAAGGGCGGCTGGCCACGGCCGTCTTCGGCGTGATCATGATGGGGTACTCGCTGGGGCTCGCCGTGCTCCAGCCGCTGCTGGCCGGGTGGGTCGGCCGGGCGCGGCACACGGTGGCGATGGCGGCCGGCTTCTCCTGCATGGCCGCCGGGACGGCCGCGTGCGCCACCGGGCACGCGGCCGGTGTGGCGGCCGGTGCCCTGGCGATGAGCGCGGGGACGGCCGTGCTGTTCCTGAAGAACGACCTGGCGGCGCTCGCGCTGTCGCGGCGGTCGGCGGCGGTGACGTTCGGACAGCAGCGCCTCGCCGTCGGGGTGGGGGCGATGCTGAGCGGCGTGGCCGGTGGCGCGGTGTACGGGGCGTTCGAACGGGCGGGCGCGCTCCCGGGGTTCTGGCTGGCCGTCGCCGCGCAGTGCCTCGTCCTGCCGCCGCTGGTGCTCGCGGCGCTGCGCGGCCGGGGCGGTCAGGAGGGCGGGGGCGGCGCGGGCTTCTCGTAGACGGTCACGTACATGCCCTCCGCGCGGAACGGCTCGCGCCGCCAGCCGCCCCACCGGTCGCGGCGCTCCAGACCCGCCAGGCGGGCCATCAGGTCCAGTTCGCTCGGCCACGCGTAGCGCATGAACGCCGGTGCCAGGCGGAAGCCCTCGGCGCTGATCAGCACGTGCTGCCCCTCGAAGCGCTGCTCCACGGGGTCGTGCCGGACGGCGATGAGCCGTACGTGGCCGAGGCCGACCTGAAGCGCCTCCACGGCCTGGTTCCTGCCGTACCGCGCGACGTCGGGCATCGGGCACTCCAGCACGAACCGGCCGCCGGGCACCAGCCGTTCGGCGGCGTTGGCGAAGCAGCGGACCTGCTCCTCCTGCGTCATCAGGAAGAAGAAGGTCGAGAAGACGACGAAGACCATGGCGAACCGGTCGCCGCTGTCGGGGGCGACGTCCGCCATGTCGCCGATGGTGACCGGTATCTCCTCGCCACCCGGCTTGGCGCGCATCCGCGCCACCATCGCCTCGGACGCGTCGATGCCGTGCAGGTCCACGCCGCGCGCGGCCAGCGGGAGCGTCACCCTGCCGGTACCGACGGCGAGTTCGAGGACGGGGCCCGGCGGCCCGTCGGCGATCAGGTCCGCGAGGAAGTCAACGGCCTCGGTCGGGTCGTGCGTGTGCCACTCGTCGTAGACGTCGGCGTTCAGCTCGCCGTAGGTCTCCGGTCCGTGGTCTTCCATGGGCGTCCCTCCCGGTGGCGGCGTGCCGTGCGGCGGCACACTCCACTGGTCGGGCGGGGCGGCGGCGGAGTTCCCGGCACCGCCCGTGCCGGTCAGTCGGCCGGGCCGTCGGAGGATGCGTGAGGGGCGATCAGCGCGAGCCCTGTCTCGGGATCGACGCGTTTGCGCAGGTGGGTGGGGGTCTCGGTGACGATGACCTCCATCGTCGGGAAGACGACGGCCCGCAGCAGGTGGCCGCCGATGGCCGAGGAGTCCCGGCGCCCGAGCACGATGTGGGCGTGCAGCGCGGGCCGGTCGTCCTGGAGGGCGATGTCGCCGAGCAGGGAGAGCACCTCCATCTGCTCGGTGAACGAGGTGGCGCGGTAGTCGGCGGCCTCCGGGTCGAACCAGCCGAGCGTCGCCTCGCGGCAGGCCCCGACGGCGGTGAGGCCCGCGCCGGTGACGCGCTCGGCGCGGGCGAACGCGGAGATCTCCGCGAACGCCTCGTCGCCCTCGGCCAGGACGAGCAGGTACGTCCGCAGCCCGTTCGCCTCGAAGATCTTCCTGGTCTGCATCCGGTCCTCGCCTCCGCGGCCCTGGTCGTCCCCGCCACGGTAGGACGGCCCCCGGCGGCGCGCACGGCGGGCGCCGCCGGGCGGGCGTGCCCGCCCGGCTCCGGCCCGTCAGTCCCCGGCGGGGGCGCGCAGCGGCAGGTCCGCGCCCTCGGTGATGAACACCGGTATGCGCTCGAACGGCGCGGCGGCCGTCGGTGTCGTGCCGCCCGCGTGCGTCTCGCCCGTCCACGCGTCGGTCCACGTGCGGCCCAGCGGCAGCCGCACCGTGCGCTCCGTCACGCCCGGCTCGGTGACGGGGGCGACGAGGATGTCGGGGCCGAACATGAACTGGTCCTCCACCTCCCACGCCGCCGGGTCGTCGGGGAAGTCGACGAACAGCGGGCGCATCGGCGGGACGCCCTCGGCGGCGGCCACCCGCATCTGTTCCTGGATGTACGGCCGCAGCCGCTCGCGCAGGCGGAGCTGCTCGGCGATGACGCCGTACGCCCGCTCGCCGTACGACCACACCTCGTTGGGGCCGCCGGTCTGCGTGTGGCCGGTGGGGGTGCGCGGCTCGCGGTCGCCGTGCAGGCGGAACAGCGGGCAGAACACGCCGTACTGGAACCAGCGGACCATCAGCTCCTGGTACGCCGGGTCGCTCGCGTCGCCGCCGTGGAAGCCGCCGATGTCGGTGGTCCACCACGGGATGCCGGAGACGGCGACGTTGAGCCCCGCCCGGACCTGGACGGCGAGGGACTCCCAGGTCGCGGGGATGTCGCCGGACCAGACGGCCGCCCCGTACCGCTGCGAACCGGCCCATGCCGAGCGGCTGAGCAGCACGGTCGGCGCGCGCCCCGCGGCGGCCATGCCCTCGGCGAACAGGCGGGCGTTCTCGCGCGGGTAGATGTTGGCGACCTCGGCGCCGGGACCGGCGTGGAGGACGAGGTTGCCCGGGTGGGAAGGGGCGAGTTCGGGCTCGGAGGCGTCGAGCCAGAAGACGTCGATGCCGTGCTCCAGGTAGTTGCGGCGGACCAGGTCCCAGACGAACGCGCGGGTGTCCGGGTTCGTCGGGTCGTAGAACGCGACGGGCATCGGCGTCGCCATGCCCTTGTCCTGGATCATCTGGTGCACCTCGACGCCCTGGTCGGTGCCGGTGAGCAGCCCCCGGTCGCGGTACTCGGCGAAGTGCCGCGACAGCGGGGAGACGGTCGGCCATATGGAGACCATCAGCTTGACGCCCAGCTCGGCCAGTTCGTCCGCCATCGCGCGCGGGTCGGGCCACTCGGCGGGGTCGAACGCGTAGTCGCCCATCGCCGTCCAGTGGAAGTAGTCGGCGACGATCACCGACATCGGCAGGCCGCGCCGCCTGTGCTCGCGGGCGACGCCGAGCAGTTCCTCCTGATCGAGGTAGCGCAGCTTGCACTGCCAGAACCCGCTGGCCCACTCGGGCAGTTCGGGGCTGTGGCCGGTGGCGTCCGCGTACCGGCCCAGGATGCCGCGCGGCGTGTCCGCGGCCGTCACCCAGTAGTCGATCTCGCGGGCCTGCCCGGCGTGCCAGCGGGTGGCGTCCGCGCCGAACTCGACGCGCCCGACGGCCGGGACGTTCCACAGGAAGCCGTAGCCCCTGCTGGAGAGGACGAACGGGATGTTGACCTCGGCGTTGCGCTGCACCAGGTCGAGCCCGAGGCCCTTGACGTCGAGCCGCCCGTGCGTGCGCTGGCCGAGGCCGTACAGCCGCTCGCCGTCGTACGCGGCGAACTGCGCGGTGATCCCGTACGCGCCGGAGCGGTTGCCCTGGTAGGAGCGGGCGCCCGGGGCCCAGAAGTGCTGGCGGCTCTCGGCGAGCAGCGTCTCGCCGGTCGCGGTCCTGCTGAACGTGAGCAGCGGCTCCGGGTAGGCGGCCGACGTGTCGTGCTCGACGGTGACGGTCAGGCCGCCGTTGACGAGCGTGGCGCGGTGCGCCTCCGCGGTGATCACGGGCGACCCGCCGGGCGGCGGGGCGTCGTCCAGGGCGCCGTGGCTCTCGGCGGGTATCCGGTACTGCGCGGCCCTGACCCGGACGCTGTCGGCCCCCCAGGCGGCGATGCGCAGGACCTCGTGCCGGTGCCTGACTTCAAGGACGCCGTCGGTGGTACGGAAGGTGACCACGGAACTTTCTCCGAACGTGTGCGTGGTGGAACGGGCGGTACGGCCTCGTACCGCCTGGCGGGGTGGAAAAGGTGACGATTCGTCAGTTCTTGACGGCCCCGGCGGTGACGCCCGCCGCGACGTAGCGCTGCGCGACGACCAGGAGCACGGCGGCCGGGATGGACGCGACCACGGCGGTGGCCATGATGGAGTTCCACTCCTGGTTGTTGTTGCCGATGTACCGGTAGATGCCGAGCGTGATGGGCCGGCTGTCGCCGCCGCCGTCGAGCGTGCTGGCGAAGATGAAGTCCGACCACGCCCACAGGAAGGCGAACAGCGAGACCGTCACCATCGCGTTCCTGCTGACTGGCAGGATCACCGAGCGGAACGTCCGCCAGGGCCCGGCGCCGTCGATCTTCGCGGCCGAGATCAGCTCCTGCGGGATGCCCGCCATGAACGCGGTGAAGATCAGCACGCCGAACGGGACGGCGATCGTGGAGTCCGCGACGATCAGGCCCCACCAGGTGTTCAGAATGCCCAGGTTGAGGAAGATCCCGTAGAAGCCCATCGCCATGATGATGCCGGGGATCATCTGCGCGATCAGCAGCAGGAAGCTGAGCAGGCCGCCGCCGCGCGGGCGGAGCTTGGCCAGCGCGTACCCCGCCGGGGCGGCGATCAGCAGGGTCAGCGCGACGGTGCCGAAGCCGATGAGCAGGCTGGTGCGCAGGTACGGCAGCTGGTCGTCGAGGACCGCCGTGTAGCCGTCGAAGGTGGGGTGCAGCGGGAACCAGTCGGGCGGGTCCTTCCGCATGTCCCGTGACGGGGTCAGCGAGACGTTGACCATCCAGTAGACCGGGAAGAGCATGACCGCCGTCAGGACGAGGCCGACCGCGGTCCGCCAGGAGGAGCGCCGTGTCGTGTTCACCATTCCTCCTGGCGCTTCTGCACGCGGATGTAGACCAGTCCGAAGACCAGCGCGATGACGATGAGCAGGTTGCCGACCGCGGCACCCGGGCCGAAGTGCGGGAGCAGCGAGCCGAAGCCCAGCTCGTAGGACCAGGTCGAGAGGGTCGTGGACGAGGTGCCGGGGCCGCCCCGCGTCATGATCCAGATGATGTCGAACACCTTGAGCGTGTAGACGAGCCCGAGCAGCACGGTGATCGCCGACACCGGGCGCAGCAGCGGGAACGTGATGCGCCGGAACTGCTGCCAGGCGGACGCGCCGTCGAGCGACGCGGCCTCGTACAGCTCGTGCGGGATGTTCTGGAGGCCGCTGTGGAGCAGCACGAGGTTGAACGGGACGCCGATCCAGATGTTCGCGACGATCACCGCGACCAGCGACCAGTGCGGCGACGTCAGCCAGTTGACCTGGCCGATGCCGAACGCCTCCAGGGCGGCGTTGACGACGCCCGACTCGCTGTTCATCATCCAGGACCACACGGACCCGGACACGATCAGCGGCAGCAGCCACGGGACGAGGAACAGCGCCCGCAGTGTCCCCGCGAGGCGGAAGTTCTTCTGGAAGAACACCGCGAGCGCCAGCCCGATGCCGTACTGGAAGACCAGGGACGCCAGGGTGAAGACGAGGGTGTTGCGCAGCGCCGGGCCGAGCGTGGGGCTGTCGAGCACCTCCGCGAAGTTGTCCCAGCCGACGAACGGGGCGTCACCCCGGACGAAGGACGCGACGGTGTAGTCCTTGAAGCTCAGCTCGATGTTGCGGTAGAGCGGGTAGGCGTAGAACGTCACCAGGTAGATCACCAGCGGTGCCAGGAAGCACCAGGCGACCACGCCCGTCGCCGTGGGGCCGCGGCGCTGTCGCCCGTTCCCCCGCCTGTCTCGCCACCTTCCGGTGGCCGGTACGGCTGTCATGGGTCTTTCCTCGCTGTCGTGCGCCGTCGTGCGCTGTCCGGCCCGCGGTGTCAGGGCGCGTCTTTCGGGTCTTGTCGGGTCAGGCCGCGTTGTCGGATGCGGTGCATCGCAAGGCGGAGCATCGCAGCTCGTACTCGGTCGTACTCGCGCGATGCGACAACGCAGCGAGGGGCCGTAGCCGGCAGCGCGGCCCCGGCAAGACCCGGAAGACGCGCCCTAGTCGCCGGTACCGGACGCGGCGGCCTGCTGGGCGGCTTCGAGAGCGTCCCGCGGGCTCTGGCTGCCGGAGAGCGCGTTCTGCACGGCGGTCCACAGCTGCTCGGATATCACCGGGTAGTCGGTGCCCAGGTCGGTGGTGCGGCCGCGGGCGGCGCCGACCGCCTCGACCCAGGGGGCGAGGGCCGGGTTGTCCTCGACCTGCCGGGCGCGCAGGTCCTCGATCGGCGCGATGTAGGAGAGCGCCGTGTCGGTCTCCAGCAGGTTGTCGGGGTTCACCAGGCAGTCGATGATCGCGGCGGTCGTCTCGTACCGGCCGTCGTCGCCCTGGACCGGGGCGGTGACGAACTCGCCGCCGGTCGCGCCGGGGGCGGGGCCGCCGGCGGCGGACGGGATGGTGAGGACGCCGTAGTCGATGCCGGACGCCTCGGCGGCGGCGAGCTGCCAGGTGCCGTTCTGGGCGAACGCGTACTCGCCGGTCTCGAACTCCTGCCAGCTGACCTGCTGGCTGTTGCTGATGACGGAGTTGGGCGCGTAGCCGGCGTCGAGCCAGCCCTTCCACAGCTCCAGCGCGGAGACGGCCTCGGGCGACGCGATGTCGTGCAGGTCGGCCCCGGCGCCCCACAACCACGGGAGGAACTGGAAGGAGCCCTCCTCGGTACCGATGCCCGCGAAGGTGATGCCCTTGTGCCCGGCCGCCGTGACCTGCTCCAGCGCGTCCGTGAGGGACGCCCAGTCGGTGACCGAGGCGGGGTCGACACCGGCGTCGGCGAGGACGTCGGCGTTGTAGTACAGGGCGGTGGTGTTGGCGCCGATCGGCACGCCGTAGGACGCGCCGTCGGTCCGGCCGGGCGCGAGCAGGTTCTCCGCGAAGGCGGAGGTGTCCAGGCCGAGGTCGTCGGTGCTCGTCAGCAGACCCGCCTCGGCGAGGGTGGAGACGACCGGGTTGTCCAGCACGATGATGTCGGGCGAGTTGCCCTGCTGGCCGGCGAGCAGGGCCTGGGTGGTGAGGTCGGACGTGTCGTAGCCGGTGCGGTCGATCGTGACGCCCGTCTCTTCGGCGCAGTGCCGGACCTGCTGCCCCCACGCGCTGTCCTCGTCCCACTGCGGGTAGGGGTCCCAGAACGTGAAGGTGCCGGACGCGGAGTCCGAGCCGCCGCCCGAGCCGGAGTCGGAGCAGGCGGTGACGCCCGCGAGCACGCCGATGGCGATGGCGGTCGCCCCGGCGGAGCGGAAGGTGAGGTGTCGTCTCATGACGGGTGTCTCCGAACGTTCGTGGTGCCAGTGGTGTGTGTCGAACCGGTTCGACGGCCAGGGAAGGACCGGCGGCTCCTCCGGTGCGGTGGGATCGTGCGGCGTTGGGGGCGCGGGGGTCAGACGCGTGCGGTGCTGGCCCGGTCGGTGAGGTGCGGGGCGGCGAGGTGGACCCCGTACGGGCCCGCCCGTTCGCCGTCCTCCATGCGCTTGACGAGCCGGTGGATCGCCAGGCGGCCCAGCTCGGCGGGCGAGGTGTCCACGGCCGTGTACGGCAGGGAGAACGCCCGGCCGAACGCCCGCGAGTAGAGGCTGACGACGGAGAGCCGCTCCGGCACGGACACGCCGTGCTCGTGCAGCGTCATCGGCAGGGGTGCGGCCGAACCGTCGTTGTGGACGACCAGCGCGGTCGCGTCCGGGTGCGCGTCCAGCACGGCGCGCAGGGCGCGTCCGCTGGAGGGCTGCTCGTTCTCGCCGTAGTGGGTGTGGATCTCGACGCCGAGCCGCGCGGCGTGCTCGACGGCCGCGTCCCGGAAGCGCCAGCTGTAGGAGACGCCCCGGTCGAAGACCTCCTGCGCGGGGGTGATCAGCGTGATCCGGCGGTGGCCGAGCCCGTGGAGGTGGTCGAGCAGGACGCGCGCGGCGGCGGCGAAGTCGAGGTCGAACACGTCGAGTCCCGCCGGGTCGTTCGGCAGGCCGACGAGGACGCCGGGTTTCCCCGAGGCGCGCAGCGGTTCGAGGCGGGGGTCGTCGTGCGTGACGTCGAGGAGGACGACGCCGTCGACCATGCCGGTCTTGGTGACGCGCCGCAGCGCCTCGGGGCCGTCCACGTCCGTGACCATCAGGATGTCGTAGCCCAGTTCGCGGGCGGTGTCCGTGATGGGCAGCAGGTACTGGAGCACGGCGGGGGCGAACTCGTCCTCGTGGAAGTGCAGCATCAGCCCGATGACCTTGGTCCTGGACGTCGCGAGCGCCTGCGCCCCGGCGTTGGGGGTGAAGCCGAGGGTGGTGATCGCGTGCTCGATGCGGCGGCGGGTCTCGTCGGAGATGGCGCGCTTGCCGGAGAGTGCGTACGACACGGTGCTGCGGGAGACACCCGCCGCCCGTGCCACGTCCCCGATGGTCGCCATCTGTGTGCCCTCGCTCGTCGTCGAACGTTCGTCGAACCGGTTCGACGGAACCTAGCACCGCCTCCCCGGAAGCACAACACCCTTGCGCCGGCTTGTGCCGACGGGCCGGAGGCGGACGGCCCCGGCGCGGCGAACCGGTCCCGTCATCCCTCTTGACCGCCCTCCCGCCGGGCCCTTAACTCTCTCATCGAACCGATTCGCGAACCGGTTCGACAGCGCCGCCTGCCCGTGAGCCGCCGGGCAGGACGGCCGGCGCGCCGCCGCGTACGCCCGGCGGTCACGCGCCCACGATGGCGGCCCGACTCGTGCGTCCCCGCCGCAGCGCCGGGGCGCCGCCGGAAGGGATGACGTCTTGCCGCGAACACCAGCGAGAAAGCGACGACTCCGTGCCACCACCACCCTGCTCACCCTGCTGTCCACCGCGCTGGCCGTCGCCGTGAGCGGCCCCGGCACCGCGCAGGCCGCGGCACCGCGGTCCGTCACCGTCGACTTCGCCGCGTCGCGCGGACCGGCCGAGGGTGTGGGCTCCGGCTTCCTGTACGGGCTGACCGAGGACGGCGCCGGCCCGGACGACAGCCTGCTCGCGCCGCTCGCGCCCCGCTCGGCGCGCGGCGGCGGCGCCCGGCTCGGCGGCGGCGGCTGGGCCGGGGACGGCTACACGGCCGGGTCCGGCTACCAGCGGCGCGCCGAGTCGGCGCTCGACCAGGCGCGGCGGCTGAGCACGCCGCCGTACGACGCGACGTACGACCTGCTCGTCAGCGACGTGTGGGGCGCCGACACGACCCAGGCCGCGAACACCGTCTACCCGTGCACGGACGGGGACTGCGCGAACTGGGAGCAGTTCGTCGAACGCCTCGCCCACGACGTGGAGGCCTCGGGGCTCGACGTGCGCTTCGACATCTGGAACGAGCCGGCGGGCGCGTTCTTCCCGCCGGGCTTCAACACCGAGCAGTACTACCGAATGTGGGACAGCGCGGTGCGGACGCTGCGCCGCGTCGTGCCGGACGCGGAGATCGTCGGCCCGTCCCTGTGGGACTTCAGCCCGAACAACATCGCGCCGTTCCTCGACCACACGAAGGCGGCGGGCACGCTGCCGACCATCCTCAACTGGCACTTCAGCAACGACCCGGTCGCCGACGCGCAGGCGGCCCGCGGCCTGCTGTCCGAGCGCGGCATCACGGGCGTCGGGCTGACGATGAACGAGTACATCCACGCGCACGAGCAGCACGCCGGGTTCTCCGCCTGGTACCTGGCCCGCATCGCCAGGTCGGGCATCGACTCGGCGTCGCACGCGATCTGGGACGAGTGCTGCGCGGCCGGTCTGCTCGACGGCCTGCTGACGCGCGGCGGCGACGGCGCGCTGCGGCCGACCGGCCGGTGGTGGGTGTACCGGTCGTACGCCGAGCTGACGGGTGACCTGGTGCGGGCGGACGGTTCCGGCACCACGGACGCGGTGGCCGCCGTGGACCCGGCGCACCACCGGGCCGCTGTGCTGATCGGCGACTCGGGCGGTGACGTCCCCGCGGTGGACCTGACGCTCGACGGCCTGTCGGCGACCGGCGTTCCGGGTGCCCTCCAGGTGACGGTGCAGCGCATCCCCGACGCGTCGCCGCTCGGCCAGCCGGAGACGGTCTCCTCGCAGACGCTGCCCGCCGGGACGAACTCGGCGCAGCTGTCGATCGCCGGGCAGGACGCGCAGGACGCGTTCTTCGTGACGGTGACGCCCGCCGGTCAGCAGGCGACGGTGGACGCGGCGGTGACCTCGCCGGGAAACGCCGCTGACTTCGCGTACGGCGCGGGCTGGGGCCGTACGAACGGCGTGCCGGACATGTACCAGTCCACGGCCAACTGGAGCTACACGCCCGGCTCGACGGCCGTCGTCCGCTTCACCGGGACGCGGCTGGCGCTGCACGCCGTCCGCGACCGGGACCAGGGCCGGATGCGCGTCAGCGTGGACGGGTCGGCGCCGGTGCTGATCGACAACTACGCGCCGTCGCGGCAGGCTTCGTCGTCCGTCTGGACGAGTCCGGTGCTGCCGCGCGGCCCGCACACGGTCGTCGTGACGGTGGCCCAGGGCACGAACCCCGCCAGCTCGGGCGGCAACATCGCGCTGGACAGCGTGGTGGTGACCCGCTGACCCACCGGCGCCCCGCAGCCGATCCCGCTGCGGGGCGCCGCTCCTCACCCGGCGACCTGCCGCGCACGGTCATAGGTGTCCCGCGCCGTCCCGTTCCCCAGATAAGGCCGCAACAGGCCTTTCATGCGCGCGACTTGCTCGTCCACCCGGCCGGAATGGACGGTCGGGTAATCGTCGAGTGCGCGGTTCCACGACGCGCACGCCCATTCGAGACTGCCCATTTCGAGTTGGCGCTCGGCGAGCATCGCACGGAAGCGCACGGCCGATCCTCTGCTGTCGCTCGGAAGACGCAGCCGGAAGTGCGCCCGCAGCGAGTCCACGCTGCCGGCCACGTCCCCGAGCCCGTAGCGCACCTGCGCCACGTGACAGGCCAGGGTCGCCGGGTCGTAGCCCCCGAAGGTGTTCGACTGGCTCTCCGCCTTCTCCAGGGCGGCCTCGGTGACCCGGATGCTCCGCATCGCACTGTGCCGGTCTCCCGCGACGGCGTAGGAATGTGCCTGCTGTCCCGCCAGGAAGGCACGCATCCGTGGACCGGCGTGGGGCGACGCGGCCGCTGCCGCGTCGGCGAGCCGGGTGGCGGTCACGCCGTGGCCGAGACCCACGGCCTGCACCGACACGCCGCGGAGGATGTGGCAGTACGTCATGTGATCGCCGCCGGCGCCCGCGAGTTCGAGCCCTTTGACGTACTAGCGCTGCGCCAGTCCGTGCAGGGCCTCGTCCACGGCCATCCAGCCGGTCATGTAGCAGAGCAGGGACGCTGCCGACAGCATGGACTTGCGCACGCCTTCCGGCGCGTCCGTACGGGAGATCGCCAAGCGGGCGGGCGTCAGCCACGCCGGACTGCTCCACTACTTCCCCGGCCGCGAGGCCCTGCTCGCGGCCGTGCTGGGACGCCGGGACGAGCGGGACGCCGCACGGTTCGGCCCCGGGGACGCCTCGCCGACGGCCCTGGTGGAGCGGTTCCTCGACCTGGCGGGCCACAACGCGCGGAACCCGGGGATCATCGAGCTGTACGTGCGCCTGTCGGCCGAGGCGTTCGCGCCTGACCATCCCGCGCACGGGTACTTCACGCGGCACTACGCCGACGTACGCCGCTTCGCGCACTCGGCGCTGCTGGGACTTGAGCGGCAGGGGCTGCTGCGCCGGGGGATCGACGCGTGGGCGGCGGCGGTCAGTGTCGTGGCGCTGATGGACGGGCTCCAGGTGCAGTGGCTGACCAGTCCCGCGGAGGTGGACATGGTCGGTTCGCTGCGGTTCTTCGCCGGGCAGTTGATGGTGGCGCCGACGGAGTAGCGGGCGGTGGTCAGCGCAGCACCCGCAGCAGGACGAGGGCCACGGCCGCCGTGGCGACCTCCCCGGCGGCCAGGCCGGTCCACACGCCGGTGGGGCCGGTGGGGCCGAGCGCGGCGACCAGCGGCGCCTTGATCAGCAGCAGGGTGCCGATCGACAGGACGTACGCGGGCCGGGGGCGGCCGAGCGCCTGGAAGTACGCGGCGGCGAGGGGCGCGATCCCGGCGACCGCGAGGCCCGCCGCGATGATCCGCAGGGCGTCACCCGCCTCGGCGGCGGTGGCGGGGTCGTTGAGGAACAGTCCCACGAGCGGGTCGGCGAGCAGCGCGAACACGGCGGCGGTGGTCAGCCCGTACAGGAGCGAGCCGCGCAGGGCGAGGGCGCGGGTGCGGGCGACACGGGCGGTGAGGCCGCTGCCCGCGTTGAAGCCGACGATGGGCTGCATGCCCTGGCCGATGCCGGTGTGGGGCATCATCGCGAACGTCTGGAGGCGGGCGCAGACGGCGTACGCGGCGAGGGCGGCGGCGCCGGACGCGGCCAGCGTCGCGTTGACGAGGACGGCGAGCAGCGTGACGCCCGTACCGGCCAGGAAGGACGGCAGGCCGACGCCGGCCAGGGCGCGGAGCGTGGGGCCGTGCGGGAGCAGCGCCCGCGCGGGGACGCGGTAGGGACGGTCGCGCTGGAGGAAGAAGAACCACAGGGTCATGGCGACGGACACGGCCTGCCCGCCGACCGTGCCCAGCGCGGCGCCCCGCACGCCCATGCCGAGGCCGAAGATCAGCAGCGGGTCGAGGAGGATCTGCACGGCCACCGCGACGACCCACACCATCATCGAGTAGCCCATGCGTCCTTCGGCGCGCACGAGGCTGGAGAAGCCGGTGGACACCAGCGCGCCGCACAGCAGGATGGACGCGTAGTCGCGGGCGTCGTCGCGCAGCGGGCCCTGCGCGCCGAGGAGTGTCAGCAGCGGGTCGAGGAAGAGCAGGCCGAGGAGGGTCGTGGTGGCGGCGGTGGTCCAGAAGAGGGTGAACGCGTTGCCCGCCGCGCGGGCGGCGGCCCGGTGGTCGCCCGCGCCGAGGGCGCGGGAGACGAGGGAGGCGCCGCCCGCGCCGACCGTGGTGGACACGGCGCCGAGCAGCAGGAGCAGCGGTGCGGCCAGGTTGACGGCCGCCATGGCGGTGTCGCCGGCGCCGCGGCCGACGAACCAGGCGTTCGTCAGCGCGTAGACGCCGTAGACGCCGACGGCGGCGGTGGTCTGGAGGCAGTTGCGCCACAGCAGTTGGCCGACCGGCCGGGTGCCGAGGCGTGCGGCGTGGTCGGCGGGGGCGGGGGTGAGCGTCCTCACGGGCGGGCGCGGCCGAGCAGCTCCATCGCCTCGGTCAGCCGCTCGCGCGCCCAGTCGTACTGCGTGCTGTCGGTGTGGCCCCGGTAGACGGTCTCGATGACCATGATCAGGGCGAGGTGCAGGCAGTAGAGGCGGCGGCGCACGGTCTCGGTCTCCGTCAGCGTGCCGTGCCCGTAGCCGCGCATGAAGGCGGTGGAGTCGCCGAACGCGCCGAGTTGCGTGGCGGTGAAGCCCGCCTCGATCAGCGGGTCACCGTAGAAGGCCCGTTCGTGGTCGATCACGCACGCCATCCGGCCGTCGCGGATCAGCACGTTGCTGTCCCACAGGTCCCACTCGACGAGGCGCGGCTCGGTCACCTCGTCCAGGCTGTCCGCGTGCTCGGCGAGGACGGCGCGCACGGTGTCGGGGTCCCGGCCGAGGTCCACGGCGCGGCGTTCGCCGTCGCGCAGCACGGTCTCCACCATGCCGGTGAACACCTGCCGCCAGCTGGGGTCGCCGGGGCCGGCGAGCGGGCCGAACGCGTCGCCCTTGATGCCGTTCAGCGCGCGGTTGGCGGCGCCGACCTGCTCCATGTACGCGGCGCGCTCCGCCTCGGGCAGGCTGTCGCCGACGACGCCGAGGTTGTCGCCCTGGACGAACGGCATGAAGAACCAGTCGGCGTCGCACAGTTCGCGGCTGGTGTCGGCGAAGTGCACGGCGGGGACGGGGACGTCCGTGTGCTTGCGGATGAGGTCGAGCGTGGCCAGCTCGATGCGCATGGCGCCGCGTTCGTACGTCATCACCTCGACGCCGGGCGGTGGGGCGATCTTGAGGACGACGTCCTCGCCGTCGCGCAGCCGTATGCGGTAGGCGACGTTGAACCAGCCGTGGCCCAGCTCCTCGGCCCAGCCCTCGCCGTCCGGGACGCGGGCGGGCCCGTAGGCGCGCTCGGCCATCGCCCGCAGCGCCTCCGGCGTCTGCCGGTTCTTCGTGATGCTCTCCACGCCCTGCCCCTCTTCCCGACTCGCCCCGAGCGAGTTTCTACCAGGCGGCCGAAATCGGGGCCATACCCCCGGTCGCGGTGGCGGTCACGCGATCACCTGGGCCAGGTCGTCGTCGGAGACGGTGTAGGGAGCGGCGACGACCTCGACCCAGGCCCGTCGCGCCTCGGCGTCCAGAGAGTCCCAGTCGGGGTGACGCCGCACGAACTCCCGTACGAACGACAGCCGTTCCTCGTGGCCGCCCAGCCGGTAGAGGCCGAGCCAGCGCTGCGCCGTCCCCGCACGGCCCGCGGCGCGGTGCGCGTCGGCCACGGCCGCCAGCAGCCGGCGGACGGCGTGGGCGTACGGCGGGCTGCCCGCGTACGGCTCCGCGTCGCCACCGCCGTCGAACTTGAACAGGACGGCCGCCCGGAGCAACGCCTCGGCGGCGACCGGCGTATCGAAGGAGACGGTCGTCATCAGAACGGATTCCTTCCGGCGAAGAGGGGGACGGCTCAGTCATCGGGCTGCCCGCCTTGCCGGAAGCGGGCGGCCTCCGGCCTCCTCCGGACCATCATGCGGTCTGCCCGCACGCGTCGTGGTCCACGTCGGCCTGCCCCCGAACGGGTGATGCGGCGATGCAGGAGGCGCGTACCGTGGCGGGTGTGACAGAAGGGGACGGGAGAGGTGTGAGGGCCGAGCCGGGCCGCGGGGTGATACGCGCGCGGGTCGCGGTGGCGGCGCTGTTCTTCGGGAACGGCTTCGTGTTCGCGAACGTCGTGCCCCGCTATCCCGAGATCAAGGCCGGGCTCGACCTGTCCAACGCCCAGCTCGGCACCGCCATCGCCGCCATGCCGCTGGGCGCGATCATCGTCGGCCTGCTGGCCAGTCCCCTGATCAAACGGTTCGGCTCCGCGCGGACGTCGACGATCGCGCTCGCCCTGATGGGCGTGAACGTCGTCTTCATCGGCACGGCGCCCGGCTTCGGGCTGCTGTGCGGCGCGCTGTTCGTCGCGGGCAGCCTCGACGCGGTCACCGACGTCGCGATGAACGCGCACGGCCTGCGCGTGCAGCGGCGCTACGGGCGCTCGATCCTCAACTCGTTCCACGGCGTGTGGAGCATCGGCGCCGTCCTCGGCGGCTTCGCGGGCGCGGGCGCGGCGCAGGCGGGCCTGTCGCTGACGGCGCACCTCGTGGTGACGGGCGCGCTCACGGCGGCGGCCGCGCTGGTCGCGCTGCGGTACCTGCTGCCAGGCCCCGAGGACGCCGAACGGGCCGAGGGCGCCGGCGGGGAGGCGGAACGGGACGGGCGCGGCGCACGGCGGCCCGTGCTGCGCGTCGCCGGGTTCCTCGCGCTGCTCGGCCTGGTGAGCGCCGCCGCCGCGTCCGTCGAGGACGCGGGCGCGTCGTGGGGCTCGCTGTACCTGCGGGACGAGCTGGGGGCCAACGCGTTCGTCGGCGGCCTGGCGTTCGCCTCGCTCCAGGGCGCGCAGACGGTCGGCCGCCTGCTGGGCGACCGCGTCGTGCGGCGGCTCGGCGACCGGCTGACGGCGCGGCTCGGCGGCGCGCTGGTGCTGGCGGGCATGGGCGCGGCACTGCTGTGGCCCTCGGTGCCCGGCACGGTCGCGGGCTTCGGACTGGCCGGTCTCGGCATCGCGACGGTGATCCCGGCGGCATTCCACGCGGCGGACGAACTGCCGGGCCTGTGGCCGGGGGCGGGCATCACGGTGACGGCGTTCCTGCTGCGCATCGGTTTCCTGCTGCCGCCGCCGCTGGTCGGCCTGGTCGCGGACGCGGAGTCGATCCGGCTCGGGCTGGTCGCGGTGCCGCTGGCGGGCCTGGTGATCCTGCTGACGGCGGGGGTCCTGGAAGGCCGGGCGGCGTCCGCCGCGCCGAGGTGACATACGACCGACACGGATGGACGGGTGCCGTCAATGTTCGGCTGCCAGCATGGCTGGGTGAGCGGCGGCGTCCATGGCCGCCGTGCCCTGGACCGTGACCGGCCGCCGTTTCCGGTGCCGCTCTCCGACGACGCGGCGCGGTCCTCACCCGACCACCGAGACCCGAGGTGACGCATGTCCGTCGTCCTGTCCCTCTCCGGCAGCCCCTCCCCCACCTCCCGTACGGCCCGCCTGCTCCGCCACCTGGACGCGCGGCTCGCGCTCCAGGGCCACGACGTCATACCGCTCGACGTGCGGTCGCTGCCGCCCGAGGCGCTGACCGGCGCGGACGTGCGGCATCCGGCGATCGTGGAGGTGGCGCGGCTGATCGAGCGGGTGGACGGCCTGGTGATCGGCACGCCCGTCTACAAGGCGGCGTACTCCGGGCTGCTCAAGTCGCTGCTCGACCTGCTGCCGCAGTACGCGTTCGCGGGGAAGACCGTCCTGCCGCTGGCGACGGGCGGGACGGTCGCGCACGTGCTGGCGATCGACTACGCGCTGCGGCCCGTTCTGTCGTCGATGGGTGCCTCGCATGTGACGCCCGGCTGGTTCGTGCTGGACCGCGACATCGTCGTGGGCGCGGACGGCGCGGTGGCCGTGGAGGCGGGCGCGGCGGGGCCGCTTGAGGAGATCGTGGACGGTTTCTCGGCGCAGCTGCACGCGGGGTTCCAGCGCGCGGCGGCCTGAGGTCTGACCCGACGGCGCCGCCCGCCGTCCCCGTCAGCAGGGTGACGGGGACGGCGGGCGGCGCTCCGCGCGTCCTAGCGAGCGGTGGCGGGTTCCGGCAGCTGGGGCGACGGGGGGCTGAACGAGCTGCGCGGGCGTGGCAGTCCGTAGTGCTCGCGCAAGGTGGTCCCCGTGTACGCGGTGCGGAACAGGCCGCGCCGCCGCAGGATCGGCACGACCTCGTCGGCGAACACGTCGAAGCCGCCGGTCAGCCAGGGCGGCATGATGTTGAAGCCGTCGGCCGCCCCGTTCTCGAACCACTCCTGCACGCGGTCGGCGATCTGCTCCGGCGTGCCCCACACCACCTGGTGGCCGCGCGCGCCCGCCAGGCGGTGCAGCAGCTGCCGGACGGTGGGCCGTTCGCGGTCGATGATGTCGAGGATCACCTGGAAGCGGCTGCCGGCGCCGCGTTCCCCGCCGGTGTCGATCAGCTCGCGCGGCAGGCGTTCGTCGAGCCGGTCGGCGGTCAGCCGCAGGCCGAGCATCCGCTCCAGCAGGTCGAGCGAGTAGGCGGGCTGCGTCAGCTCGTTGAACTCGTCGTGCAGCGCCCGCGCCTCGGCCTCCGTGGAGCCGATGAACGGGCTGATGCCGGGCAGGATCAGCAGGCCGTCCGGGTCGCGGCCGAGGGCGGCGGCGCGGCGTTTGAGGTCGGCGTAGAACTCCTGCGCCGACGCGAGCGTCTGGTGGGCGGTGAACACGGCCTCGGCGTGCCGCGCGGCGAACGCGCGCCCGTCGTCCGACGACCCCGCCTGCACGTACACCGGCCTGCCCTGCGGTGTGCGGGGCGTGTTGAGCGGTCCGCGTACGCGCAGGTACGGCCCTTCGTGGTCGATGGGGTGGATGCGGTCGGTGTCGGCGAAGACGCCGGAGGCCTGGTCGGCGACCAGCGCCTCGTCCTCCCAGCTGTCCCACAGGCGCGTCACGACGTCGAGGAACTCGTGGGCGCGCGCGTACCGTTCGGCGTGCGGCGGGTGCTCCTCCAGGCCGAAGTTGCGGGCGGCCTGGGGCGCGCCGGTGGTGACGATGTTCCACCCGGCGCGGCCCTTGCTGAGGTGGTCGAGCGACGCGAAGAGCCGGGCGAGGTTGTACGGCTCCAGGTAGGTGGTGGAGGCGGTGGCGATCAGGCCGATGCGGGAGGTCGCGGCGGCGAGCGCGGACAGCCAGGTGAAGGGTTCGAGGCGGAAACGGCTGGCGTAGCGGACGTTGTCGGGCAGGGAGGGGCCGTCGGCGAGGAAGACGCCGTCGAACGTCGCGGCCTCGGCGCGGCGGGCGAGGTCCTGGTAGTAGCCGATGTCGAGGAGCCGGGCCGGGTCCGAGCCGTGGTGGCGCCAGGCCGCCTCGTGGTGGCCGCCCGGGTAGATGAAGAGATTCAGGTGCAGTTGGCGGGCGGGGGTGGTCATGCGGGGCCTCCCGGGGCGGCGGTGGCTGGCTGTTCGTCGGTGACGCCGAGCAACGTCAGCAGGCGGGCGCGCAGTCCGGTGTACGCGGGGCTGCCGGGCGAGCGCGGGGCGGGCAGTTCGACGGGCAGGTCGGCGGCGATGCGGCCCTCCTCCAGCACGAGCACGCGGTCGGCGAGCGCGATCGCCTCGTCCACGTCGTGTGTGACGAGGAGGACGGCGGGCTGGTGCAGGTCCCACAGGCGGCGCAGCAGGGTGTGCATGCGCATGCGGGTGAGCGCGTCGAGGGCGCCGAACGGCTCGTCGGCCAGCAGGAGTTGCGGGTCGCGGACGAGAGACCTGGCCAGGGCGACGCGCTGCTGTTCGCCGCCGGACAGCTCGGTGGGCCAGGCGCGTTCGCGTCCGGCGAGGCCCACCTCGGCGAGCGCCGTCCTGCCGCGCGCGGCGGCGTCGGGCGCGGTCAGGCCGAGCGTCACGTTGTCCAGCACGCGTTTCCACGGCAGGAGGCGGGCGTCCTGGAAGACGACGGAGATGTCCTCGGGCGCGGACAGCGTCCCGGCGGCGCCGGTGCCGTGGTCGATGCCGGCGAGGGCGCGCAGCAGCGTGCTCTTGCCGGAGCCGCTGCGGCCGACGAGGGCGGCGAACTCGCCGGGCGCCAGCGTCAGGTCGAGCCCGTCGAGCACGCGCCGCCCGCCGTACGTGCGCGTGAGCGCCTCGGCCCGGACGGCCGGGCCGCGCCGGGTGCCGGTCAGTCCGCCAGGGTGCGGCGCCATGTCAGGGCCCTCCTCTGCACGAGCCGGACGAGGCCGTCCGAGACGAGGCCGAGCAGCCCGTAGACGACCAGGCCGACGACGATGACGTCCGTCTGTCCGTAGGTGCGCGCCAGTTCCATCATGTAGCCGATGCCACTGGTCGCGTTGACCTGCTCGACGACGACGAGGGACAGCCACGCGGTGGTGACGGCGAAGCGCAGCCCGAGCAGGAAGCCGGGCAGCGCGCCGGGCAGGACGACGTGCCGCAGGAACGCGGCGCGGCCCAGCCGTACGGTCTCGGCCAGCTCGACGTAGCGGGTGTCGATGGTGCGCAGGCCGTTGTGCGTGTGGATGTAGACGGGCACGAGGACGCCCAGTGTGATCGTGATGATCTTCATCGACTCGCCGATGCCGAACCAGAGGATCAGCAGCGGGATCAGCGCGAGCGACGGGATGGACCGCTTGATCTGCACGGGCCCGTCGATGACGCCCTCGCCGAGGCGGCTGAGGCCGGATACGACCGCGAGGACGAGTCCGGCGGCGATGCCGATGGCGAGTCCGGCGAGTGCGCGCCTGGCGGAGGCCCACAGGTGCTCCTGGAGACGGCCCTCCCCGATCAGGCCGGCGGCGGTGCGCACCACGTCCCAGGGCGCGGAGAGGTTGCGCGGGTCGATCCAGCCCGTGGCGGAGCCGATCGACCAGACGGCGAGGAGGAGGACGGGGCCGATGGCCCAGCCGAACGGGATGGGCCGTCCGGGGCCGAGGCGGCGCGCGCGGCGCAGGGGTGGCGGCGGCGCGGTGGCCTCGGCGGGCGTGGGGGCGGCGGCGCGCGGGGCGTCGGTGGTCGTCACGGCGTGTCACCGCCTTCGCCGTCCGCCAGGGCCGCCTGTGCCGCGTCGGCCGCGACGCTCTCGAAGCGGCGGTCGAAGAGGGACGCGGCGTCGAAGGGCTCGTTGCCGAGTTCGGCGGCGAGCAGGTCGACGGTCTGCTGCTGGCGTTCGATGGCGCCCGACCAGTCGGCGGGGATGTCGGGGATGCCGCTCTGCTCGACGAGGTAGGCGCCGTCCTCCTCGGTCAGGCCCTGGTCCTCGACGTAGTACCCGGCGATCCACTCCTCGGGGTGCTCCTCCACCCAGACGAGGGCGCGCGCCCACAGCTCGACGAACTCCCGTACGGCGGCGGCCTTCTGGGGGTCGGACACGGCGGAGACGGGCACCCACAGGTGCGACGGGTCGTCGCGCAGGCCGTGTGCGATGACGGTGCCGCCCGCCGCGCCGTACTGCTCGGCGTAGCGGCGGATGTTGACGCCGCCGATGGGGGCGACGTCCACCTGTCCGCTGCCGAGGGCGGTGGGGTAGACGTCGCCGGTGCTGGGCAGTTCGACCAGCTCGACGTCGTCCCTGGTGAGCCCGGCGGCGTCGAGGACGCGGAGGATCAGCGCGCCCTGGGCCTGTCCGGGGCTGAAGGCGATGCGCCTGCCGCGCAGGTCCTCCAGCGTCGCGACGTCCGCGCCCGGCGCGATGCCGAGCTGGTAGATGGGGTGCGCCGTGGGGTCCTGGCGGAACGCGGCGGCGACAAGGCGGGTCTCCAGGCCCGTCCAGTGCGCGTGGATCGACGGGATCTCGGCGGCCGAGCAGATGTCGAGCGCGTCGGCGCGGAACGCCTCGGAGCACTGCGGCCCGCCGCTGAGGTTGGCCCACTCGACGCGGAACGGTATCTCGTCGATGAGGCCGGACAGTTCGAGGGCCACCTGTATCTCGGGCGTGCCGATGGTCAGGGTGGTGTCGGGGTCGACGGCCTCCGGGATCCCGGCGGCGGCGAGTTCGGCGTTGTCCGTGGGGCTGTCCTGGTCGGCGCAGGCGGTGAGCAGCAGGGGCAGGAGGAACGCGGCGCCGAGGAGGCGTCTGTACCGGGTCATGGGCATTCCTGGGACGTCGGGAGCGGGGACGGGAAGTCCGGGAAAAAGGCGCGGCACGGCGTGCCGGAATGGCGCAGTGGGAAAGCGCGGAAAAGAAGCCGCGCGTACGGACAGGGTCCGGCGCGGTGGTTATCGATTCACCATCGGGGAAATGCGTGGGTCAGCGACAGAGCGCGACGGCGCCCGGCACGGCGGTTTCCGTGCGGCGCGGGAAAGGGAATGGCGTGGCCCGCATGCACCGAACGTAGCGAACACGCGGACGAGCGGTCAACGGCGGCCGCACGCCCCCCGACACGGACGGAAGCGCGCCCGTAACGCGGCTTCACGAGCCGTCATCAGGCCCGGCGGCGCGGCGCAGGTGGGAACGGTCCGCGCCCTTTCGGAGAACGCGCCGTTAATTCCTCGGTGCGCACCTTGCGCCGCGTGAATTCGGCGGCGTTCTCCGTCAGGCGGGGACGAGGCGCTTCTCCAGCAGCGTGACCGCGTACGGGCTGCCGCCGAGGCCGCCGTCCTTCGCGGCCTGCTCGCCCACGACCCGGTATCCGGCGGCGAGGTAGTACGCGCGCAGCCGCTCGTTGCCGGCGAGGCAGTCGAGGCGGCACAGTTCGCGGCCCGCCTCCGCGATCCGCCGCTCGGCCTCGGCGAGCAGCTGCCGGCCGGTGCCGGGCGGCGCGGCGCTGCGGTCGGTCATCAGGCGGTGCACGTACCCGGCGACGGGCGGCTGCGGCCCCCAGGCGGCCGGGTCGTCCCACCACAGCTCCCAGGCGCCGACGGGCGGACCGCCGGGCGCGGCGGAGGCGAGCCAGACCTCGCCGTCCGTGAGGGGCCGCCTGAAGTGGTCCTCGCCGAGCTGGCCGGGCCGCCACTGGTCGATGCCGTGGGCGAGCTGCCGGCGGGCGGCGTCGTCCCGCAGCCGTACGAGCGCCGGCAGGTCGGCCGTACCGGCGCGCCGGAAGACGGGCGGGGCGGGGGCGAGGAGCCGTTCGCGCAGGGCGTGCACCAGGTCGCCGCCGACGCCGAGCACTGTCTCCGCGTAGGCGCCCACCGAACCGTACTTCCGCGTCAGTCCGTCCAGGAACAGCCGCATCACCTCGGCCGGCGCCCGCCCGTAGCCGGGCCAGCCGGGGCTTCGGCCGCCGTGCGCCGCGCGCCAGTCGGCGAGCAGGCGGTCCCTGGCGAGGCCGGTCAGGGCGAAGTCCGCGACGATGTCGTCGTCGGGGACGCCGAGCAGCGCCAGCACGAGGGCGGCGAGCAGCCCGGTGCGGTCCTTGCCCGACATGCAGTGGATCACCACGGGCCCCGCGCCGGGGTCGGCGATCACCTCCAGGGCCCGGCGCAGTTCGGCCGCGCCGTCGTGCGCCACCTCGCCGTACCGTTCGACGAGGTAGGGGGCGGGATCGACATCGGGGCCGAGGCCCGGCTGGTCGTAGGGCCGGTGCTCGACGCTCAGGTGGTGCCAGGCCAGGGACGGGTGGTCGGGGACGCGGCCCGCGCCCTCGATCTCCCAGCCGTACCGGAGGTCGATCACCGTGCGCACGCCCAGGTCGAGGAACCGCTCCCAGTCCTCGCCCGCCAGCTTCCCGAGCGAGTCGGACCGGTAGAACCGCCCCCACCGGACCGTCCGGCCGTCCGCCGCCGGATACCCGCCCGTGTCACGGAAGTTGTGTACCCGGTCGAACGGTATGTGTCTGCCCATGCCGGGACCCTACGCGCGGCCCGCAGACGGATGGCCTGCGGGCCGCCGGTGGGGTCAGTCGTAGGGCTGGAAGGTCATGAACGCCTCGGCCGGGTTCCCGTCGTGCACGAGGGACTCCTGCGCCGTGACGTCGTCGAAGGCGAACGCGTACGCCCTGCCGTCCTCCATCTGCCCGTGGATGAGGCGGGCGTAGTGGTTGGTCACCGGGTCCTGGTAGAAGGAGCCGGGGTCGGCGTCGGGCTGCTGCGCGTTGGTGAGCAGTGTGGTGCGGTTGAAGCCCGCGCACAGCGTGCGCGAGATGGGGCCGCGCACCTGGTCGTTCGGCGCGTCGAGGAACTTGTGGCAGCCGAAGACGCTGTCGGAGTCCGGCTTCTGGAAGCTGGTGACGACGGCGCCCGAACTGTTCGTGAAGTTCATGACGTTGCCGGAGACACGCCCGAAGTACTGGGTGTTCGGCTCGTGGGCGAACGGCGTGACCGTCAGCGTGTGGGAACTGTAGTGACTCCACACGCGGTTGATGTAGTCGTCCATCACGTTGGCGGGCACGCCGCCGACGCCGATGCCGTGGCCGGGCGAGAGGGCGCGCAGCGGGGTGCCGCCCGGCCCGTTCACGATGAGGCCGCCCCAGCCGGCGGCGCGCAGGCCGTCGAACACGGCGCCGTAGCCGCCGGGCCTGAGCGTCCCCGTCGTCCGCACCGCGCCGTCACCGCCGCGCACACCGACCGAGTAGGGGGACGAGAACATGTCCACCTGCGTGCTGTTGATCCACAGGCCCGCGTCGTTGAGCGTGTACTCGGACCAGTTGAACAGCACGTCGCTGTTGGGATCGGACGGGTTCTGCACCGCGGGCTGCACGAGCCCGCCGGTCGTCAGGAAGAACTCCAGCTTCTGCCCGACGGAGAAGTACACGCGCCCGGAGAACTTGGGCAGTTGGATCGTCAGCGACTGCCCGGGTGCCGGGCCCTGGATCGAGGCGTCCGGCGCGGGAGTGGGCGGACTGCCCCCGGCGGGCCAGGCGTGGAACGCGCCGGAGGCGTCGGCCCAGCCCTGCTGGCCGCTGCTGAGCTGGGTGCCGAGGTTGTAGAGGTACACGGGCTCGCTGCGGCCCGAGTCGTTCGTGATGGTGAGCGGGATCGTGTCGGGCACGGCCTGCGCGGCGGGCGCGGGCCCCAGGACGGTCAGCCCGGTCGCGGCGGCCACCGCCGCGACCAGCGCCGCCAGTCGTCTCGGTACACGGAACACCGTTGTCCTCCTCTGCGGCTGAGAGCGCTCTCACCGTCCCGACCCGCCCCGCACATGTCAATCCACCCGACACCGACCCCCACGCCCACCCCGCATCCCCCTCACATCCCCTCCCCGAACATCCCGGCAAAAGGATCAGGCTCACCGGTCCACGGATCGATCCCCTGCGCCAGCAGTATCTTCTCATCACGCTGATGAAGAAATTTCAGGGTTCGCTTGCCCCAAAGATCATCACCGCTGAGAGGATTCTCTTCCAGCTCACCAAGGAATATTTTTTTCAAAAAATCCAGCATACCACATTCATAGCGAGTCCAATGCGGATATCCTTGACGTCGAAATACTACCACCGGCCAAGTATTGGGATCGTCCCGCTCCGACGCGTCCCAGCAGAGCATGTCGGCACCAGCGTCCGTTCCCCAAGCGATCAGTCGCCCTCGCACCTGGTCTCCACCGCGCCGACGCGCGTAGTCGGACCATGCCTGCCGGATGTTCTCCGAGTGCGAAACCATGTCGAATCCCTCCGGGAGCCGCCCCGGCTCCGGAATGAATACAACCAGAAATTGCTCGACGGTGCCCCATCCGTAGACCTCAACGAAGCGGCGATAGTCGTCTGGAAACTCCACACCCCAACTCTCTGCGATCTGCACCCAGTTCAACGCGTCACCCGCGTTGGCCGACGGGGGCATCATCTGAAGAATCTCTTGATCGAACACCTTCCACGCCCTTCACTTGCCTGAGATATCTAGCGCGTAGCCCCCGTAGGCACAGGGACGCCCGTTTTGTGGTCGTTGACGAGCCCAAGATTGCGCCAACCTTTTCCGCTACTCCACAGCGAATTGGGCACAATTGTATGGATATAGATACCAGGCGATCCATCTTCATAGACGCCTCTGGCCAAGAGCTCTATGGAAACTGGCACGGTCCGCTCACCCGCATACCTTGGCGTCACAACGTAGTGGACTACCTGCCCGTCCTCTTTCACGGCATCGGATATATCACTCTCGAAAGAGAACATGTGATCGGGCACATGCCCCAGGCCAGAGACGGAGTAATTAGCCTGCCGCGAGCATGTGACCAGATTTCGGAGATCAGTTCCCGAACCGCCGAGGTCTTTGCCGATAAGATGACAGTTATTAATGGCATCTGGCGGGTTAAGTCCCATGTAACCAGCGAAGCGTGTCGCCCACTGATACCCCGGAGGTCTGATCTTCTCCGTCGTACGAGAACCCCCGTTTGCCGCGAGATACGCTTGGTCGAGACAAGTTTCCATGCCGACAGCCCGGTTCCCATGGGCGGGGTCGGTTTCGGATGCCTCTGTCCATCCTCTTCCGTCGCGTCGGCAGTCCGATCGACGCTCATACTTTGTCCAGGTGACGTCGAGACTGGGCGTGCCGTTGGGGTAGCGGGTCGAGCCGAACTGCTTCCAGCCGCCGGAGTCGGAGGTGGACGCGGTGAGGGCGAGGCCGTAGTTCTTCTTGCGTCCGTGCGTCCAGTCGTCGACGAGCTGGCGGCCGTTCCCGCCCAGGGGAATGGTCTCCCAGGCGGGGCCGCAGTTCCACGGCACGCTGCCGTTCGGCCGCCAGCCGTGGGCGAAGCTGTCCGTGGCGAGGGCCGCGCCGGTCGAGGGGCCCGGATAGTCCTCCAGGGTGCCCGCCGACCAGTTCTGGGTGATCGGCCGGACGGCAACCGGCTTTGCGGTGCAGGAGTACGACCATGTGTTGTAGATGGCCAGCCGGGCGTCGAGAACCCAAGCGTTCCGCAGGCTCGACTCGACGCCGGAGAAGCGCAGGAACGCGGCGGCGGCGTGGGGGCCACCGTCGTACGTCCCGACCTTCAGCACCGTGTCGGTGGAGAAGTTGACGTTGTAGGGACGCTGTACGTAGGTGGAGGAGGAAGCTTCGACGCGGGTGACCGAGGGGTCTACCCGCACGGGGAACACGCGCTCGGGGGCGGTGAGCCACTCCTCGTCCAGGGTCACGGTGAGGACCTGCATGCCGGAGGTGTCCTCGCCGAGTGCGTAGGCGACACCGCCGGATATGGCTCCGTCGCCGGAGCGTTCGTCCGTGGCGGCGTCTTCCATCCACCCGGTCGGCATGTAGGCGTGCGCCTGCTCCTCAGGGTCGACGAACGCGATCCCGCCGGTCTCGTCCTGTACGGCGGTCAGTCCGGTCAGGTGCAGCGGGAACCGCCATTCACTCGGTGCTTCTGGGGAGTTGAGCACCAGTGTCTCTTTGACGGAGTCGTTGCCCCCGATGAACTCAATGTCCGCGTCAGGACCCACTCCCCGGTAGGTGATCAGCGGCCCGTCCACTGTGCCGGGAACGGGCGCGGCGCCGTCCAGCGCATAGCCGACGGCGTGTCCGGCGTCCAGTTCCATGCGCACCAGGGGCTGTTCGTCGGCCCGCGCCGCGAAGGCGATCGGTGCCTCGGTCGACTCCGTGGACCACGCCTCGCCGGTGCTCGCGCGTGCGAGTGTCGGGTCGATGGGGGCCCAGCCGTCCGCACCGATGTCGTAGTTGACGGGTTCGTTGTAGTAGCGCGTGGTGTAGGTGCCGTCTGTGTTCAGGAAGGTGCGTGACTGCTCGTCGCGCTCCTCGGGCAGTTCGACGCTGGTCTCCTCGTCGAATCCGGTCGGCTCCTCGGCGGGGAGCGATTCCAGCGCATCGGGATCGACGGGTTCCACCTCGCCCTGGGTGTCTCCCAGCCCGGTGGGGGCCGTCTCCCCCACGTCGAGGGGAAGTTGGTCGGGGGCACGGCCCGGGGGCTCTCCCGTGGCGTCCGCGTCGGCCGTGGTCTCGTCGGCCGATGCGCTGTGCGGAAGCCCGTCGGCGCTTCCCCATGCCTGGTCGGGAGACGGTCCACCGGCCGACGTTCCGCCGGGGGGCGAGTCGTCGGCGGTCGCCGTGGGTTCCATGGCCGTGAGACCTGCGACCAGCAGAGCCACCGACAACACCAGCGAGCGCACGCGGTACACGTTTCCCCCACACCCCAAGCGAACGAGACGTCACATTCTTGAGGTCGTCACACGTTCACCACAAGATCACAATACGGACACCTGATCGCCGGTACGCGACACCGGGGGTGCGCTTTCCGACACAGACGGTCTCCATCCGGGTAAAGGCTCCCAGCCGGGAGCACGCGCCTGAAGCCAGGGGGATCAGGGGAAACCGGGGAGCCTACCCGTGGGCGGGGTGGGCACACATAAATATTTTGCAGTCGCAGGAAAAAATGCATAGCATCCAACGCCATGTGCCCTGGGGAGATGCCGCTCGGACTGCGGGAGCGCAAGAAGCTCGCGACGCGTGAGGCGCTTGCGGATGCCGCGCTGCGGATGGCCGCCGACCACGGCATGGAGCAGGTCACCGTCGAGGCCGTCACGGCCGCGGTGGGTGTCTCCGTCCGCACGTTCTTCAACTACTTCCCCACCCTGGAGGACGCGTTCGTCAGGCCCGATCCGGACACGCACGAGCGGACCCTGAAGGCGGTCCGCGAGGCGCCCGCCGGGCTGAGCACGCCGGCGGTACTGCGCGAGGCCATCGGACGGCAGCTCGCGCACATCGAGGAGGACCACGACCGGTGGCAGCTCCAGGTGTCCGTGCTGGACCGCAACCCCTCGCTCCTCCCCAAGTTCCTGGCGGCCAGGGGCGCCGACGAGACGGTGCTGATCGAGACCGTCGCCGCCCGTGAGGGGTGCGACGCCTCGGACCTCTACCCGAGGCTGGTCACCCATGTCGCCATGGCGGCCGTCCGCGCGGCCGTCGAGACGTGGGCCGCCGACCGGTCCGCGTCCTTCCAGGACGTCTTCCGCCGCGCGTTCGACCTGATCGCCGCCGGGCTCGCCCGCTGAGCTCACCGACGCTGAGCACTCCGACAACACCGAGCACACCGAGAACTGAGGACCGCACCTTCATGACCGCCACCGCGCCGCCTGCCGACCAGGCGGCTCCCCCGATGACGCACCGGCAGGTGCTTGAGGCCATGTCCGGGCTGATGGCCGGCATGTTCGTGGCCATCCTCGCCTCCACGGTCGTCGCCAACGCGCTGCCCCGCATCATCTCCGACCTCAACGGCTCGCCCTCGTCGTACACCTGGGTGGTGACGTCCGAGCTGCTCGCGATGACCGTCACCGTCCCGTTGTGGGGCAAGCTCTCCGACCTGTACGACAAGAAGCTGCTCATCCAGCTGTCGCTGTCCATGTTCGTCGTCGGCTCGCTCGTCGCGGGCTTCTCCCACGGCGTCGGGCTGCTGATCCTCAGCCGCGTCGTGCAGGGCATCGGCGCCGGCGGCCTGACGGCGCTGGCGCAGGTCGTGATGGCCGCGATCATCCCGCCGCGCGAACTGGGCCGCTACTCCGGCATCTTCGGCGCCGTCTTCGCCGTCGGCACGGTGGCGGGCCCGCTGATCGGCGGCGTCCTCGTGGACACCTCCTGGCTCGGCTGGCGCTGGTGCTTCTTCATCGGCGTGCCGTTCGCCCTGCTGGCCATCTTCCTGCTCCAGCGCACGCTGCGGCTGCCGGTGCAGCGCCGCGAGGTCAAGGTCGACTACGCGGGCGCTCTCCTCATAGTCGCGGGCGTCAGCGCCCTTCTCCTGTGGATCTCCTTCGCCGGCAACGAGTTCGACTGGGGCTCGTGGCAGACCGCCGCCCTCGTCTCGCTGGCCGTGCTCCTGCTCGCCGGCGCCGTGCTCGTCGAGTCGAAGGTGGACGAGCCGGTCGTCCCGCTCTCCCTCTTCCGCAACCGCACGGTGACGCTGAGCGTGGTCGCCAGCGCCCTCGTCGGCGTGGCGATGTTCGGCGGGACGGTCTTCCTGTCGCAGTACTTCCAGATCTCGCTGGGCAACAGCCCGACGGTCGCCGGCCTCATGAGCCTGCCGATGATCCTCGGCCTGATGGTGTCGTCCACCGTCGTCGGCCAGATCATCAGCAGAACGGGCCTGTGGAAGCGTTACCTGGTCATCGGCGGTGTGCTGATGACGGTCGGCCTGGCGCTGCTCGCCACCATCGGCGCCGACACGCCGTTCTGGCAGCTGGCCGTCTTCATGGCGGTCATGGGCGCGGGCGTCGGCATGCTGATGCAGAACCTCGTGCTCGCCGCCCAGAACGACGTGGCCGCCGCCGACCTCGGCGCCGCCACGTCGGTGGTCTCCTTCTTCCGCAGCCTCGGCGGCGCGATCGGCACCAGCGCCCTGGGCGCGGTGCTCGCCAACCGGGTGGCCGGCGAGACCGAGAAGGGCCTCGGCACCTCGGCGGACGGCGGCGGCTCCAGCCACGCCATCCCCGACATGAGCACGCTGCCCGACGCGGTGCGCGAGGTGATCGAGAACGCGTACGGCGTGGCGACGGCCGAGACGTTCCTCGTCGGCGCGCCGGTCGCGCTGCTGGCGCTGGTGGCCGTCCTGTTCATCAAGGAGAAGCCGCTGAAGACGCGCAGCGGCCTGGAGCGGCTCGCCGACGAGGCGCAGCCGCAGCCGCAGGCGGGTCCGGTGCACTGATCCGCTGCCGGTGATCCCGGACGGCCCGCCCCCCGGGGGGCGGGCCGTCCGCGTACGCGGCGCGTCTCAGGCGTCTGCGGGCAGGCCCATCTCGGTGGCGACGACCTTGCGCACCTCTTCCTCGTCGGCGAGCATCCGGCGTTCCACCGAGCCGTCCTCGCGGGTGACGGTGTACTCCCGCCCGGAGAGTGAACGGTGCACGCCCTCGCCCGTCCGCTGGACGAAGACGCGCTCCCTGAACGGGGACCTGGGGTGCGCGGCGACGTACCAGTTGGCGACGGTCTGGTCCACGGGCATGGCGGGCTCGGTCGTGAAGACGTACTGGTCCTCCCAGCCGTCCGCCCCGTGGAACTGCATCACCCAGGCCCGCTCGTCCCCGGTGTCCAGCCCGTCCATGACCGGCGCGGTGCGCAGCAGCCTGTGGCGGCGCCCTCCGGCGGTCTGTTCGGCGCCCTCGGTGAGCGGCAGGGGCGCGAGCGGTGCCCCGACGGTGCCGAACCCGGCGTCCGCGAGGAACGGCAGCGGTTCGCCCGGGACGCCCACCAGCAGCGTCATGTGGGTGCGCGGGCGGTCGCCGTGCCGCTCCGCGCCGAGGACCACGCGCGCGGCGACGGGCCGCACGGCCAGCCCGGCTGCCCGGAGCGCGGCGGCGAGGAGGCGGTTGTGCTCGAAGCAGTAGCCGCCCCGGCGGCGCCGGACGATCTTGTCCTGGAGGTCGGCGAGTTCGAGGGACGGGACGACGCCCCGCACGGCGTCGAGGTTCTCGAAGGGTACGGCGGTGATGTGGGCGAGCTGGAGCGCGCGCAGCGTGGCGAGGTCGGCGGCGACGGGCCCGTCGTGGCCTATGCGGTCGAGGTACGCGGCCAGGTCGAGGCCGTCCTGCTGGTGCGGGTTCATGGGGCGAACTCTACGGCCGCGCCCGCCCCGCGTACGGTCCTGTCCATGCCGGCCGACGACGACGCGTTCCTCACCCTCGTGACCGCGCGGCTCGCCGGGCTGCGCGGCACGGACGCCGTCCTCACCGGCCTCACCCCCGACGCGGACACCCTCCGCCACGCGCTCGACCGCGCGGACACGCTGCCGGCCGCAGCGGTCGAACGGGCAACGGCCGGCGAGGACTACAGCCCCCCGTAGTGCGGCGGCGCCCGGCCCTCCGGGAGACTTCCCCCATGCGCGAACGATGGGCCCACGTGCGGCGGGGCGGCGGCTACCTGCTGACCAGCCTCCTCTCCGCCATGGCGACACTCCTCACCCTGCCGCTGCTGCTCCTGAGCCTCGCGACGACGGCGCTCGGCGGCCTCGGCCTGGTCCTCTTCCCCCGGGCGCTCCTCGGCCTGCGGTGGTGGGCGGAGTGGCACCGGCACCGCGCCGCCCGCCTGACCGGCGCCGAGGCCGCCCCGCGCCGCACCGACCTGCCGCACGGTGTCCGCGCGCAGTGGCGCGGCATACGCGATGACCCCGGCGTACGGCACGACCTGCGGTGGGCGGCGCTGCACTTCCTCGGCGGCTTCGCGGCCGGTTCTGCGGCGCTGGTGTGCCTGGGCGGCGCGGCGGGCAGCGTGGTGGCGGCCGCGCTGTGGTGGGTCTTCCCTGAGGGCGACGGGTTCACGGCCTTCGGGTACGCGGTCGACGGGTGGGGCACCGCGCTGTCCCTCGGCCTGGCGCAGGCGGCCGTCATGGCGGGGGTCGCGTTCCTGTGCGTCCCCCGGCTGGCGCGCGCCCACGCCGGGTTCACCGTGCGCGCGCTGGAGCCGTCCGCGCGGGAGCGGCTGGCGGAACGCGTCGGCGAGCTGACGGAGAGCCGCGCCGGTGTCCTGGACGCGCACGGCGCCGAACTGCGGCGCATCGAACGGGATCTGCACGACGGCACGCAGGCCCGGCTCGTCGCCATCGCGATGCGGCTCGGCGTGGCGCGCGAGGCCCTGGAGGACGACGCGTCGGGCGCGCTCGCGCGGCTGCTCAAGGAGGCGCACGAGGGCGCGGAGGAGGCCATGGCCGAACTGCGGCAGGTGATCAGGACGATGTACCCGCCGATCCTGGCCGACCGGGGCCTCGACGGCGCGCTGGCGGCGCTGGCCGCGCAGTCGGCGGTCCCGGCCGAGGTGGAGACGGGCGAGCTGGGGCGGTTGCCCGCCGCGGTGGAGGCCGCCGCATACTACACGGTCGCCGAGGCGGTCACCAACGCGGCGAAGCACAGCGGCGCCTCCCGCGTCGCGGTGCGGCTGAACCGGTACGGCGACAGGCTGCTCGTCGAGGTCACGGACGACGGCCTCGGTGGCGTGGACGAGAGCCGCGGCAGCGGCGTCACGGGCATCCGGCGCCGGGCGGCGGCGCTCGACGGGACTCTGCTGGTGTCCAGCCCGCCGGGCGGACCGACCGCGGTGACCGTGGAGCTGCCGTGCGGGTCGTGATCGCCGAGGACAACGTGCTGCTGTCCGCCGGGCTCGAACTGATCCTGGCCGCCAAGGACATCGGGGTCGCCGAGGTCGTCACGGACGGCCCCGGCCTCGTCGCGGCGGTGGAACGGCACGCGCCGGACGCGGTGATCGCCGACGTGCGGCTGCCCCCGTCGTTCCGCGACGAGGGGGTGCGGGCGGCGCTCGCCGTGCGCCGGGCGCGTCCCGGCCTGCCGGTGCTGGTGCTGTCGCAGTACGTCGAGAGGGTGTACGCGCGGGAGTTGCTCGCGGACAGCGCGGGCGGCGTCGGGTACCTGCTGAAGGACCGGGTCAGCCGCGTGAGCCTGTTCGTGGAGGACCTGCGGCGCGTGGCGGCGGGCGGGACGGTCATGGACCCCGAGGTGGTCGGGCAGTTGATGGCGGGCGCGTCCGGCCGCGGCCTCGCGTCCCTGACCGGCCGGGAGCGCGAGGTGCTGTCGCTGATGGCGCAGGGCCTGGACAACGGGGCGATCGGCAGGCGGCTGGTCGTGACGGACAACGCGGTGCACAAGCACGTCGGGAACATCTTCGCCAAGCTCGGCCTGCCGGTCGCGGACGGCGGGCACCGCCGGGTGCTCGCCGTGCTCGCGTACCTCGGCGCCTGACCGCCCGGGGCGCGCCGCGTCAGGGCAGGATCGCGTCCACGTAGCCGCCGTCCACGCGCAGCGCGCCGCCCGTGGTGGCGGACGCGAAGTCCGAGGCGAGGTAGACGACCATGTGGGCGATCTCCTCCGGCTCGATCAGGCGCTGGATCAGCGACTGCGGTCGGTGGCGCAGCATGAACTCGCGCTGCGCCTCCTCCCAGGGCAGGTCGCGGTCGACCAGCTGGTGGACGAAGTCCTCGACGCCGCCGGTGTGGGTGGGGCCGGCCATCACGCAGTTGACGGTGACGCCGGTCCCTGCCGCCGCCTTGGCGAAGCCCCGGCTGACGCCGAGCAGCGCCGTCTTGCTCACGCCGTAGTGGATCATCTCGGCCGGTAGGACGACGGCGGAGTCGCTGGCGATGTACTGCACGCGGCCGTGGCCCCGGCCGGTCATGCCGGGCAGGTAGGCGCGGGTGAGGCGGACGGCGGTGAGGACGTTGACCTCGAAGTAGCGCCGCCAGTCGTCGTCGGTGATCTCCAGGGCGGGCTGCGCGCCGAAGACGCCCAGGTTGTTGACCAGGATGTCGACGTCCGGGACGAGTTCGAGGAGCCGGGCGGTGCCGTCCTCGGTGGAGACGTCGGCGGCGGCGGGCACCGGCTCCGGCGCGTCGGGGACGTCCTCCGTCAGCCGGGCGACCGCCGCGGCGACCCGGTCGGCGCTGCGGCCGTTGACGGCGACGCGCGCCCCGGCGCGGGCGAGGCCGGTCGCGATCGCCGCGCCGATGCCCTGGGTCGAGCCGGTGACGAGGGCCGTCCTGCCCGCGAGGTCGATGTTCATCCCGGTGTACCGCCTTCCCTGTCGTGAGGGTCACCACCGCGACCCATCACATCATCACCACGGCGCTCGGCGCGGGAGGGCGGCCAGCGCGCCGGGGGTCAGCGCGCGAGGTCCTCGACGACCTCCGCGCCGGGCAGGTCCGCCAGGGCCTTGCCGGGCAGGATCAGCTTGCCGCGGCGCGCCCCGCTGCCGACGAGCACCCAGGGCAGCGCGGTCAGCGACGCGTCGACCAGCAGCGGCCAGGCGGCGGGCAGGCCGACCGGCGTGATGCCGCCGTACTCCATGCCCGTCTCCCCCACCGCCGTCTCACGCGGGGCGAACGACACCTTCCGCACGTCGAGGCGGCGCCGCGCCACCCCGTTCACGTCGAGCCGCGCCTGCGAGGGCACCAGGCAGGCGGCGAGCCGTACGTCCCCGCCGCGCTTGCCCGCGAGGACGACGAGGTTCGCCGAGGTGGACGACAGGTCCTGCCCGTACGTCGCGACGAACGCGGCGGTGTCCGCCACCTCGGGGTCGCTGTCCACGTACACCACCTCCCCGGCGGGCACCGGGCCCTGCCAGGCGCGGAGGGCGGCGGCCACCGGCGCGGGGAGGAGATCGAGGCATTCGATGGCGGGTCGGGCGTCGTCGAAGTCGCCGAGGGGAGCACGCATGGCGCGCACCGTACCAGCCGCCGCCGGTGCGTCAGCGGCCGGTGCCCGGGACCGAGACGGCCATGGACATCTCGGCGGGCTCGGTGCCGTCGTTGCGGTAGCCGTGCGGGACATGGGACTCGAACGCGGCCGACGTCCCGGCCGGGAGGGTGTGCTCCACGCCGTCCACGGTGAGGACGACCGTGCCTGCCGTGACGTGCAGCAGCTCCGAGGTCCCGACCGGGTGCGGGTCCGACTGGTGGCCCTCGCCCGGCATCAGCCGCCAGTGGAGCAGTTCCAGCGGGCCGGGCGCCTCCGTGCCCGCGAGGAGGGTGCCGTGGCTGCCCGCGTCGGTGTCCCACAGGCGCACGGCGCGCTCGGGCGGGAAGAGCCGGACGGCGGGCTCCTGGTCGAAGTCGAGCAGCGTGGGGATGCCGACGCCCAGCGCGTCCACGATCTTGACGACCGTGCCGATGCTGGGGTTCGTCCTGGCCTGCTCGATCTGCACGATCATGCCCCTGCTGACCCGGGCGCGTGCGGCGAGCGCGTCGAGGGTGAAGCCCCGTTCGGTGCGCAGCCGCTTGAGGTTGCGGGCCAGCGCCTGGGTGAGCTGGTCGATGTCGGTCACACAGGCCCTCTCGTGGGATTAATATTTTGTCAGCGGTAGTTCAGTCTGATGGACTGCGTACCGGCGGCCGGACGAGACCACGCGTCCCCGGCAGGAGCCGCGACGACCCGACCCGACCCGGCGAACAGTGAACGAGGTACCCGATGCTTGCCCTTGCCCTGGCCACCAGCCTCCTGTGGGGACTGGCCGACTTCGGCGGCGGACTGCTGACCAGGCGCATGCCCGCGCTGACCGTCGTCGTGGTCTCGCAGGCGCTGGCCATGGCCGTGCTCGGGGCGATCGTAGTGGCCACGGGCGCCTGGAGCGAGGCGGGCCCCCGGCTGTGGTTCGCCGCGGCGGCGGGCGCGGTCGGCCCGGTGGCGATGCTCTGCTTCTACCGCGCGCTCGCGCTCGGCCCGATGGGGGTCGTCTCGCCGCTGGCCTCGACGGCGGTGGCGGTGCCGGTGGGCGTGGCGCTCCTCGCGGGGGAACGGCCGGGCCTCGTGCAGTATTCCGGCATCCTGGTCGCCTTCGTGGGGATCATGCTCGCGGGCGGCCCGCAGCGCGGCGGGCCCTCGGTCCAGGGCCGCACCATGGGGTACACGCTGGTGGCCGCGCTGGGCTTCGGCGCGGTGCTGGCGCTGATCGCCGAGGCGTCCGAGACGACGACCGGGCTGTTCCTCGCCCTGTTCGTCCAGCGGGTCGTGAACGTCGTGGTGGGCGGCGGCGCGCTGCTCGCGGGCGCGCGCCGGGGCGGCCCCGTCCTGCCGCCCGGCGGCCGCGCGGTGGTGACGGCGGCCCTGCCGTCGCTCGCGTTCGTCGGCCTCGCCGACGTGGCGGCCAACGCGACGTACGCCCTGGCCGCGCGGATCGGGCCGGTCACGGTCGCGGCGGTGCTGGCGTCGCTGTACCCGGTCGTCACCGCGCTGGCGGCGCGCGGTGTCCTGCGGGAACGGCTGCGGCCCGTCCAGACGGCGGGCGCCGGCCTGGCGATGGCCGGCACGCTGCTGCTGGCGACCGGCTGACCGGCCCGGCGGGTCAGGGGCACTCCTCGCCGAACTTGACGGCGTCGAGCACCGCCGCCACCCCTTCGAGGGGCAGGCCGGGCGCCGGAGTCTGGGCGCAGACCTGCCAGTTGGACTCGACGAGGATCATGCGCCCGGCCCCGGACACGTCCCGCGCCGTCACGTCCGCGGCGCCGGCGAGCGCGGCACGGGCCACGTTGACCGACTCGCCGACGAGGTCGGGCGCCGTGGTCGTCGCACCGGGCAGCGCGGTGGAACGGTCCTCCGCCGGGCACTCCTCCTCGGACTTCACGACGCCGAGGTCCACCTCGGCCGCCCCCGGCCGCGGCCCCGGCGCGGGCGCCTGGAAGCACACGACCCAGTTGCCGTCCACGAGCTGCGTGCGGTCCCTGCCGAGGGCGTCGTGCGAGGCGGAGCCGGGGAATCCGGCGGCGTCCAGCGTCTCCTGGGCCGTCGTGAGCGGCAGCCCGGTGACGTCCGGCAGTTCGCCGGCGCCCGCGGGCCGGTCGTGGGGCGCGGGGGTCTTGGCGCTGCCCGCGGGCGGCTGCCCGTCCGCGGCGGGCCCGCCGCAGGCGCAGAGCAGCACGGACGCGGCCACCCCGAGGACGGCTCCGGCGCGGCGGCCGGTGGCGCGCATGCGGCCCGCGGGGCCCGCGGGTCCTGAGCGATGGCCGACGGTCAACGGGTCCCCCGTATGGACGTGCGGTCGGTGTCGGCGGAATGCTACGCGGCGGCGCGGGGGTGTCAGTCGTTGGGCCGCAGCGTCCAGCGCACGGTCATCTCGCTGGTGACGGCGCCGTCCGCGCGCCGGACGGCGACGGTGACGGGGAACTCGGGCCGTCCGCCCGCCGCCAGTTCGGCGGCGATCTCACCGGCCGGGCGGTCCAGTTCGGCGGTGGCCGTGACCTCGCCCTTCGCCACCTTGCGGTAGGCGACCTCGGCGTGGACCGGCAGCGGCACCATGCGGTCGAGGAGCCCGCCGAACGCGGCCAGGACGACGGCGCCGGTCGCGGACTCGGCCAGGGTGAACATCGCTCCGGCGTGCGGCCCGCCCAGGTGGTTGTGGTATTCGGGCCGGTCGGGCAGGCGCAGGACCGCCCGCTGAGGCCCGGCCTCCAGGAACTCGAAGCCGACCGTGCGGACCATCGGGACGAGGGAGGCGAGCAGTTCGCCGGCCGCCGGGGTGCCTGAGTCGGTCATGGCGGTGATATTACCAGTGGGTAACGCGATGGCCAGGGGGTGTCCGGCACCGGTGCGGGCGGCGCGCGGAACGGGCTTTCGTCCCAGCACGGCAGCAATCCGGCGGCCGGTGTCCCGGCGCGGGCCCGGCGGCTTTAAGGTCACCTCCCATGGGACCAGGAGAGCAGCGGCACGGGGGCGACGCCACCCCTTCGTGGTCGAACCCCTATCAGCAGCCGGGTTATCAGCAGCCGAATCCGTACCAGTCGCAGCAGGGCGCGTACCCGCCGCACGGCCCCGGGCCGGCGACCGGCGGCGGCACCGGGTGGAACCCGCCGGGCCCGCCCGCGCCGGTGGACGAGCCGGGCGGCGGGCGGCGCGGCGGGCGGCGCGCGGCCGCCGTCGTCGCGGGGGTCACGGTCGTGGCCGCGCTGGTGGTCGCCGGTGTGTACGTCCTCGGCGGCGACAGCGGCGGGGACGAACCGGCGGCGCACGGCGGCAGCGCGGAGCCCTCCGGCGGGGAACCGGAGGAGGAGCGCTCGATCGCGCCCGACGACCCCCGCCAGGGCGTCCTCCAGGTGCCCGACCCGGTCGTCGCCCCGGACTGGCAGGTCCAGACGAGCGAGAACCGGGGCAGCGCCTTCGACGTCCCGCCCGACGACTGGTCCGTAGGCCCCGAGGACACGTACATCGGCTACCAGGACGACCGGCCGGACAGCGAGGACCCCGGCTCGCCGCTGGTGACGATGACGGCCGTCGCGATCTACCAGAACGGCTGGTGCCCGGAGGCCGATGGCGGCAGCGAGCGCGCGCTGGCGGGCACCAAGGGGGCCCAGGGCGCGACGGGCACGGCCGAAGCCGCGGAGAACGAGGCACGCAACTGGGTGCTCGCCGCCTACGACCAGGCGCAGGAGGGCACGCTCGACGTCTCGGCGGCCGAACCGTTCGAGAGCGACCACGGGCTCAGCGGCCATGTCGTGCGGGCGACCGTCACCGGCGTGCCGGAAGACCCGGAGCAGCCCTGCGGCACGCCGGACGGGAAGGTCGTCGCGTTCACCTACCTCAACGAGCGCAACGACCTCGCCACCTGGGTGCTGGTCGCCGACGCGGGCGTCCCCGACGAACTGGACGACGAGACGATCGACACCATGATGCGCAGCCTGCGGCCCTACCCGGCCGAATGATCCGTGCCCCCCGCCGACCCGACGCGCGGCGTGCCGAACGTCCCGGCGGGCGGCCGGGGCGAGGGCACGGCGGCCTCGTCGGCGACCGGCCGCGCGTCGCCCGTCAGCCCGGCGAGCGCCGGGCCGTGGACCGTGCGGGCGGGGAACGGGTCGGCGGCGGCCCGGCGCGTCAGCGCGGCGAGCGGCAGCGGGGCGTGCCCGGCGACGATGACGGCGTTTCCGAAGCGGCGCCCGCGCAGCATCACCGGCTCGGCGATCAGGCAGACCTCCGCGAAGGCGGCGGCCAGCGTCGCGAGCTGGGGCCGCAGGAAGCCGAACGGGGCGGTGTCCGCGACGTTCGCCGCGTACAGGCCGCAGGGGCGCAGGACGCGGGCGGCGGCGCGTGCGTAGCCGAGCGAGGTGAGCCGGGCCGGGACGCGGGCGCCGCCGAAGACGTCGGCGACGATCACGTCGGCGGAGGCGGCGGACGCGCGGGTCACCGCGTCCCGGGCGTCGGCCGTCACGACCTCGATGCCGGCGCCGCCGGGCAGCGGCAGCCGTTCGGCGACGAGCGCGGCGAGCGCGCGGTCCGCCTCCACCACGCGCTGACGCGACCCGGGGCGGGTGGCGGCGGCGTAGCGGGGCAGGGTGAGCCCGCCGCCGCCGAGGTGGAGGACGTCGAGCGGGCGGCCGGGTGACGCGGCGGTGTCGAGGACGTGAGCGATCCGGCGCACGTACTCGAACTCCAGGTGAAGAGGATCGTCCAGATCGACGTACGACTGGGCCGTCCCGTCCACGGTGAGCAGCCAGGCGTTCGGCCTGTCGAGATCGGGCAGGAGGCGGGCGGTGCCCAGGTCCACGGCCCTGACGACGGGGATCGGCTCGGTCACGGCTCCATTGTCCCGCGCGTCCCGGCGGCCCCGCGGGCGGGTGGGCGCGGCGGCGTCCGCTGTGCGGAGCGGCCGGACGTCTGGCTTAGAGTGATCTCCGCTTGCCGACCTTGCCAGCCTTGCCCCGTCCTGCTCAGTCTTGCCCAGCCCGCCCTCCGCCTCCGCCACACTCACGGGATGCCGCAGAGTCCATGTCTTGGTTCGAATCGTTGATCCTCGGGCTCGTGCAGGGGCTGACGGAGTTCCTGCCGATCTCGTCCAGTGCCCATCTGCGGCTGACGGCGGTCGCGTTCGACTGGGCGGACCCGGGCGCGGCGTTCACGGCCGTCACCCAGATCGGCACCGAGGCGGCGGTGATCATCTACTTCCGCAAGGACATCGCCAGGATCGTGGGCGCGTGGTTCCGCTCGCTCACCGACCGGGCCGCCCGCGCCGAGCCGGACGCGCGGATGGGCTGGCTGGTGATCGTCGGCTCGATCCCCATCGGTGTGCTCGGTCTGACGTTGCAGGACGCGATCGAGGGCCCGTTCCGCGACCTGCGGCTGATCGCCGTCAACCTGATCGTGCTCGGCATCGTCCTCGGGGTGGCGGACCGGCTGGCGATGCGTGACGCGACGGGCGGGCGGCACCGCGCCGTCCGGGAGCGGAAGACCCTCGACCAGCTCACCGTGCGGGACGGCCTGGTCTACGGGCTGTGCCAGGCGATGGCGCTGGTGCCCGGTGTGTCGCGGTCGGGCGCGACGATCACGGGCGGCCTGTTCCTCGGCTACCGGCGGGAGGCGGCGGCGCGCTACTCGTTCCTCCTCGCGATCCCCGCGGTCGTGGCGTCGGGGGCGTACGAGCTGACGTCGATCGGCGAGGAGGGGTCGCACGTCCGGTGGGGGCCGACGATCTTCGCGACCGTGATCGCGTTCGGCGTCGGGTACGCGATCATCGCGTGGTTCATGAAGTACATCTCGACGCGCAGCTTCATGCCGTTCGTCTGGTACCGCATCGTGGTCGGCGTCGTGCTGCTGGCGCTGATCTGGTTCGGCGTCGTGGAGCCGCACGCGGGGGACGACATCGGCACCGGGGACGAGACGTCCCAGGTGGAGGGCTGAGGCCGGCCCCGGCCGCGCTCGGCCCCGGAGGTGCGGGTACGCGCCGGTGACGGTCTGGCGCACCTGTTCCCTCGTCGTCTCGGGCGGTGCCCCGCAGCGTCCCCGGCACGCCGCCCCGTACGCCGCGCGGGCGTCCGATGACGGGCGCCGCGACGAGAACCCAGCTCGCGTGGCCGGCCGCGCGGAAGAACCTGCTCCGGAGCGCGTTCACCGGTCCCGTGCGGCGGCCCGGACGATCCGTTCGCACAGCTCGTGGGTCAGCAGGGCGTCGCGCGCGTCGAGCGTGCGGCCCGCGCGGACGGCGTCGAGGAACCCCACCGCGACCTGTTCGATGCCGCGCTGGCGTGCGACGGACACCCAGTCGCCCCGGCGGCGGACGCTCGGCTGGCCCTTGTGGTCCACGATCGCGGCCAGGTCGCGTACCTCGCGCTTGGCGTCCTGCCCGGACACCTCCAGGATCTCCTCGGCCGACCCGGAGAGCCTGTTCATGGCGCCGACGGCGGTGAAGCCGTCGCCGGACAGCTGGAGGACGACGTGGTGCAGCAGACCGTCGCGGACGCGGGTGGTGATGTGCGTGTCCTCGACCGGGCCCGGCACGAGGAAGCGCAGCGTGTCGGCGACGTGGATGAAGTCGTCGAAGACCATGCGCCGCGGGTCCTCCGGGAGGCCGCGGCGGTGCTTCTGAAGGATGATCAGATCGCGCGGGTGGTCGAGGCAGTGCGCGTACGCGGGGGCGTGCCGCCGGTTGAAGCCGACGGTGAGGCTGATCTCGCGGGCCTCGGCCAGGTCGGCGAGGCGCTTGGCGTCGTCCAGGCGGAACGCGAGGGGCTTGTCCACGAACGTCGGTATGCCCGCCGTCAGCAGCCGCGTCACGATCTCGGGGTGCGCGGCGGTCGGGGCGTGGACGAACGCCGCGTCCGGGCGGGCGGCCAGCAGCGCGTCCAGGTCGGCGTGGCGGTGGGCGTCGGGGACGCGGTAGGCGCCCGCGACCCGTTCCAGCGTGGCCGGGGTGCGGGTGTACAGGTGGGGTTCGACGCCCGGCTGGGTGGTGAGCACCGGCAGGTACGCCTTCTGGGCTATGTCGCCGAGCCCGATCACGCCGACTCTCACGCATGCTCCTCGCTGTCCATGTCTCGGGTCCGCGCGTCGCGGCCGGCGGGCGCGCGGTGGGGGGAGGCGGTGCCGTGGAGCGGAAGCATACGCGGACGGCGGTGCCCCTCCGCGCGCCGGGAGGGGCACGGTGCGCGGGTCAGGCGCCGAGGTCCGGGATGCGCCAGTCCACGGGGCTGTGGCCCTGCGCCTCGATCGCCGCGTCGATCTGCGTGAACGGCCGCGAGCCGAAGAACTTCTTCGCCGACAGCGGCGACGGGTGCGCGCCCTTGACGACGGCGTGCCGTTCCGTGTCGATCAGGGGCAGTTTCTTCTGGGCGTAGGCGCCCCACAGGACGAAGACGGCCGGGTCGGGGCGGTCCGCGACGGCGCGGATCACCGCGTCGGTGAACTTCTCCCAGCCCTTGCCCTTGTGCGAGTTCGGCTCGCCCGACCGCACGGTCAGCACCGCGTTGAGCAGCAGCACGCCCTGCTCGGCCCACGGCATGAGGTAGCCGTTGTCGGGGACGGGCAGGCCCTTCTCGGTGTGCAGCTCCTTGTAGATGTTCCGCAGCGAGGGGGGCGTGCGGACGCCGGGGCGCACAGAGAAGCACAGCCCGTGGCCCTGGCCCTCGCCGTGGTACGGGTCCTGGCCGAGGACGAGCACCTTCACCCGGTCGAAGGGGGTCGCCGCCAGCGCGGCGAACACCTCGTCCCGGGGCGGGTAGACCGGCCCGCGCGCCCGTTCCTCCTCGACGAACTCGGTCAGCTCCTTGAAGTAGGGCTTGCCCAGCTCGTCGCCAAGAACGTCCTGCCAGGACTCGGGCAGCATGCCGATCACCTCTGTGTTGGGTCCAAGATCCGTAGTGGGCCCAACGTACCGGCCGCCACTGACAACGGCGCGCCGCTCCCCCGAAGTCCCGTGCGGGCGCGGTCAGTCGAGCGGTCCGCCCGCGACGTACAGGACCTGTCCCGAGACGAAGCCGGCGTTGTCGCCGGTGAAGAAGGCGATCGCGTTGGCGACATCGTCGGGGCGGCCGACACGGCGCACGGGGATGCGCTCGGCGGCGGCCTGCTGGAAGTCGTCGAAGCCGACGCCGACCCGGGCGGCGGTGGCGGCCGTCATGTCGGTGGCGATGAAGCCGGGCGCGACGGCGTTGGCGGTGATGCCGAACTTGCCCAGCTCGATGGCGAGCGTCTTGGTGAAGCCCTGGAGGCCCGCCTTGGCGGCGGAGTAGTTGGCCTGGCCGCGGTTGCCGAGGGCGGAGCTGGACGACAGGTTCACGACACGGCCGAAGCCCGCCTCCACCATGTGCGCCTGGCAGGCGCGGGCCATCAGGAACGCGCCGCGCAGGTGGACGCCGAGCACGGTGTCCCAGTCGCTGTCCGTCATGCGGAACAGGAGGTTGTCGCGCAGGACACCGGCGTTGTTGACGAGCACGACGGGCGGCCCGAGTTCGTCCGCGACGCGGGCGACCGCGGCCGTCACCGCGTCGGTGTCGGCGACGTCGGCGCCCACCGCGACGGCGGTGCCGCCGTCCGCCCTGATGCGGTCCACCGTCCCGGCGCAGGCGGCCTCGTCGAGGTCGAGCACGGCGACCGCGCGGCCCTCCGCCGCCAGCCGGACGGCGGTGGCCGCGCCGATGCCCCTGGCCGCGCCGGTGACGATCGCCACGCGCTGCTCGCTCCGCACCATGGATGTCCCTCTCCTCGCCCGGTGGACGACCGGTGACTACCGGCCGGTAACTCCCTCGGCGACGACGCTAGGAGGCACGTACCGCTCTGTCAACGGACCAGTATGTCCAGCAGCCGGTCCGTCTCGGCGGCGGGATCGCCCGTGAGCCCGGTGTGCACCGGCCCCGGCTGGACGACGGTGCTGCGCGGGGCGACCAGCCAGCGGAAGCGGCGGCCCGTCTCGTCCCCGGCCGCCGCGCCCGCGGCCGCACCACCGCGGCAGACGCACTCGGCGGCGTGCAGCGCCGCGCGCACGCCGGTCGTGTCGGCGCCGGGGTCGAGGGCGCGCAGGCGGTCCTCGTCCAGGTGCGTGCGGGCGGCGAGGAACGAGCGCGCGCGGCAGTAGACGAGCACCCCGGCGTTGATGAACTCCCCGCGCTCGACGCGGGGGACGACGCGCAGCACCGCGTACTCGAAGACGTCGCGGGCGGCGTTCATCGGGCGCTCCCGTCGGTGGTGCGGTGGAGACGGCCGGTCAGCCAGCCGGGGGCCTGGGAGGGCCGGTCGGGGGTGGGGGCGCCGAGGGTGATCCGCTCCGGAAGCCCGAAGGAACGGGCGACGAGCGCGGCGGCGTACGAGTCGCGCACGGCGTCGGGACCCGTGAATCCGGGCTCGTCGGCGAGCCAGGCGTCGGGGACGTCGGCCACGGCCGCGGCGATCACCTCGGGGGTGAGGCGGGGCTTCAGTTCGGCGGACGCGGCGGCGAGATCGGGGCCGAAGGGGGCGAGCGCGTGGTCGGACGCGTCGTAGGGCCGGACGGCGGACGTGGTGGCGCCTGGCCAGTTGTGGTGCCAGATGAGGGCGGCGCCGTGGTCGATCAGCCACAGGTCGCCGTGCCAGACCAGGAGGTTGGGGTTGCGCCAGGACCGGTCCACGTTGCCCACGAGGGCGTCGAACCAGACGACGCGCCCGGCCTCCAGCGGGTCCACGGCGTAGGCCAGCGGGTCGAAACCGAGGGAGCCGGGCAGGAAGTCCATGCCGAGGTTGAGCCCGCCGCTGGCCTTGAGAAGCTGCTGCACCTCCTGGTCCGGCTCGCCGAGGCCGATCACCGGGTCGAGCCACATCGCCACCAGGTCGGGCACCCGCAGCCCGAGGCGCCGGGCGAGCCCGCCGCAGATCACCTCGGCGACCAGCGACTTGCGGCCCTGCCCCGCGCCGGTGAACTTCATGACATACGTGCCGAGGTCGTCCGCCTCCACGATCCCGGGCAGCGATCCCCCCTCCCGCAAGGGGGTGACATAGCGGGTGGCGGTGACTTCTGTCAGCATTTCGCCAGGCTATCCGACTCCCCGGCCTCACATTCCACGACCGCCTCCCGGACTGTTCCCGGAGCGGGGTCTCCCGGGACCAGCCATGGGGGGAATTCGGGGAGTTCGGTTCGGCGCCACGGGCCGCGTCCGCCTCGACGGCTTCCTGGCCCTGCGCTCGGTGCTGAACGCCCCGTACGTCGGGCGCCACGGCTACCGCTACAGCCGGCCGCTCCTCTCCCACCTCCGAGGAACCTCACACAGGCGACGCGACGCCGATCATCATTCCCATGTGGCGCCCAGGGAATCACCGTTCGACGGCACCCCACCTCTCAAATGAGAATGATTGTCATTTACACTGCCGTCCATGACGGATGTTGACGAAGAACGACTGGTCACGTATCTGAAGAGCAACCGCGCCTTCTTCGCCCCTGTGATCGAGCGTGCGGTCGGCCTGCTCGGCCTCGACGGCCGTGCCCGCATCCTCGACGCCGGCACCGGAGGAGGAGGCGGGCTGGCGGCCCTCGCCCGCGCGGCCGGCCCCGAGGCCCGGGTCCTGGGCGTCGACCGCGATGCCGGAGTGCTCGAACTGGCGCGGAGCCACGCCGAGTCGGAGGGTGTCGCGGCGCAGGTGACGACGGAGTGCGGCGAATTGCTCGACATCCTGGCGGCGCGCGCCGGGCAGGGCGCCTTCGACGTGATCTGGGCCGGTGACGTGGTGTGGCCCGGGAACTTCGACGACCCGGCCGCGGCCGTCGCGCTGCTGGCCGACACCCTCGCGCCCGGCGGGCTCCTGGCCCTCTTCACCAGCAACTACTACCAGTCGATGTTCCTGCCAGGCCACTCCCGGCTGGAGCGGAAGCTGCGCACCGCCTCGGAGCTCAACTGGGGCATCCCCGGGGACGGGCCGACCCATTACGAGCGGTACCCCCACTGGATGATCGCCGCGGGACTGGGCGACGTACAGTTGCACGTCCTGCCACGGACCGCCTTCCCCCTGGACGAGGACCCCGCCGCACGCGCATACCTGGAAGGCGTCGTGTGGCCGGAACTGCTCGCCGCGGTACGCTCCCGCGGAGCCGAGGCGGGCATGGACGACGGGGAGATCGCCCAGGCCGAGGCCCTGCTCACACCCGGAGGTCCGGGTTACGTCCTGGACGAGCCCGGTCATTACCTGGTCCACCCGGCCGTCCTGGTCACCGGCCGACGCTGATCCCGTCACCGCGCCTGCTCCTTGCGGACCCTTCGGGCGGCGGGACCGGTCCGATCGTGGACACGGCTTCCCGCACGAGCCCGAGGGGCCGCACGCGTTCCCCTCGCCCGAAGCGCCCCGGCGACCGGACGATCTCATCGCTCAGCGCGCGTACCGCCCGGAGGACGGGCGCCGGCCCGTTCCCCCACCGGCTCCCGCGTACCGCAGGGCACTTCGGACACCGGTGAACGCCCCGCGTCCGGCCGGAAGGCGCATCGTGTGGGCGCTCGGGCGCCCGCTCGAAGGTCTGCTCCACACCGCAGTTGTCGATCGTGACCGGATAACCCGCGGCAGGCCCGGCCGCCGCCGCGGCGTTCTCACCGCTGTCCGCGCCCTGCCCCCGCACCCCGCGGCGAGCTGGCAGACGGACGCCAGCAGGACACCGGCGTTTCGTTTATGGGACATGCGTACCTCTTCGTCGGAACGGAAGTTCCGGCGTCGGGGGCCGGTGCGCGGGAGGAGGTCTGGCGACAGGTCAGGGGCCGGTGACCAGCTTCGGGAGGCCGGCGAGTGCGGCCGTGATCCGGTCGGGGGAGAGTCCGCCGCCCTGGGCCACGGCCGGCGAGCCGCCGCCCCGGCCGTCGAGGAGCCGCTTGACGAGGGCCGCCGCGTCGAGGCCCGCCTCCCTGGCCGGCTGGTTCACGGCCACGACGACGACGCCGCTGCCGGTCGCCACGCCGACGACACCGGCGGTGCGGGCGGGAAGACGGTCGCGGACTGCGGTGGCCAGGGCGCGTGCCTCGTCGGCTCCGCTTTCGACGGTGGTGGTGACCACCCGCACGCCGCCCGCGTCGACGGCGCGGTCGGCGAGCCCGGCGGCCCGCGCGGCGGTGGCCTCGTGCCTGAGGCGGGCGTTCTCCCTGTCGGTGGCCTTGAGCCGGTCCAGCAGGCCGGCGATCCGCTCGGGCAGTTCGGCGCGCGGCGCGCCGAGGTGCTCGCTCAGGCGGGTGACCAGGTCGCGTTCCCTGGCGAGGTACCTGAAGCCCTCGATGCCGACGGCCGCCTCCAGGCGGCGCAGACCGGCGCCGACCGACCCTTCGGAGGTGAGGGCGATCGTGCCGATCTGCGAGGCGTGGGCGACGTGCGTGCCGCCGCACAGTTCCCTGGACCAGGCACCGCCGATCTCGACCACGCGCACCTCTTCCCCGTAGGTCTCGTCGAACAGCGCGAGCGCGCCGATCTCCCGGGCCTCGGAGAGCGGCATCCAGCGCACGCCGACCGGCAGGTCCTGGCGCAGGGCGCGGTTGGCGGCCTCCTCCACCTCACCGCGAACGGTCCCCGACAGGGCGGTGCGCCAGGGGAAGTCGAGCCGCAGGTGGCCCGGCCGGTTGTACGAGCCGGACTGGAGCGCGGTAGGCCCGAGGACCTCGCGGAGCGCGGCGTGCAGCACGTGCGTGCCCGAGTGCGCCTGGCGTGCGCCGAGACGCCAGTCGGGGTCCACCGCGGCCTGGACGCGGGCGCCCGCCGCGAGTTCGCCCGAGACGACGCGCAGCTGGTGGGTGATGAGGCCGGGCAGGGGGCGCTGGACGTCGATGACCTCGGCTTCGAACGCGGCGCCGGTGAGCCGTCCGGCGTCGCTGTCCTGGCCACCGGACTCGGCGTAGAAGGGAGAGCGGTCCAGCACGGCGGTGACGATCTCGCCCTCCCGCGCGGCCGGCAGCGGGCCGGTGGGACCCAGCACGGCGAGCACCGTCGACTCCGTGGTCAGCGTGTCCCAGGCGCGCCAGTCGGTCGGACCGTGCGTGTCCAGGACGCGCCGCAGGTCCCTGGTGTCGGCTGTCCCTCCCTGCTTGCGGGCACGGGCGTCGGCGCGGGCCCGTTCACGCTGGAGTTCCATCAGGGCGGTGAAGCCCGCGCGGTCGACATCGACTCCCTGTTCGGCGGCCATCTCCAGGGTGAGGTCGATGGGGAAGCCGTAGGTGTCGTGGAGGAGGAACGCCTGGGTGCCGGGGAGGACGCGTCCGCCCGCGTCCCTGATCTTCGCGACGGCCGTGTCGAGCACGGTGGTGCCCTGCCTGAGTGTGCTGCGGAAGGCGTCCTCCTCGCCGGCCGCCTGGTCCGCGATCCGGGCGAAGCCGTCGGTCACCTCGGGGTGGCCGGGCGCCATGCAGTCACGGGCGACGGGCAGCAGTTCGGGCAGTGCGGGGTCGTGGACGCCGAGCTGCCGCATCGAGCGCACGGCGCGGCGGAGGATGCGGCGCAGGACGTAGCCGCGGCCCTCGTTGGCCGGGGCCGTGCCGTCCGCGAGGAGCATCAGCGCGGTGCGGACATGGTCGGCGACCACCCGGAGGCGTACGTCGGACTCCGCGTCGGCCCCGTACCTGATCCCGGCGAGTTCCGCGGCCCGGCTCAGGATGGGACGGGTCTCGTCGATCTCGTAGAGGTTGTCCTTCTCCTGGAGCAGGGTGGCCATCCGCTCCAGGCCCATGCCGGTGTCGATGTTGCGGCGCGGCAGCTCCCCCAGCACGGGATAGCCGGTCTTGCCCGGCCCCTCGCCCCGCTCGTACTGCATGAAGACGAGGTTCCAGAACTCCATGTACCGGTCCTCGTCGACCGCCGGGCCGCCCTCTCGGCCGAGCGCCGGGCCGCGGTCGTAGTAGAGCTCCGAGCACGGACCGCACGGGCCGGGGACGCCCATGGACCAGAAGTTGTCCTCGTCACCGCGCGCCACGATCCGCCGTTCCGGCAAGCCGGCCACCGCACGCCAGAGGTCACGGGCCTCGGCGTCCGAGTGATGCACCGTGACCCAGATCCGCTCGGGGTCGAGACCGTAGCCGCCCTCGGCGACCGGTGTGGTGGACAGCTCCCAGGCGAAGGCGATGGCTTCCCGCTTGAAGTAGTCGCCGAAGGAGAAGTTGCCGTTCATCTGGAAGAACGAGCCGTGCCTGGTGGTCCTGCCGACCTCCTCGATGTCCAGTGTGCGGATGCATTTCTGCACACTGGTGGCGCGCGGCCACGGCGCCTGCTGCTCGCCGGTCAGGTAGGGCTTGAACGGGACCATCCCCGCGTTGACGAACAGCAGCGTCGGATCAGGCGTGGGCAGCGGCGCGCTGGGCACGACCGTGTGGCCGCGTGCGGCGAAGAAGTCGAGGAATCGGCGGCGGATGTCGGCGGTGAGCAACGGGGCCTTCCAGGGGTCAGCGGGGACGTACGAGGGAGCGGGCGGGGTGGGCGGGGCCGAGGAAGACGACGGAACCGGCCTCCTCCGGGGCGGGACGGTTCACCTGTGTCCAGCCCGCACGGCGGTAGAAGGCGATACCGGCGGGGTTGCGCGCCGAGGTCAGCAGCCAGCACTTGCCTCGGGCGGCGTCGGCGACCGCGGCGAGCAGTGCGGCGCCCGGACGCACGGCCAGTTCGTCTGTCTCCCTGGCTCCGCACAGCCAGGGCGCGACCCGGGTCGCGCCGACGGCTTCGGCGGCCCGGGGGTAGCAACGGCCGCCGGGGAAGGGACTCGGGGTGGTCCACGCGGTGGCGAAGCCGAGCACCGAGCCGTCGGCGTCCTGGGCGAGTGCCGCCGTGAAACCGGGGCGGGCGGTGTCGGCGGTCAGACGCCGGGCGTAGGCGTCGGCGCGCTCAGGTGTCTCGTTCCAGGGCGGGGTGCAGAACGCGTCCCGGTACACCTGCCGTACCCCCTCCGTCTCGGCGAGCAGCCGCGCGGCGGACACCTGGCGGACGACCGCGCTCATGCGGCGGCCGCCTGGAGCGGGTGGGTGGGGTGCAGGGCGGCGCGCTGGAGCGGCGCGGACGGATCGACGGACATGTCGAGTGGGGCGGGGCGGGCTCCCGCGCGGACCAGCAGGTCGCCGACCGCGGCGATCATCGCCCCGTTGTCGGTGCACAGTGTCAGCGGGGGAATCCGCAGTGCCACGCCGGCGGCGGCGCAGCGCTCCTCGGCCAGGGCGCGCACCCGGGAGTTGGCCGCCACGCCGCCGACGACGACGAGCGTGCCGACTCCGTGGTCCCGGCACGCGGCGAGCGCCTTGCGCGTCAACACGTCCGCGACGGCCTCCTGGAGAGATGCGGCGCCGTCGGCCAGCGGAAGCTCCTCGCCCCGCAGGCGGTACCCCTCGGCCCATCGCGCGGCGCTCGTCTTGAGTCCGGAGAAGGAGAAGGTGTAGGGGGCGTCGCCCGGCCCGGTCAGCGGGCGGGGAAACGTCACGGCACGCCGGTCGCCGCCCCGTGCGGCGCGGTCGACGGCCGGACCGCCCGGATACGGCAGTCCGAAGGCGCGCGCCACCTTGTCGAAGCACTCGCCCGCCGCGTCGTCCAGGGTGTCGCCCAGATGAACGACCGGATCGCGCACCAGGTCCCGCACCAGCAGGAGCGAGGTGTGCCCGCCCGACACGATCAGCACCACGCACGGGTTCGGCAGCGGCCCGTGCTCCAGCGTGTCCGCCGCCACGTGCCCGGCCAGATGGTGCACGCCGTACAGCGGCAGCCCTCGCGCGTACGCCAGCGCCTTGGCGCCGGCGAGCCCGACCTGGAGCGCGCCCGAGAGGCCGGGACCTGTCGTCACCGCCACGGCGTCGATGTCCGACAGCCGCAGTCCCGCCTGGGAGAGCGCTTCACGGACGACAGGGTTGAGGGCGTGCAGGTGGGCACGGGCGGCGATCTCCGGCACGACGCCGCCGTAGCGCGTGTGCTCGTCCATGCTCGACACCACCGCATGGGCCAGCAGCCGACCGCCGGACACGATCCCCGCCCCGGTCTCGTCGCACGAGGACTCGATACCGAGTACCACCGGAGAATCCATCACTCCCCATCCCGCAACAGCTTCCTAGTTGCAATATATGTGCAACAAGGTACCCGGGCTCAGCCGCAGGCTCTTCTCACGCGCCGCCGGGCAGACCGGGCCGATGCTCGTCCGCGTTGCTGCTGCTGATGGAGCGGGAGCCGGTCGGCGGATCGACGAGGGGACGCTCGAACACCCCATGGTCGATGAGGTCCCCGGCTGCCTGCGCCGACGAGAAGGGAGCCCGAGCCGGAGCGAACTCGGCGCATGCGATCACCGCAGCCCTCACAGCGGGCCGGATGCCGACAGATCCGGACCGGGACGTGCGGGTGGGCTCCTATCGGTCACTCATCGGCATTCGATCTTTCGCTCGCCACGGACGCCGCCGATGCGTTCGGTCCGGTCTCCGGGAGCGGCGAGGAGGCCGAGAGCTGATCCGGGACGCCGGTCACGAACGTCCACCGCACCGCCGGCCGGCCGTCCAGGACACCCTCGCCCGTGTCCTGCACGCCTCCCATCTCCTGCGCGGCAGCAAGCGTCACCACTACCAACCGGGATCTCCAGTCATCAGGCTGCCGCGTAGCCGAGCTGGAGAGAATCGGTCGCGCGCCCCAGATCCTGGTTCGAGGGCACGCGGATCGGCGACGGTCGCCTTCCATGTCCGCCGGACCGCCCGGCTCCACTGCCGTGCCGCAGGTCATGCCCCTCTTCTCCGGGGAGAACATGGGAAGTATCCACTCCGCCGGAGAGCGCGTGGGGAGGGCCGATCGCACGAGACGACCCGGCCATGAAAGACGCCGAAAGACAGAAACTCGCAGGTCAACAACGAACAGCGGTGCATCTCCGCAGGTCACCGCCGCCCGCTACGTCACCCCCCTCCGGGAGGGGGGTGACGTAGCGGGCGGCGGTGACTTATATCAGCATTTCGCCAGGCTGTCCGGCCCCCGTGCGCCCGCCCGGCTCACCTGCCCCGGCTCGCCTTGACCCGTTCGGCGTCGGGCAGTTCCGGCCTGCGGGCCAGCGGCGCCGCGGCCGCTTCCGGCGCGCACGGGCGTCCTCCAGCTCCTCCCCGGATCCGGTATTTGGGCGATCCTCCGGGCTCCGGCGCCGCGGCGGCCGGGCATTCTGTGGTGTCGGCCAGTCGTCCGGCCGCGCCCTCGATGCTTCACTGACGGTCATGGACCTGAACACGGTGGTGGAGGTGCGCGACGCCCGCGATCCCACGCCCTGGCGCCCCGGCGACGCCTGGCTCGGCGGCGGCACGTACCTGTTCTCCGAGCCGCAGCCGCACCTGCGGCGCCTGGTGGACCTCAGCCGCACCGGCTGGACCCCCGCGCGGCTCCACGGCGACGGCTCGCTGGAGATCGCCGCTACGTGCACGATCGCCCAGCTGTCCCGTTACGCCAAGGGCCTCGCCGCCGCGGCGGCGCCGCTGTTCGAGCAGTGCTGCCGCGCGTTCCTCGCCTCGGCCAAGATCTGGAACATGGCCACGGTCGGCGGGAACCTCTGCAACGCCCTCCCGGCCGGACCGATGATCTCCCTGACGGCGGCGCTGGACGGCGACTGCCTGCTCCTCGCCCAGGACGGCACGCGCCGCCGGGTGCCCGTCGCGGACTTCGTCACCGGCGCGGGCCGCACCGTGCTGGCCGAGGGCGAGTTGCTGCGCTCCGTCACCCTGCCGGCCCGCGCGCTCGCCCGCCGCACGGCCTTCCGCCAGGCGTCGCTGTACGGCCTCGGCCGCTCCGGTGTGCTGGTGACCGGCACGGCGGACCCGGCCACGGGCGCCTTCGCCGTCACGGTCACCGCCTCGACGGTCCGGCCGGTGCGGCCGGCGTTCCCGCTGCCGCCGGACGCCGCCGCGCTGCGGGCGGCGATCGGAGCGGCCGTGGCCGACGGCGAGTGGTGCGACGACATCCACGGACTGCCCGCGTGGCGCAGGCACATGACGCTCCGGTACGCGGAGGAGATCCGCCGCGAGCTGGGGCGGGAGGCGGCGTGACGCCGGGGATCGAGGTGAACGGGCGCGCGTTCGCCGAGGAGCCGCGCCCCGGCCAGTGCCTGCGCACCTGGCTGCGCGAACGCGGCTGGTTCGGCGTGAAGAAGGGCTGCGACAGCGGGGACTGCGGGGCGTGCACGGTCCATGTGGACGGCGAGCCGGTGCACAGCTGCCTCTACCCGGCGTTCCGCGCCGCGGGCCGCCGCGTCACGACGGTCGAGGGACTGGCCGCCGAGGACGGCGGGCTCCACCCCGTGCAGCGGCGGTTCCTCGACGCGCAGGGCTTCCAGTGCGGCTTCTGCACGGCCGGGTTCCTCATGACGACGGCCGCGCTGGACGAGGAGCAGCTCGCCGACCTGCCGCGCGCGTTCAAGGGCAGTCTGTGCCGCTGCACGGGCTACCGGGCCATCGAGGACGCGGTGCGAGGCGTGTGCCACACCGAGGCGCCGGAGGCGGGTGAGGCGGTCGGCCGCAGCCTGCCCGCGCCCGCCGGGCCGGAGATCGTCACCGGCAGGGCCCGCTACACGTTCGACGTCGATGTCCCCGGCGTGCTGCACATGAAGCTGCTGCGCTCACCGCACGCGCACGCCCGCATCACCGCCATCGACACGTCCGCCGCGCTGCGCGTCCCCGGCGTGCACGCCGTCCTGACCCATCACGACGCGCCCGCGCGGCACTTCTCCACCGCACGCCACGAGCACCCCACCGAGGACCCGGCCGACACGCGCGTCCTCGACGACACGGTCCGCCACGTCGGGCAGCGCGTCGCCGCCGTCGTCGCGGACAGCGAGGCGGCGGCCGAGGAGGGCTGCCGCCGCGTGCGGGTGACGTACGAGGTGCTGCCCGCCGTCCTCACCCCGGAGGCGGCGATGCGGCCGGGCGCGCCCGTGGTGCACGACAAGGACGCGGCGGAGGCGCGGATCGCCCGTCCGGCGGACAACGTGGTCGGCGAGACGCACGTGGAGACGGGCGATGTCGCGGCGGGCTTCGCGGAGGCGGACGAGGTGTACGAGGGGGTGTACCGCACCCAGCGCGTGCAGCACGCCAGCCTGGAGACGCACGGCGCGGTGGCGTGGCTGGACGAGGAAGGGCGGCTCACCGTGCGCTCCAGCACGCAGACCCCGTTCCTGACCCGGCGCGGCCTGTGCGACCTGTTCGGCCTCCCGGCGGAGCGCGTGCGGGTCGTCGCGGGGCGGGTGGGCGGGGGGTTCGGCGGCAAGCAGGAGATGCTGGTCGAGGACGTCGTGGCGCTGGCCGTGCTGCGGCTGCGGCGGCCGGTGAAGCTGGAGTACACGCGGGCCGAGCAGTTCCACGGGGCGACGACGCGGCATCCGTTCACCGTCCGCGTGAAGGTGGGCGGGCGGCGGGACGGCACCCTGACGGCGATCCAGCTGCACGTGGTGGCGGACACGGGCGCGTACGGCAACCACGGGCCCGCCGTCATGTTCCACAGCGTGGGCGAGTCCCTGGCGGTCTACCGCGCGCCGCACAAGAGGGCCGACGCGTTCTCCGTCTACACGCACACCGTCCCGGCCGGGGCGTTCCGTGGCTACGGGCTCGGGCAGGTGACGTTCGCGCTGGAGTCGGCGCTGGACGAACTGGCGCGCGGGCTGGGCCTCGACCCGCTGGACTTCCGCGCGGCGAACGTCATCGGGCCGGGCGACGAGGTGGACACCCCCGGCGAGGACGACGACCTGCACAACGCCGGCTACGGCCTCGACCAGTGCGTCGGGATCATCCGCCGCGCGCGGGACGAGCCGGTGACGGAACCGGTGCCGGACGGCTGGCTCGTCGGCGAGGGCGCCGCGCTCGCGATGATCGCCACGGGGCCGCCCGGCGGCCACTTCGCCGACGCCACCGCTTCCCTTCTCCCAGACGGCACGTTCCAACTATCGGTCGGCACAGCGGAGTTCGGGAACGGCACCACCACCGTGCACCGCCAGATCGCCGCCGGCGAACTCGGCACCACTGTGGACCGGATCACGGTGCGCCAGTCGGACACCGACCTCGTACGGCACGACACCGGCGCGTTCGCCTCAACCGGCATCGTGGTGGCGGGCAAGGCGACGCTACGGGCCTCCCGCGCGCTCGCCGCCACACTGCTCGACTTCGCCGCCACCCGCCTCGGCGTGCCGCGCGACGCCTGCCGCCTCACCGGGGAAGCCGTGCTCCATCCCGCCGGACGTTTCCCCCTCAAGACCCTCCACGAGGCGGCCAGGACGGCCGGCGTCCCCCTGACCGCCGACGGCCGTTTCGACGGCACACCACGCTCCGTCGCGTTCAACGCGCAGTGGTTCCGCGTCGCGGTCGATCCGGACACCGGCGAACTCCGCATCCTGCGCAGCGTCCACGCCGCCGACGCGGGCACGGTCATGAACCCGATGCAGTGCCGGGGCCAGATCGAGGGCGGTGTCGCCCAGGGCCTGGGCGCGGCGCTCTACGAGACCGTGCGCATCGACGCACACGGCGAGGTGGAGACAGCGTCCTTCCGCCAGTACCGCCTCCCCCAGTACGCCGACATCCCGCGCACGGAAGTCCACTTCACGGAAACAGCGGACGCAATCGGCCCGCTGGGTGCCAAATCCATGAGCGAGAGCCCCTTCAACCCGGTGGCCCCCGCAATCGCCAACGCACTGCGCGACGCGACCGGTGTCCGCTTCACCACCCTCCCCCTGACCCGCGACCGCATCTGGCTCGCCCTCTACGAGTCGGCCGCCGACGGCCGGCTCGCAGGACGTCCCACGGCGGGAACGTCAGGCGGTCGCGGCCGCGCGGGCACCGCGGGAGTCGCGGGCGAGGAAGGTGCCGAGGATCAGCACGGTGGCCGGGGCGAGTGCGAGGACTGCCGTGCCGGCCACGAGATCCCACAGGTCACCGTTGTCAGGATCACCGGAGAGCAGGGCGATCAACGCCGCCCCGCCCCGGACGAGGCAGAAGAGGGCGAAGTGGAGCAGGACCAGCCGTACGCACCATAGGAGTTCCCACACGGTGCACCCCCGGGGGTGCCGGAGAGGGACAGGTGGCAGGGAGCGGGACCTCGCCCCATGGCACCAGCTGTCCGGGACAGCCCGTGGACGCATGAGTCCGAAGTTCCCGGTGGTCGTCGGCGGTCGGCGCGTTCTCGACCGGGGCGTCCGCGGCCGGACGTGACGAATTCGCCCAGGTCAGCCCCAGCGGGTGGTGGCCGGTGCGTGCGCGGCGCCGATTGCCGTGGCGATCGCGTCGGCGAGGGGGGTGATGTCGTCCTTCCGCAGTGTCGAGACCGTCAGGCGGATGCCGGGGGGAGCGGCCAGGCGGAAGCGTGCGCCCGGTGCGGGGACCCAGCCCGCCTGGGACAGCGCCGTGACGGCCGCCGTCTCGTCGGGGACGGGCACCCACACGTTCATCCCGCTGCGGCCGGTGGCGTGTACGCCGCGTTCGGCGAGGGCGGCGAGGAGTGCCGCGCGGCGGGCGTCGTACGCGCGGGCGGCGGCGGACGGGCTGTCCGCCCACAGCCGCTCCACCGCGTCCTGGAGCAGGTGGCTGACCCAGCCGGGGCCGAGGCGCTGTCTGCCGCGCACGCGGTCGACCGTCACGCCGTCGCCCGTCCAGACCGCGAGCCGCAGGTCCGGGCCGAACGCCTTGGCGGTGGAGCGGACGAACGCCCAGCGGTGGCTGTGGCCCGCCAGGGAGTGCAGTGGCTGGTCGACGATGCCGTGGCCGTGGTCGTCCTCGATCACGAGCGTGTCGGGGTGGTCGGCGAGCACGGCGCGCAACTCCCCGGCGCGCGCGGCGGAGACGGCGGCGCCCGTCGGGTTCTGGGCGCGTGTGGTGACGATGAGGGCGCGCGCGCCGCCCACGAGCGCCTGGGCGGCGCGGTCGGGCAGGGGCCCGTCGTCGTCCACGGCGACCGGGACGGGGCGCAGGCCGAGGGCGGGCACGAGGTCGAGGAGGCTGCCCCAGCCCGGGTCCTCGACGGCGACGGCGTCCCCCGGCCGCAGCCAGGCGGCGAGGACGCGTTCCACGCAGTCGAGGGTCCCCGAGGTGACGGCGACGGGCCCGGCGGGCACGCCCTCGCGGTCGAACGCGGCCCGCGCGGCGCGGGCGAGGCCGGGCGAGACCGGCGCGGTGCCGTACAACGCCGGGGAGCGCCCGGCGCGTTCCGCCGCCGCCGCGAGGGCCGGGCCGAGCGGGGGCAGGAGGGCGCGGTCCGGGTTGCCGTCCGAGAGGTCGCGGGCGCCGGGCGGGACGGGGGCGCGCACGGCGTCCCGCGGCGTGGAGGCGGGGCGGGCGCGCACGCGGCTGCCGCGGCGGCCCGCCGTCTCGATGACGCCCCGGTCGCGGAGGAGCCGGTAGGCGGCGGCGACGGTGTTGGGGTTCACGCCGAGCTGTGCGGCGAGGTCACGCAGGGGCGGGAGCGGCTGTCCGGGGCCGAGGGCGCCGCCGGCCACGCCCCGTTCGACGCTGGCCGCGATATCGGCGGCGCCGCACCCCTCGATCGTATATTCTCCTGACACAAAGCACAGTATGCACTAGTTCAAAGTCGTTTGCCAAACGGTCAGAAAGGAACGTCCGGTGCCCGAAACCGACAGCTACTCCCCCACTCCCCGCACCACGCCCACCCGGGGCCGCGAACGGGCCTCCTACGACCGCGCGCTGGTGCACTCCATCCTGGACGAGGGCTACCTCTGCCACCTCGGCTTCGTCCGCGACGGCGCACCCTTCGTCCTGCCGACCCTGTACGCGCGGGTCGGCGAGCGCCTCTACCTGCACGGCTCCACCGGCCAGCGCCCCGCCCGCGCCGCCGCCTCCGGCGGCCTGCCGGTGTGCGTGACGGTGACGCACGTCGACGGCATCGTCCTCGCCAAGTCCGCGTTCCACCACTCCATGAACTACCGCTCGGTCGTCGTGCACGGCACCGCGACGCCCGTGACGGACCCGGCGGAACGCGCCCTCGGCTTCGACGCCACCGTCGACCAGGCCGTCCCCGGCAGGGCCGCCGACTGCCGCCCGGCGAGCCGCAAGGAAAGCGCCGCCACGGCGCTGCTCGCCCTCGACCTCGCCGAGGTCTCCGCGAAGGTCCGCACCGGCGGCCCCAACGAGGACCCGGCGGACGCCGGTCTCCCGTACTGGAACGGGGTCCTGCCGGTCCGCACGGTGTACGGCCCGCCGCTCGCGGTCGGCGACCCCCGCATAACCGGGGCGAACTGGGACACCGCCGGGGACGCGGAAGCCCCCGCGTACCTCACGGCGTACGCCAGGCGCTGACCCGGCGGCCCCCCGCACCGGCGATGTCGCGTCTTCCGTGCGTCCGGTGGCCCCGGGCAGGGCAGCAGGAAGACATGCACGAAAGCGGACGGCCCGCCGGCCGCGACGACCCCGCGGCCGGCACCGGGCGGACGGCGGCGGTGGAACCACGTGTTCCGCCACGACGTCACATCCGCGAGCAGCACGGAGCGACCCTCCGCGCCATCGGTTCCCCCACGAGAAGGACCATCATGGCTGTTCATCACCGGCGTCCCGCCGCACTCACCACGCTCGCCGCCCTCGCCGTGCTCGCCGCGGCCGGATGCGCCGAGGACCCCGCCGAGTCGTCCGCCGCCGGGGACCCCCCGGCCTCCTCGGAGAGCCAGGACGCCTCCCCCACGACACCGCCGGACACCGGGGACGGGGACGGGGACGGGGACGCCCCGTCCGCCGCCGCGGGCGGCGCGGGCGAGGAGGCCGGCGGCGCGCCCGGCGAGGGCACGGAGACCGGCGCCGCCTCGGACGACTGGTGCACGACCGACGCGCTGTCGGCGGAGATCACCGGTCTCGACTCGGGCGCGGGCCAGCGCTACGCCGCGCTCGTCCTCACCAACACCTCGGACACGGCCTGCCGCACGGAGGGCTGGCCCGGCCTCCAGCTCACGGCCGAGGACGGCGGACCGCTCCCCACCAACACCGTGCGCGACGACTCGGAGGAGGCCGCCCAGATCACCGTGGAGCCGGGTGCCAGCGCGTGGGCCCAGCTGCACTGGACCGTCGTCCCGGGCGAGGACGACCCGGCCGACGGCTCCTGCGGGCCCGATCCGGCCGGGGTGCAGGTCATCCCGCCGGACGAGTACGACCCGACGGACGCCGCCTGGGACCTCGGCGCGGTCTGCGGCGGGGGCACCATCGAGGCGCTGCCGCTCGCCGAGGGCGCAGGGCCCGCCGCCTGACACGGCCCCGCGCACGCGCGCGGGCCGCCCTGACCCGCTGGATCCGGGCCACACCGCCCGGCACCACCAGCGGGTCGGCGGCCCGGGGCCGGGCGCGGCTCAGGCGGTCGGCAGCCAGCTCACATGGCCGGCCAGCAGCCCGTACCCGACGAAGGCCACGATGTCGATCAGCGCGTGCGCGACGACCAGCGGCATCACGCGCCCCCACCGCCGGTAGAGCCAGACGAAGATGACGCCCATCGCCACGTTCCCGAAGAAGCCGCCGACGCCCTGGTAGAGGTGGTACGAGCCGCGCAGCACCGAGCTGGCCACGAGCGCCGCGGCGGGCGACCACCCGAGCTGCTGGAGGCGCCGCAGCAGGTAGCCGACGACGATGACCTCCTCCAGCACCGAGTTCTGCACCGCGGAGGCGACGAGGACCGGGTACTTCCACCACTCGTCCGGCAGGGACTCCGGCACCACGGTGAGACTGGCCCCGGCGGCGTGCGCGCCGAGGTAGAGCAGCAGGCCACTGCCGCCGATGCCCGCCGCGACGAGCGCGCCCCACCCCAGGTCGAAGCCGGGCCGCCGCAGGTCGAAGCCGATGCCCCGCAGCCCGGGGCCGCCGTACGCGCCGCCGCGCTCGCGCAGCAGCAGGTGGGCGACGAGCGCGACGGGCACGAGCGCGGTGCTGATGCCGAACAGCTGCCACGCCAGGTCGAGCCACGGCCGGTCGGGCGCCCGGGACCCGTTGAGCGTCGCCGCGTGGTCGCTGAGGCCGCCCGGCCTGGTGAGGACCCCGGTGAACGAGATGATCGCGCTGATGCCGCTCGCGCCGAGCGACAGGGCGAGCACGAGCAGCAGTTCGTGGCGCAGCACGCGCGGCGGCACCCGCGGCGCCGTGTCCGGCGCCCCGGTGTCCCGCGCCACCGCGTCCCGTGGGGGCGTGGTCGAGCCCACTCCGTCTCCCGTCCGCACGCGCCGGGCCGCCCGTCCGTGCGCGGGCCCGGCGCGTGCGGCGGGGTCAGTCGCCGGTCGGCCAGGTGTGCACGGGGGCGTCCGTACGCGACAGTTCGCAGTACCGGCGTACGAGCCCGCGCAGCGCGCTCGTACGGTCCACTCCGTCCGCCACCAAGCGGTGGTACACGGCAGTCTGCCAGCCCGCGCCGGTGACGCGGCGGCGGCACCGTTCCCCGATGACGCCCAGGTAGTGCTCGCGGTCGGACGCGGCGACGCCCGCGGCGGCGAGGCCCTGGTCGGCGAGCGGCAGCAGGCGCTCGGGGATCAGCTCGTACGCCGGGCGGTCGCCCTCGCCCGGCCAGGTCAGGTGCGCCTCGACGCCGTTGCGGCAGGCCTCGTCGAAGTTGCGCTCCGCGTCGGCGAACGCGAGCCGGGTCCACACGGGGTCCGGGTCGTCGGCGAGTGCCCTGACGAGGCCGTGGAAGAACGCGGCGTTGGCGACCGTGTCGGTGACGGTGGGGCCGGTGGAGAGGATGCGGTTCTCGACGCGGAGGTGGGGGACGCCGTCGGCGATGTCGTAGACCGGGCGGTTCCAGCGGTAGACGCTGCCGTTGTGGAGGCACAGCTCGGTCAGCTCGGGGATGCCGCCGGAGTCGAGGACGGCGAGGGGGTCCTCGTCCGAGCAGACGGGCAGCAGCGCCGGAAAGTAGCGGACGTTCTCCTCGAACAGGTCGGCGGCCGAGGTGATCCAGCGCTCGCCGAACCAGGTGCGCGGGCGCACGCCCTGCGCGGCCAGCTCGGGCGGGCGGCTGTCGGTGGCCTGGCTGAAAAGCATCGGCCTGGTCTCGTGCCACAGCTCCTGGCCGAAGACGAACGGGGCGTTGGCGCCGACGGCGATCTGCGGGCCGGCGATGGCCTGGGCGGCGTTCCAGACGGCGGCGAACCGGTCGGGCGTCACCTGGGTGTGGAACTGCACCGAGGTGCAGGCGGCCTCCGGCGCGATGGACTCGAAGGACCGGTCGAGGGTCTCCGCGCCGCTGATGGCCAGGGTGATGGCCTCGCCGCGCAGCGCGAGGATCTGGTCGTTGAGCAGGGTGTAGCGGCCTTCGGGCGAGAGGGTGCCGGGGCCGACCTGCTCCGGTTCGATCGTCGGCAGCACGCCGGTCAGGACGAGCTGGGCGCCGAATTCGCCGCCCGTGCGGTCTGCGTATCCCACGGCGACACGCAGCTCTTCGGCCATATCGTCGAAGACCCGGCCGGAGAGCCGGTGGGGTGGCATATTGAGTTCGATCGTGAATTTACCCAGTTCGCTCTGGAAATCCTGGGTGGCCATTCGCGCGAGGAGGTCCCTGTTCACCATCCGCGGCGCCCCGTCCGAATCGGCGAGGCACAACTCCATCTCCAGGCCGATCAGATCGCGCGGCCCCTCGAAGCGCTCCTCGTGCAGCATGCGGTCCAGCGCGTCGAGACACTCGCGCAGCCGCGCGCGGAACCGCTGCCGGGCGGTCAGGTCGAACCGGTCGGCCACGACTTCTGCCCCCATGGGACACCTCCTGCGTCGGACAGTGTTCCGATACTGCCCCCGCCCCGCGAGACCTAACGTGTCCCGTCCGGCCCCCGGGCACCTCACACCGGCATATTCCACTGGAATACGCGCCCCTCGCGCCCCCCGTTCCGGCGTCCTGTTTTGTTCTTGCCGAAACATCACGGGTCGGCTACTGGAAACATGAAGAGAACACCCGGCGGATAACATTCCCCTACGGCGTGTCTCCTATTAAGAGGCGACCTACTCCAAAGCGAGAGGCGACCCATCATGCCCTTGAACGTTCCCCCGGTACCCGCCGGAGCGGAGGCCAGCGTCCTGGACGCCCTCCGCGAGCCCACCGTGTGGCTCCCGCTCCCGTTGCAGCGCCACCGTGAGTCGCTGCGGCTCGTGTGCCCCCTGCCCGTGCACGAGCTGGCCCCCGTCACCGGCCTGACCGTGCCCCCGCGCTCCCGGCTCGCCGGGTGGCGCTTCCTCCTCGACCGCGACGGCGTGACCGTGGGCGGAGCCCAGACCGATCTCACCGCGAGCGGCTGGGAGTTCTCCCACTTCTCCGCCGGGCCGTTCATCGCCTCGACGGCACGTGCCGTGGCGCTGGCGGAGTCGATGGCGACTCCGTTCCAGCCGCGGCTGCTGTCCGTCCCCGAGCTGTACATGGTCACACTGTGGCTGCACGCGGACCCGGCCGCCGACCCGGCGTCGGGCAGCCCCGAGCCGCAGGATCTGCTGGTGCCGCTGGCGCCGGCGCCGCCCGGCATCGCCGCCGAGCGCCCGGCGCGCACCGACGCGCTGCTGCCGCTCGTGACGAGCCGCCTGGCGCCGCTCGGCCTGGCGAGCTGACCGGACCGGGGCGTGCGCGGGCGGCCGTCGGCCCGCGTACGCCCCGGTGCCGTGCGTCAGCCCGCGTACTCCTCGACCGGCGGGCAGGAGCACACCAGGTTGCGGTCCCCGAAGGCGCCGTCGATGCGCCGGACCGGCGGCCAGTACTTGTCGTGCCCCGTGCCGTGCCCGGCGCCGAGCCCCGCGCCGCCCGGGTAGACGGCCTCCCGCCGCGTGTACGGGTGCGGCCAGTCCCCGGCGGTCTGCTCGGCGGTGTGCGGGGCGTTGCGCAGCGGGTTGTCGTCGCGCGGCCACTCCCCCGAGGCGACACGGTCGATCTCCCCGCGGATGGCGATCATCGCCTCGCAGAACCGGTCGAGTTCCGCCAGGTCCTCGCTCTCGGTCGGCTCGACCATCAGCGTCCCGGCGACGGGGAAGGACATCGTCGGCGCGTGGAACCCGTAGTCGATCAGGCGCTTCGCCACGTCGTCGATGGTCACGCCGGTGGCCTTGGTGAGCGGCCGGACGTCGATGATGCACTCGTGGGCGACCAGCCCGCCCGGCCCGGTGTACAGGACCGGATAGTGCGGCTCCAGGCGTTTGGCGACGTAGTTGGCGGCGAGCACGGCGGACTGCGTGGCGCGGCGCAGGCCCTCGGCGCCCATCAGCCGCACGTACGCCCAGGAGATCGGCAGGATTCCGGCGGAGCCCCAGGGCGCGGCCGAGACCGGGCCGGTGCCGCCGCCCTCCGGGCCCGCCGCGGGCTGGAGGGGGTGTCCCGGCAGGTACGGCGCGAGGTGCTCGCGGACGGCCACCGGGCCGACACCGGGGCCGCCGCCGCCGTGCGGGATGCAGAAGGTCTTGTGCAGGTTGAGGTGCGAGACGTCGGCGCCGAAGCGGCCCGGCCTGGCGAGTCCGACGAGCGCGTTGAGGTTGGCGCCGTCCACGTAGACCTGGCCGCCCGCGTCGTGCACGGCCGCGCAGATGGCGGTGATGTCCTCCTCGAACACGCCGTGCGTGGACGGGTAGGTGACCATGAGGACGGCCAGTTCGTCGCGGTGCCGCTCGATCTTGGCGCGCAGGTCGTCCGCGTCCACGTCGCCGTTCTCGCCGGTGGCGACGACCACCACCCGCATGCCCGCCATCACGGCGCTGGCGGCGTTCGTGCCGTGCGCGGAGGACGGGATGAGGCAGACGGTGCGCTCCGGCTGCCCGTTCGCGCGGTGGTGGGCGCGGACGGCGAGGAGCCCGGCGAGCTCCCCCTGCGAACCGGCGTTGGGCTGGAGGGAGACGGCGGCGTAGCCGGTGATCTCGGCGAGCGTGTCCTCCAGTTCGCGGATCAGCGTCAGGTAGCCCTCGGCCTGCTCGGCGGGGGCGAACGGGTGGAGGTCCGCGAACTCCGGCCAGGTGACGGCCGCCATCTCCGCCGTCGCGTTGAGCTTCATCGTGCAGGAGCCCAGCGGGATCATGCCGCGGTCGAGCGCGTAGTCGCGGTCCGCGAGGCGCCGCAGGTAGCGCAGCAGCGCCGTCTCGGAGCGGTGGCGGTGGAAGACGGGGTGGGTGAGGTACGCGTCGGTGCGCAGCAGTCCGGCGGGCAGCGCGTCGTCGGTGCGGGCGTCGAGCGCGTCGATCGCGCCGCCGTCCGCCGGGACGCCGAACGCGGCCCAGACGGCGGTGAGATCGGCGCGGCGGGTCGTCTCGTCGCAGCTGATGCCGACGTGGTCGGCGTCCGTGAGGCGGAGGTTGACGCCCGCCTCGCGCGCCGCCGCGACGACCTCGGCGGCGCGGCCGGGCACCTGGGCGGTGACCGTGTCGAAGTACCGCTCGTGGACGGTCTCCACGCCGCCGTCGCGCAGCCCGGCGGCGAGCAGGGCGGCGTACCGGTGGGTGCGGCGGGCGATGGCGGCGAGCCCGTCGGGGCCGTGGTGGACGGCGTACATGCCGGCCATCACCGCGAGCAGGACCTGCGCCGTGCAGATGTTGCTGGTGGCCTTCTCGCGGCGGATGTGCTGCTCGCGGGTCTGGAGGGCCAGGCGGTACGCCGGGTCGCCCGCAGCGTCGCGCGAGACGCCGACGAGCCGTCCTGGCAGGCTGCGCGCATACGCCTCGCGGACCGCCATGAACCCGGCGTGCGGGCCGCCGAAGCCCATCGGCACGCCGAACCGCTGGCTGGAGCCGACCGCGATGTCCGCGCCGAGGTCGCCGGGCGACGCCAGCAGGGTGAGGGCGAGCAGGTCGGCGGCGACGGTCACGACGGCGCCGAGCGCGTGCGCCGCCTCGATGACGGGCCGCGGGTCGCGCACCGCGCCGGAGGCGCCGGGGTACTGGAGGAGGACGCCGAAGACGCCGCGCTCGGCGGCCTCCGCCGGGATGCCGTCGGACAGGTCGGCGACGACGACCTCGACACCGGTGGGCTCGGCGCGGGTGGTGACAACGGCGACGGTCTGCGGCAGGCAGTCGGCGTCCACGAGGAACACGCCGTCCTTCACCTTGCCCACGCGGCGTGACAGGGCCATCGCCTCGGCCGCGGCCGTGGCCTCGTCGAGCAGCGAGGCGCCCGCGGTGGGCAGGCCCGTGAGGTCGGAGACGACCGTCTGGAACGTGAGGAGCGCTTCGAGGCGGCCCTGGGAGATCTCGGGCTGGTAGGGCGTGTAGGCCGTGTACCAGGCGGGGTTCTCCATGACGTTGCGCAGGACGACCGGCGGCGTGAACGTGCCGTGGTAGCCGAGCCCGATCATGGAGCGGGCGACCGTGTTGCGCGCGGCGAGGGACCGCAGTCCGGCGAGGACGGCGGCCTCGTCGCGGGCGTCGGGCAGGGCCAGCGCCTCGGTGGCGCGGATCGTCTCGGGGACCGCGGCGGCCGTGAGGTCGTCCAGGGAGCCGAAGCCGACCTGGGCGAGCATCTTGGCGTGGTCGCCCTCGCCGGGGCCGATGTGGCGGCCGGCGAACGGCGCGGCCCGTTCGAGATCGGAGAGCGGGGTACGGCTGACGGTCATGTGTGGAGGCTCCTCACGGGGCACGGCGACCTCGGGGCACCGGGCGGCGCTGCCCGGCCTGCCTCCCCCTCTGTCATCCGGGTGCGGTCCGGACCTGAGAGCTTCACCGGGCGGTCGTGCGCCCGGCTTGCACCGTCGGTGAGGGCGGCCGGCCCGGCTCGCGCCGGGTACGCCGTCCTGCTTTCCAGAGTGGTCTGACTCGTGCGGTACGTGGGCCTGAGAGATTCCGGGGAGGAGTTGCTCCTTCGGCGCCTGCCGTCCGGGGACGCCAGGGCTCTCCCGCACGAGGTCGTCAACCACTTCGAGCCTACCAGCGCCCCCCGCCGGGGCTACCGGGGGAACGCCCCGACTGGCCGCCCGGCCGGAAGTGACCTTTTGTTGGGGGTACAGGGCATCTGCCGGACCAGTGGCGATCAGTTGGAGGAACCCGTGCAGACCGACATCGACCCCCGCAGTCTGATCGGGCGCAAGGCCCTCGACCGCGACGGCACCAAGATCGGCACGGTGGACGAGGTCTACCTCGACGACGCCACCGGCGTGCCCGAGTGGGCCGCCGTGCGCACGGGGCTGTTCAGCCGGGACGCGTTCGTGCCGCTGGAGCCGAGCGAACTGGTCGGCGGCGTCCTGCGCGTGCCGTACGAGCGCGCGCTCATCAAGGAGGCACCGGACTTCGGCGTCGGCAGGCACCTGTCGCCCGAGCAGGAGCTCCAGCTGTACCACCACTACGGCCTGGACGTGCCGGGCGCGGCCCCGCCACCGCCCGACGCCGACTTCGGGCGGCTGGCACGTCCCGAGCCACCGGCGGGCGAGGCCACCGGCGAGAGCTGATCCGGCACGAGCGGCAGGGGCTCCCCCGGGCTCAGCGCCGGGTCGTCCACGGGGAACGTGCGCACCCGGCCCGGCGGGGTGTCCGGCCGTTCGAAGCGCACGGTCACCCGGCCCACGCCGCTGCCCTGCACCCAGCCGGGACCGTGCTCTGCGTGGCGGACGTCCTGCCCCGGCAGCCACCGCCGCTCGCGGGACGTCCCGGCCTCCCCCGCCGGACCCGGCGAGGTCTCGGGCGGCGTCCCGTCCGGCGGGGCGGATGTGGCGGTCTCACCGCCGTCGGCCGCCCGCACCGCCTGGGCGAACAGGTCCTCCTGCGTGAACCCGGCGAGCCCCGTGACGCCCACCCCCAGCAGCCGCACGCCCTCGGTCGTGTCCACGCCCTCCAGCAGCCGCGCGGCCGCCTCACGCACCACGGCGGGGTCGTCGGTCGGCCCTCTGAGCGTCTCGGAGCGGGTGAGGGTCGTGAAGTCGTAGCGCCGCACCTTGAGCACGACCGTGCGCCCCGAACGCCCCGCCGCGCGCAGCCGCTCCACACACCGGCCGGCAAGGCGCGCCACCTCGTACCGCACCCGGGCGCGGTCGGTGACGTCGGTGTCGAAGGTGTCCTCGACCGAGACGGACTTGGCGTCGCGCTCGGCGACCACAGGGCGGTCGTCCCTGCCGCGGGCCATGGCGAAGAGCCCGTGCCCGTGCGCCTTGCCGAGCAGCCGCAGCAGTTCCGCCTCGCCCGCCTCCGCGGCCTCGCCGACCGTGTGCAGCCCGGCCCGGCGCAGCGTCTCGGCGGTCGCGGGGCCGACGCCCGGCAGGGTGCGGACGGGCATCGGGGCGAGCAGGTCCCGTTCGGTGCCCGGCTCGATGAGCAGCAGCCCGTCCGGCTTGGCCTGCTCGGAGGCGATCTTGGCGAGCATCTTGGACCCGGCGAGGCCCACCGAGCCGGTCAGCCCGGTGTGGGCCAGGATGCGGCGACGCAGTTCCTCGCCCGCGGCAAGGGCCTCGGCGGCGGTGGCGGCCGTCCCGCCCGCCGCCAGATCGACGAACGCCTCGTCCAGGCTCAGTGGCTCGACCAGCGGCGACAGCTCGGCGAGCAGCGCCATCACGCGCTCGCTGACGGCCCGGTAGACGGCGAAGCGCGGGACGAGGAAGGCGGCGTTCGGCGTGCGGCGGCGAGCCTGGGCCGTCGGCATGGCGGAGTGGACGCCGGAGCGGCGCGCCTCGTACGACGCGGTGGCGACCACGCCGCGCGGCCCCAGGCCGCCCACCACGACCGGCTTGCCGCGCAGGCTCGGCTTGGCCGCCTGCTCCACCGAGGCGTAGAAGGCGTCCATGTCGAGATGGAGGATGGTCGGACTGCCGCGCACGTGTCCGATGGTGCCGTACGGGTCTGACATCCGGCGGGCGGCAGCACGGCGGCGCGCGCCCGGGTCACAGCCCCCGGTTGCGGCGGCGGGCCAGTTCGTCCGCGGGGTGGTCGGCGGTGACCGTCTCGCCGGTGAGCGCGTGCTCGGCGTGCAGGCCCTCCAGGGCGCCCTGGACGTCCTGCCAGACGGCGCCGACCGCGATGCCGAAGACGCCCCGGCCGTCCTGGAGCAGCTCGGCGAGGTCGTCGGGCGAGGTGCAGCGGTAGACGGCCGCCCCGTCGCTCATCAGGGTCATGCCGGACAGTTCTGCCAGGTCGGTGGCGCACAGGGCGCGCACGGCCGTCCTGATGGACTGGAGCGAGACACCGGCGTCGAGCAGCCGCTTCACGATCTTGAGGACGACCACGTCCCGGAAGCTGTACAGCCGCTGGGTGCCGGAGCCGTGGGCGGGGCGCACGCTCGGCTGGACCAGGCCGGTGCGGGCCCAGTAGTCGAGCTGCCGGTAGGTGATCCCGGCGGCGGCGCAGGCGCTCGGACCGCGATAGCCGAGCGCGTCCGGGGTGGGCCGCCCCTGCGGCGCGGCCGACGGCAGCTGACCGTGCCGCGCCGGGCCGGGAAGGGCGGTCGCGCCCCCGACCGCTCTGCTGTCGCCGTTACCTGTCACGCCGGCCTCCGTTCCGCATGTCCTGTCCGCGCCCTCGTCGCTCACCGGCTGTCACGGCGGGCACGCGCGCGGCGTTCCTCACAAGACATGCCCCGTCGACGCTGGGCATCCACACCCGTCGTGCGGGTGATCCTCCCGTGCACCGCTACTGGCTGCTCCTGCCGAAGTCCTCGGGAGAGATCTGGTCGAGGAACTCGCGGAACCGTTCCACCTCGTCCTCCTGCTCGTCGGGGATGATGATCCCCGCGTCGTCGAGGACCGCGTCGCTGCCGTAGATGGGGCTGCCGACCCGCAGGGCGAGGGCTATGGCGTCGGACGGCCTGGCGCTGACCTCGACCCCGCTGGCGAACACCAGCTCCGCGTAGAAGACGCCGTCCCGCAGGTCGGTGATCCGCACGGAGCTGAGCTCCTGTCCGACGGCTTCCAGCACGTTCTTGAAGAGGTCGTGCGTCAGCGGCCGGGCAGGGGTCATCCCCTGCTGGGCGAACGCGATGGCGGTCGCCTCCCCCGGTCCGATCCAGATCGGGAGGTAGCGATCACCGCCGACTTCACGGAGTAGCACGATGGGCTGATTGTTGGGCATTTCCACCCGTACACCCACGACGTCGAGCTGATTCACACAGCAACCCTAGGCGGTGCCCGGGGCATTTGGATAGTCGAGCACCGCCACGCGGCCCCCGGCGTGCCCCGGGCGAGTCGGTCAGAACCCCTGCCTGCTGGCGAAGAAGACCAGCCGGTACTTGCCGATCTGGACCTCGTCACCGTTCGCGAGCACCGTCGAGTCGATGGGCTCGCGGTTGACGTAGGTGCCGTTGAGGCTGCCGACGTCACTGGCGGTGAACGTGCCGTCCGGCTGCCTGCGGAACTCCACGTGGCGGCGGGAGACCGTCACGTCGTCCAGGAAGATGTCGCACTGCGGGTGGCGCCCCGCGGTGGTCAGCTCGCCGTCCAGCAGGAAGCGGCTGCCCGAGTTCGGGCCGCGGCGCACGATCAGGAGCGCGGAGCCGGGCGGCAGCGCGTCCACGGCGGCCTGGGCCTCCGCGGAGAGCGCGGGGGCGGGGTGCTGGCCGGTGATCTCCGCCTCGTAGGCCTCCAGGCCGCTGATCGAGATCGTGGAGGTCGTCTCGGAGGAGCCTTCGAGGCCGGGGCGCAGCGGGTTGCCGCAGTTGGAGCAGAACCGGCTGGTCCCCGCGTTGCGGTGGCCACAGCGCGCGCAGGCCTGGACGTCCGCGCTGGCGCCGCCGGGGGCGCCTATCCCGGCGGGGGCGCCGACCTCGTCACGGAACAACGGCCGCCCCTGCTCGGCACCGGACGCCGACGCTGGCGTGTCGCCATGCTGGCGGGCGCGGGGCCGGTCGGCACTGTGCATGCCGCTCTGACGCCTGCCGAACAACCGAGCGAAAAAACTCACCAGCGATCCCCTCGCACCTAGCCCGTCCCGCCGGCGGCGGGACGGTCCATTCTCTCTCACCGGCCGCCGCGGACGAACCGAGAACGTCCGCGGCCCCGTTCAGTTTCCCTTACACAGCGCCACCGGGGACGGGCAGCCCCCGGGTGGCCGGTCGGCTCACGGTGACGACTGAGCGTAGTCAGGCTGCTCCGCCCGCCGCAAGGCGTCCACCGTGATCCTCTCGGGCCGCTCAACGCTCACGGACGCCGAATCGTTCTCCAGGGACTGCACGACTCCCCCGGGGATGTTCAGCGCCGGCTCCAGATCCTGGGGCCGGCCGATGGCCCGGACGACGTACGGCGCGGAGACCGGCTCGCCGTCCAGCCGGACACCGCCGTTGCGGTCCGTGAACGCGGTCTCCGCGACGATCCTGACCTCGTTGATCTGGATGGCCTCGGCGCCCGCCGCGCGCAGTTCCTGCACCGCGTCGAGCAGCATATCCGCCCCGACGCCGCCCAGTGGGTCACCGATGCGCAGCGTGATACCGGGTCCCTCGGCGGCGACGGTCCCGGCGAGGATGCCGAGGCCGCGCTCGCGCTCCTCGTTCTGGCGGCGTGCCTCCTCGGCCTGGTCGGAGCTGGTCTCCAGCTCGGTCCGCTGGGCCTCCAGCTGCCGCTTCTCGTCCTCCAGGCGCGCCGTGCGGTCGTCGAGGTCGCTGAGGATGCGCACGAGGTCCTCGGGGCGTGCGCCGCGCAGCGCGGTGTCGTCGCTGCCGGCCGCGCGGACCTGGATGGCGAGGCCGAGGCCGAGGACGAACAGGAGGGCGGCGGCGACGAGCTGGCCGCGTGTGGCGCGCGGGGGCCATAGGGCGTCGAGGAGGAGCCGGGCGCCGGCCGGGGCGGCGGGGTCGGTGGCCTCGCCGTCCGGCGGGCCGCCGTCCGGGTGAACCGGCTCGTCGGCGGGCGGCGTGTCGGGCGCGGCCTCGCGGTCGTCCGCCGTCTCCGGGGGCGCCGCGTCCAGGGCCGGGGGCGCCGGGGTGGGCCGTTCGGGTCCGCCGGGCGGGCGGCGCGCGGCGGGCAGCCGGGGTGCTTCCGCCTCGCCCTCCCGCTCGCGCGGTCCGGCCGGCCCTGGGCGTTCCGGTGAGGTCACCTGGTCACGCTCCGAAGACATGGCGGCGGATGGCCGCCGCGTTGGAGAAGATCCGGATGCCGAGGACGACCACGACGCCGGTCGACAGCTGGGAGCCGACGCCCAGCTCGTCGCCGAGGAAGACGATCAGCGCGGCCACGGTGACGTTCGAGAGGAACGAGACGACGAACACCCGGTCGTCGAAGACCCGGTCGAGCATGGCCCGCAGCCCGCCGAAGACCGCGTCGAGCGCGGCGACCACGGCGATGGGCAGGTACGGCTCGACGCCGGTGGGCACCACGGGGGTGGTGAGCACCCCGGCCAGCACGCCCAGGACGAGTCCGATGACGGCGATCACTGGTCTTCCTCCCCTGTGTTCCCTGTGGCGCTCGCGCCGCCCGTGTCGTCGAGCGGCGTCGCCGTGCGGATGGCCGGGTTGGCCGCGGCAGGCAGCCGCAGGTCGTCGCGGAGCCGGGTGGCCACCCGTATCCCGTAGTCGTCGCGGAGTTCGGCGAGGTACGCGCCCGCGGGCGTCGCGTCGAAGCCGTCCGCGAACTCCGCGCCGCCGCCGATGGCGAGCAGCGTGTACGGCGGGACGAGCGGCCGGTTGTCCACCAGGACGGCGTCCCCCGCCGCGCGGATGGCGGACAGCGCGGTGAGCCGCTGCCCGTTCACGGATATCGCCTCCGCGCCCGCCTCCCACAGCCCGTTGACGACGCGCTGGAGGTCGCGGTCGCGGACGCGGCCCGTGTCGGAGAAGCCGTCGTCCCCCGTCGCTCCTCCGGCGTCCTGCGCGCGCTCCGCATCGTTCACGGTCAGCTCGACGCCGGGGCCCTCGACGGCGGTGGCCCCGGCGAGCAGGGCGGTCGGGCTGTCCTCGGCGCCCTCGTCGGCCAGGACGCCGCGCCGCATGGCGGCGACGTCCTCGCGCAGGGCGTTCACGTCCTCCTGGAGCGAGTCGAGCCGGTCGGTGCCGGCCTCGACGCGTTCCAGCAGTTCCTCGCGCTCCCGGGCGACGGTGGGAGCGGCCTGCCGGGCGTGGGCGGCGCCGAGCGTGACGACGAGGGCGGCGAGCAGGAGGCCGCCCGCGAGCCACAGCCGGGCGCGCAGGGGGCGGGGCAGCGGCGCCCCGGCCGCCGCCCGCCGTCCTCGCGCCGCCCGCGCGTAGCCCTCGTCGAGGGTGTGGCTCATGACGGTGGTCAGCAACGACATGGAGGCGTCGGGGCGCGCGGGGCGGCGCGGTCCTGACTCCTGCTGTGGCATGGCGGGCATGATTGCACGCCGCCCCCGGATTGATCGAAACGGGCCGGTGGCCGGGCCCTTCGGCCGGTGTGCGGCCGGTCAGTGTTCGGCGCTGTCCACGACTCCCGCCCAGACGTCGAGCAGTTCCTGGGCCGCCGCGTCGTCCGGTCCCTCGGCCCACAGGTGGGTGACGGCCTCGGCCGGGTCGGGCAGCACGAGGACCCACCGGCCGTCGGACTCGACGACGCGGACGCCGTCGGTGGTGTCCACGGACCGGTCGCCCGCCGCCTCGACGACGCGCCGCATCACCAGGCCCTTGATGGCCCAGGGGGTGGCGACGTCGCGGCTGAGGACGTGGGCGCGCGGGATGCGGGCCTCGATCTGGCTGAGCGACAGCTGCGTGCGGGCCACCAGGCCGATGAGCCGGGTGAACGCGGCGGTCGCGTCGAAGACGGAGCTGAACTCGGGCACGATGAAGCCGCCCTGCCCGTCGCCGCCGAAGACGGAGCCCTCCTTGTGGGCGACGCGGGTGAGGTCGTCGGGCGAGGTGGTCGTCCACTCGACCTCGGTGCCGTGGTAGGCGGCCACCTGTTCGGCGATGCGCGTGGTGGTGACGGGGAGGGCCACGCGCCCGCTGCGGCGTTCCGCGGCGATCAGGTCGAGCATGACCAGCAGGGCGCGCTGGTCCTCGATGATCCGGCCGCGTTCGTCCACCAGCGCGAACCGCTCGCCGACGGGGTCGAAGCGGACGCCGAAGGCGGCGCGGGCGGAGGAGACCATCTCGCCGAGCCGTACGAGCCCGGCGCGGCGTGCCTCGGCGGTCTCGGTGGGGCGCGCCTCGTCGAGGCCGGGGTTGATGGTGAGGGCGTCCACCCCGAGGCGGCCGAGCAGGCTCGGGAGGACGAGTCCCGCGCTGCCGTTGGCCGCGTCCACGACGATCTTCAGCCCCGACTCGGCCACGCCCGTCGTGTCCACGGCGCGCAGCACGGAGCCGGTGTACGCGTCGAAGACGCTGGCGGGGAAGGTCAGGTCGCCGATCTCGCCGGGGAACGCCCTGCGGTACTCCTGCCGGGCGTAGACGCGGTCGAGCTTGCGCTGGCCGCCCTGGGAGAGGTCGGCGCCGCGCTCGTCGAAGAACATGATGTCCACGGAGTCGGGGACACCGGGCGTGGTACGGATCATGACGCCGCCGGCGCTGCCGCGGGCGGTCTGCTGACGGGCGACCGGGAGCGGCACGTTCTCCAGGTCGCGCACGTCGATCGCGCTGGCCTGGAGGGCGGAGATGACGGCGCGTTTGAGGGCGCGGGCGCCGCGCGAGTGGTCGCGGGCGGTGGTGACGGTCGAGCCCTTCTTGAGGGTGGTGGCGTAGGCGCTGGCGAGGCGGACGGCCAGTTCCGGCGTGATCTCGACGTTGAGGATGCCGGAGACGCCGCGGGCGCCGAAGAGGTTCGCCTGGCCGCGCGACTCCCAGATGACGGAGGTGTTGACGAACGCGCCCGCCTCGATCGTCTTGAACGGGTAGACGCGGACGTTGCCCTGGACGATGGACTCCTCGCCGATGAGGCACTCGTCGCCGATGACGGCGCCGTCCTCGATGCGGGCGGCGCGCATGACGTCGGTGTTCTTGCCGACGACGCAGCCGCGCAGGTTGGTCTGCGGGCCGATGTACACGTTGTCGTGGACGACGGCGCGGTGCAGGAACGCGTCGGACTTCACGACGACGTTGGAGCCGATGACGGTGTGCTCGCGCACCTCGGCGCCGGCCTCGATCTTCGCGTAGTCGCCGACGTAGAGCGGGCCGCGGAGTTTGGCGTCGGGGTGGACCTCGGCGCCCTCGGCGATCCAGACGCCGGGGGAGATCTCGAAGCCGTCGATCTCGACGTCCACCTTGCCTTCGAGAACGTCCGCCTGGGCCTTGACGTAGCTCTCGTGGGTGCCGACGTCCTCCCAGTAGCCCTCGGCGACATAGCCGTAGACCGGCTTGCCCTCCTTCATCAGGCGGGGGAAGACGTCGCCCGACCAGTCGACGGAGGTGTCGGGTTCGACGTAGTCGAAGACCTCGGGTTCCATCACGTAGATACCGGTGTTGACGGTGTCGGAGAAGACCTGGCCCCAGGTCGGCTTCTCCAGGAACCGCTCCACACGCCCGTCGTCGTCGACGATGGTGATGCCGAATTCGAGCGGGTTGGGAACGCGGGTGAGGCAGACCGTGACGAGGGCGCCGCGTTCCTTGTGGTAGCGGATGAGTTCGGTCAGGTCGAAGTCGGTGAGGGCGTCACCGGAAATCACCAGGAACGAGTCGTCCTTGAGCGCGTCCTCGGCGTTCTTCACACTGCCGGCCGTACCGAGTGGCTTTTCTTCATGGGCGTACGTGAGGTCCATCCCGAGTTCCTCGCCGTCGCCGAAATAGTTCTTCACGAGGGAGGCGAGGAATTGCACGGTGACCACGGTCTCGGTCAGTCCGTGGCGCTTCAGGAGCCGCAGGACGTGCTCCATGATGGGACGGTTCGCCACGGGCAGCAGCGGTTTCGGCATGCTCGCGGTCATAGGGCGAAGCCGGGTGCCTTCGCCACCAGCCATTACTACGGCCTTCATATCGGAAGTGTCCTCCTTGAGGATTCGCCAGTCACTCCGACCGCGCCCGTCCGGAGGGGCCCGGGGTGGCTCCCCGGAAAAGTGCGGCACAAGCGGGCGCCGGGCCCCTGCGACACTGCCAGGGCGGGCTCAGTCGGCGGTGGAATGGTCCGTCGTCAGCAAGCGGCGGACCTGGACCACGTAGAGAATCCCTGCCCACCAGTACAGCCCTGTACCCCAGCCGGCGAACGCCCATCCGAAAATAGCAGCGAGTGATGCCAGCCATCCACTTCCGTCACTGAGCAGCAGGAGCGGGAAGGCGTACATCAGGTTGAAAGTCGCGGCTTTGCCGAGGAAGTTCACCTGCGGGGGCGCGTAGCCGTGGCGGTCGAGCACCCAGACGGTGACGAGCAGCATCAGTTCGCGGGCGACCAGCAGGGCGGTGAGCCACCAGGGCAGGATCTCGCGCCAGGTCAGTCCGACGAGGGTGGACAGGATGTAGAGGCGGTCGGCGGCGGGGTCGAGGATGCGCCCGAGGGCGCTGATCTGGTTCCAGCGGCGGGCGAGCTTGCCGTCGAGGTAGTCGCTGACCCCGCTGGCGGCCAGGACGAGGAGGGCCCAGCCGTCGAGGTCGGGGCCGTCGAAGACGGGTGAGAGGACGAGCCAGAGGAAGACCGGCACGCCCACGAGCCTGGCCATGCTGAGGATGTTCGGAATGGTGAGGACGCGATCCGTCTGGATGCGTGTCTCCTGGACCTCCACCCGGAAGCCTCCTGTGTCCCCGTGTCCCCGTGTCCGCTGTGCCTGTGCACCTTACCGGGCGCCCCGCGCGGCACGGGCGGAGGGGCCGATCGCCGCGACTTAGGCTTTTATGTGGTTTGCGGTCCTGAACGGGTCGGCGGGCGAGTGCAAGGCGGGAACGATGGAGTCCAGGCTTCGGGGTGTCGGCGTCAGTCACGGGGTGGCGATCGGTGAGGTCAGGCATCTGGGTACGGCGGTGCTGGACGCGCCCGACCGGCGGATCGGGCCGGACGATGCGCCGCGCGAGCTGGCCAGGGCGCGGCAGGCGGCGGAGGCGGTGGCGGCCGACCTGCGGGCGCGGGGGAACCTGGCGGGGGGCGAGGCGCAGGCCGTGCTGGAGGCGCAGGCGCTGATGGCGCTCGACCCGGAACTGCTGGCGGACGTCGAGCGGCGCATCGGGGTGGGCGCGGCGGCGGAGCGGGCGGTGTCCGACGCGCTGGCGGCCTACCGTGCCCTGCTCGCGGGCGCGGGCGAGTACCTCGCGGGCCGGGTGGCGGACCTGGACGACGTGCGCAACCGGATCGTGGCGCGGCTGCTCGGCGTGCCGATCCCCGGCGTTCCGGACAGCGAGGAGCCGTACGTGCTGATCGCCAGGGACCTCGCCCCGGCGGACACGGCGCTGCTCGATCCGCGGCTGGTGCTCGGCTTCATCACCGAGGAGGGCGGGCCGACGAGTCACAGCGCGATCCTGGCGCGTGCGCTGGGCGTGCCCGCGGTGGTGGCGCTCCCGGGCGCGCGGGAGGTCGCGGAGGGGACGGTCGTCGCGGTGGACGGGAGTTCGGGCGAGGTCGTGGTCGATCCGGGGCCGGAGCGGCGGGAGGCGCTGACGCGGGCGGCGGAGGAGCGGCGCGCGGCGCTGACGCGTTCCCGTGGGCCGGGGACGACGTCGGACGGGCACAGGGTGCCGCTGCTCGCGAACATCGGCGGGCCGGGGGATGTCGCGGGGGCCGTGGCGGCGGGCGCGGAGGGGGTGGGGCTCTTCAGGACGGAGTTCCTGTTCCTGGAGCGGGCGCAGGCACCTTCGGAGGAGGAACAGGCCGCCGTGTACCGGGAGGTGCTGGAGGCGTTCCCCGAGGGGCGGGTGGTGGTGCGGGTGCTGGACGCGGGCGCGGACAAGCCGCTGGCGTTCCTGACGCCGGGGGACGAGCCGAATCCGGCGCTCGGGGTGCGGGGGCTGCGGGCGCTGCTGGCGCATCCGGAGGTGCTGGGGACGCAGTTGCGGGCGCTGGCGCGTGCGGCGGAGGGGCTGCCGGTGCATCTGGAGGTGATGGCGCCGATGGTGTCCGACCGGGCGGACGCGCGGGCGTTCGCGGAGGCGTGCGGGGAAGCAGGGCTGCCGGCCAAGGCAGGGGTGATGGTGGAGGTGCCGTCGGCCGCGCTGCGCGCGCGTTCGCTGTTGCAGGAGGTGGAGTTCCTGTCGCTGGGGACGAACGACCTGGCGCAGTACGCGTTCGCGGCGGACCGCCAGTTGGGCGGGGTGGCGCGGTGGCAAGACCCGTGGCAGCCCGCACTGCTCGACCTGGTGGCGATGGCCGCCGAGGCGGCGGGGGCCGAGGGCAAGAGCTGCGGGGTGTGCGGGGAGGCGGCGGCGGACCCGCTGCTGGCGGCGGTGCTGACGGGGCTCGGTGTGACGAGTCTGTCGATGAGTCCGGCGGCGATCGCGCCGGTGCGCGAGACGCTGGGGCGGCACACGCTGGCGCAGTGCGAGCGTGCGGCGGCCGCCGCGCGGGCGGCCGAGAGCGGTCCGGCGGCGCGGGCGGCGGCGCAGGGGGTGCTGTCCGGGGAGTGAGCGCCGGGGCGTGGCGGTGGGCGGGTCCGGGGGCGCGCCGCGCCGTGCTCCTGTGCGCGGCGCGGGCGGGCCGTGTTCAGGCGCCGAGGCGGTTGATCTCGCGGCTGGTGAGGATGGGCGGCAGGTCCTCGGTGGTCCCCACGAGGGCGATCATGGCGCGGCCCAGGGTGTCCGTCGTCGTCGTGTGCCGGGGCAGGAGCCGGTGGAGGAGCGGGTAGAGCCAGGACGTGGCGGCGTAGAGCAGGCGGTAGGAGCGTGTGCGGGAGCGGGCGCCGTGGCGCGGCCTGATGTAGGCGGGCCGGATGATGCGGGTGCGGGGTGAGAGGGCGAGGAGGGCGTTCTCCGTGCGCCCTCTGACGCGTGCCCACATGGTGGAGCCGGACTCGGAGCTGTCCGCGCCGGAGCCCGAGACGTAGACGAACGTCAGGTCCGGGTTGCGGGCCAGCAGCGTCCTGGCCGCCGCGAGCGTGTAGTCGTGGGTGATGACGGTGTATTCGGCCTCGCCGAGTCCGGCCGACGAGATGCCCAGGCAGTAGAAGCAGGCGTCGGGTGTGCCGAGTGCCTCGGCGAGGGCGGACAGGTCCGTGAAGTCCGCGTGCACGAGCTCGCGGAGCTTGGGGTGCGCGCGGCCGAGCGGGCGGCGGACCACGGCGACGACCTCGGTGACGGTCTCGTCCAGGAGGCAGGCGCGCAGCGTGCCCTGGCCGATCATGCCGCTCGCGCCGAAGATGACGACCTTCATGCGGACTCCTCGTCAGATCGCGCCCGGTAAGCGGAGCTTCCTCCGATTGGAGCCCGAGCGTACCGCGCCCCCGCGGCCCGGCACCACGGGCGGCGTCCGCCGGCGGACGCGAAGGCCGGGGTGCGCGGGGCCGCCGGCCGGGGCGGACCCCGGTGCGACATGTGAGGGGGGTGGCATGGCGGTGTGGGATGTGGGGCCGCACGGCCCCCGGTGCTGTCCGGGGGCCGTGCGGGGGTCCCGTGCCGTCAGCTTTCCGGGCAGGCGGGCCGGGCGATGGCCGGTGCCGCCCGGTAGACGACGTCCGGTTCCGGGGCGACAGGCTCGCCGGTCAGGGCGTCCGTGCAGTAGGCGGTGAAGACCTCTCCTTCGGTGAGCGCGTGCAGGCGCCCGCCGCGCAGGCTCCAGCCGCAGACCTGTTCGGGCCACTCGCCGGTCTCCCCCGGCGACGAGCGCAGGACCAGGCCGCCGGGGTCCTCGGTCGCCAGACCGGCCGCGAGGACGGTGCACAGCACCAGCGCGTCGGCCTCGGCCAGCCGGATGCCCCCTTCGGCGGCCGTGTCGGCGCGCAGGGCTGCCGTGAGCGGACCCGCGCCGGTCAGCAGGCTCGCCACCATGTGGTGCGCGCCCGGCCCTGTGCGTTCCAGGACGCGGGTGAGCAGCGAGGCGGCGCGCTGGAAGGCGCAGCGCACGAGCGGCGCGCCGCAGTCCGCGCAGGAGCCCGCCCCGGCCAGCAGGTCACCGGCCCGTTCCCAGGTCTCCTGCCATCGCTGCTCGGCCAGCAGGGCCGGCACGAGCGTGCCGAGCGGCTGCCCCTCGTACGGGACGGTGGCGCCGCGCCCGGCGATCTCGGCGGTGTAGCGGGCGCGGCTGGCCGCGCTGTCCTGGTCGAGCCCCTCCTGGCCACAGAACTCGGCGAAGTCCGCCGGGTCGAAAAGCGCGACGCTCGTGTGGCCGTGGCGCCTGGCCAGGGAGCGCAGCAGGTCCTCGGTGTCCCGGAGGTACCCGGCGTGGTCGGCGTGCGCGAAGGTCGGGTAGCGGCGCATGCGGGCGAAGCCGACCTCGTCCGCGACCACCGCCACCGTCCCCGCGCTCTCACGCCAGCGCGCCGCGCGTCCCGGGCCCGTGCTCCCCCGGCCGCCGTTCCGCCTGCCGCCGCCCCTGCGGGCGCGTCGGGTGCTGGATGCCATGGCTCCCCCTCTTCCTCGTCTCGCTGTGCTTCTCGTGGTGCGGCGCGGTCACCCGTGCCGTGCCGGAGCCGTGCCCGCGGCCCCGCTCACGCGGGGTGCGGGCAACGGACCAGCACATCACTCAGAGTAGTCGGCACCACTGACAGCGGCGCGCTCGCGGGCGAGCCGCTCGTAGAAGCGCAGCAGTTCCGGGGCGTCGACCGAGCCGGGATTGACCGCCTCGGTGAGCGCGGCGCCCTGGAGCAGGCGTTTGACGGGCACTTCGAGGCGCTTGCCGGTGAGGGTGTGCGGCACGGCGGGGACCTCGACGATCTCGTCCGGGACGTGGCGCGGGGAGAGTTCGGCGCGGATCGCCGTCCTGACGCGCTCCCGCAGCCCGTCGTCCAGCACCGCGCCCTCCGCGAGGCGGACGAACAGCGGCATCCAGTACCCGCCGTCGCGCTCCTCCACGCCGACGACGAGCGACTCGCGGATCTCCGGCAGCCTCTCCACCGTCTCGTAGATGTCGGCCGAACCCATGCGCACGCCCTGCCGGTTGAGCGTCGAGTCGGAGCGGCCGTGGATGACGACGGTGCCGCGCGAGGTGACGGTCACCCAGTCGCCGTGCCGCCACACGCCGGGGTACACGGCGAAGTAGCCGTCGCGGTACCGGGCGCCGTCCGGATCGTTCCAGAAGCCGACCGGCATGGACGGCATCGGCGCGGTGACCACCAGCTCCCCCACCGCGTCGGTCAGCGGCTCGCCCGCCGGGCCCCACGCGGCGAGCGCCGTACCGAGCCCGGGGGCCTGGAGCTCGCCCACGTACACCGGCAGCGTGGGCACGGCGCCGGCGAAGCAGCTGCACACGTCCGTCCCGCCGCTCACCGAGGCGATCCACAGGTCCTCCCCCGCCTCCTCGTGCAGCCAGCGGAAGCCGTCGGGCGGCAGCGGCGAACCGGTGGTCGCCACGCAGCGGGTCGCGGACAGGTCGAGGTCGCGGCCCGGCCGGACGCCCGCCTTGGCGCACGCCATGACGTACGCCGCCGAGGTGCCGAAGACGGTCGCCCGGGTGCGTTCCGCGACGCGCCACTGCGCATCGGTGCCGGGATGGGCGGGGCTGCCGTCGTAGAGGACGGCCGTGGTGCCGGTGAGGAGCGCGGAGACCAGGAAGTTCCACATCATCCAGCCGGTCGACGTGTACCAGAACAGCCGGTCGCCGGGACCGAGGTCGCAGTGCAGCCCGATCTGCTTGAGGTGTTCGAGCAGGATGCCGCCCTGCGAGTGCACGATCGCCTTCGGCAGGCCCGTCGTGCCGGACGAGTAGAGCACCCACAGCGGATGGTCGAACGGCACCGGGTCGTACACGGCGGGCGCGTCGCCGCTCGTGACGTCGTCCCAGGCCAGCGCCCCCTCGGGCGGCGCGCTGCCCAGCAGCGGGACGTGGACGACGGCGCGCAGCGTGGGCAGGCCGCGGCGCAGTTCGGCGACGGTCGCGGTGCGGTCGTGGGCCCGGCCGCCGTAGCGGTAGCCGTCCACCGCGATCAGGACGACGGGCTCGACCTGCTGGAAGCGGTCGAGCACGCTGCGCGCGCCGAAGTCCGGCGCGCAGGACGTCCACACGGCGCCCACGGCGGCGGTGGCGAGCAGGGCGACGACGGCCTCGGGGATGTTCGGCAGGTAGCCGCTCACGCGGTCGCCCGGCCGGACGCCCAGGTCCCGCAGCGTGGCCGCGAGGTTGGCGGTGGCCCGGCGCAGGTCGGCCCACGTGACGGGCTCGGGCGTGAGCCGTTCGTCGATCCGCAGCAGCGCCGGGGTGTCGGCGCGCGCGGGGTCCTCGGCGGTGCGCAGGGCGTGCTCGGCGTAGTTCAGCGTCGCGCCGGGGAACCAGCGGGCGCCGGGCATGGCCGCGTCGGCGAGCGCCGCCGTGTACGGCGTCCTGAAGCGTACGGCGAACCAGTCGGCGACCGCGCGCCAGAAGGCGTCGGCCTCCGCGACCGACCAGCCGTGCAGGGCGGCGTAGTCCGCGGCGGGGTCGCCCGCCCTGGGGGTGGGAGCGCCGTACCGGTCGGCCGCGAAGGCGTGGAACGCCGTCAGGCGGGCGTCCGCGATCTGCTCCTGCGCCGGGCGCCACAGCGGGGCCGGCGTCGCGGGGTGCGGGGTGGTGTCGGTGGGCATGGCGGCTCCAGGGTGCTCGTGGCGCGGCTGGTCAGGACGATGCCAGGTGACCGGCGCGTACACCAGGCCCTTGCCCCGGCCGCCGCCCGTCACGCACCACCCGGATGCCGCGCGGCGGGCCGCTCCCGCTGTCGTGCGCGGGGCGCGTCCGGTACGTGTGGAGGGTGCGCCGCCGATACACCGCAGCCGTCGGGCTCGCCGCAGCCGTGGGAGTCGTCGGCGTGCTCGCCGCAGGGCTCGCCGGTACGCCGCGGCACGGGGGCGGCGCGGACGGGGCCGACAGGTCGCGGGCGCCCGAGGAGTTCGTCGCGCTGCGGGACGTGGCCCCCGGCATCGGGCAGGACATCCGCTACGCGGGGGACCACAACTTCGTCGGCGAGCCCGTCGACGGCTACCGCGACGCCGAGTGCCTGCTGACGGAAAAGAGCGCGCTCGCGCTGCGCCGCGCCCACCGCTCCCTGCGCGGGCGCGGCTACGGGCTGCTGGTCTACGACTGCTACCGGCCGCAGCGCGCCGTGGACCACTTCCTGCGCTGGGCGGACGACCGCGGCGACACGCGGACGAAGGACGAGTTCTACCCGCGGGTGCCCAAGGACCGGCTGTTCGACGAGGGTTACCTGGCCGAGCGGTCGGGGCACAGCCGCGGCAGCACCGTGGACGTGACGCTCGTCCGGGACGGCGAACCGGTGGACATGGGCACGGACTTCGACTTCTTCGACCCGCGCTCGCACGTCGGGGAGCGCGACCTGACGAAGGAGCAGCGCACGGCCCGTGCCACCCTGCGTGGCGCGCTGACGCGGGAGGGCTTCGTCCCGGTGACGACCGAGTGGTGGCACTTCGGGTACGAGCCGGAGCCGTTCCCCGACACCCACTTCGACTTCCCGGTGGCGCGCGAGGCGCTGCGCGGGGACGGGCGGGAACGGGACGGCGGGACGGACGGCGGGAGCCCGGAGCCACCCCCGTAGGTCCCGGGCCCCGTCGTCGCAGCGTGGGACGGCGTCGGGTGCGGGAACGGTTCGCCGGGAGCCCCCGTTGTCACCGGTTCGCGACACTCGTGGCGCGCCGGAGATCTTTGGCCCGGAACGACGGCGTGTCAGACCGGTCCCGCGCGCGTCCTGCTCAGCGGAAACCGGCGTGCGGCGGCTGGTTGAGGAGCGGCGCCGCCCGTTTCACCAGGACCGCCATCTCGTAGGCGACCTCGCCCAGGTCCGAGTCCGCCTCGGCGAGCACGGCCAGCGCGCTCCCCTGCCCCGCCGCGGTGACGAGGAGGAAGGCGCCGTCCAGCTCCACCAGCGTCTGGCGCACCGCGCCCGTCTCGAAGTGACGCCCGACGCCGCGCGCCAGACTGTGGAAGCCGGACGCGACCGCCGCGAGCTGCTCGGCGTCGCTCTGGGCGAGCCCGCGCGAGCCGCCGCGCGGCAGGCCGTCGGAGCCGAGCAGCAGGGCGTGTCTGATACCGGGGACGCGGTCCGTCAGGTCGGCCAGGAGGCCGCCGGGCCCGGCGCCGTCGCCGCCGTGGCCGCCGTACGGAGGGCCGGCGGCCGTGTCCTTGGGTGCGCTCATCGGTCCTGCCTCACGGGTGTCGCTGGGGACGGTGTGTCATTCGGGCGGGCGTCCGCGCCGCCCGCCGTTCTGCTCCCTGCCGCGCTGCCAGCCGCGCTGGAGCGCCGCCATGCGGGCGCGTGCCTCCTCGGCGTCCGGTACGGGGTCGCCGTCGTCGGGGCCGGGGTGGCCGGCGGGCTCGGGGCCGGGGTCGGTGGGGACGGCCTGCACGCGGCGTACGCGGCGGGGCAGGCCGGTGGCGGTGGTGGGGGGTGTGGTGGGCTCGGCCGGGCCGGTCCCGGGGACGGGCGGGGCGGGGGCGGCGGGGGCGTCCTCCGCGCCGGGGCCGACGGGGCGCCCGTGGTCGGCGACGAGGACGGGCGCGCGGTGTCTGCGCGGCAGGTCGGGGCGGGCGCCCGTGCGTTCGGCGGGGCGGGCCCGTTCGTGGCCGCCGTCGGTCTCCCGGGATCGGCCCGGGTCCTGGCCGCCGTGCGGGACGTGCCCCTCCAGTTCCACGGGCCCGTCCACCGCGCCACCGTGGAGGGCGGGCCTGCCGGGGGTGCCCGGGAGCCGCGCGGCGGGCTCCTCCCTGGCCTCGGACAGCAGTTCGCCGGGGATGAGGGTGACGGCGGTGGTGCCGCCGTACGGCGACTCGCCGAGCGCGACGCGGATGCCGTGCCGCGCGGCGAGCCGTGCGACGACGAACAGGCCGACGCGGTCCGTGTCGGACGGTTCGAAGTCCGGGTCGCCGGTGAGCCGCCGGTTCGCCTCGTGCAGCGCGTCGGCCGTCATGCCGAGGCCCCGGTCGTGGATCTCCAGCGTGAAGCCGTGCGGGACCCGCTCGCCGCTGACCTGCACGGCCGTGTGCGGCGGGGAGAACAGCGTGGCGTTCTCCAGCAGTTCGGCGACGAGGTGGACGAGGTCGGCGACCGCGCCGCCCTCCACGGTGAGCGGCGGCAGCATGCGGACCTCGATCCGTTCGAAGTCCTCGACCTCGCCGACCGCCGCGCGCACGACGTCCATCAGCGTCTCCGGCTTGCGCCACTGGCGCGCGGGCGCGGCGCCCGAGAGGATCACGAGCCCCTCGGCGTGCCGCCGCATGCGGGCGGCGAGGTGGGCGGCGCGGACGAGGTCGCCGGCGTCCTCCGGGTCGTCGGTCCTGCGCTCCAGCGACTCGATGAGGTTGAGCTGCCGGTGCAGCAGCACCTGGCTGCGGCGCGCGAGGTTCACGAACACCTCGGAGACGCCGCGCTGCGTACGGGCCCTGTCGACGGTGGCGGAGACGGCGGCGCGCTGGAGGGTGTTGAGCGCCTGGCCGACGCGGCCCATCTCGTCGGGGCCGTAGTCGAGCAGCGGCGCCTCCGTCTCGACGTCGATGTGCTCCCCGGCCGCGAGTCTGCGGGTCACGCCGGGCAGCCGGACCTCGGCGGAGTCGGTGGCCTCGCGGGCGAGGGCGCGCATGTCGCGGACGAGGCCGCGGCCGACGCGGACGGCGACGTACGCGGTGAGCGCGAGAGCGGCGAGGCCGAGGCCGGCGAGCAGCACGGCGCGGTCGCGCGGGCCCGACGCGCCCGGCGCGACGGCGTCGCGGTAGCGGTCGCGGGCCTGGTCGGCGAGGCGCTCTAGTTCGTCCAGCGCGGTGGTGGTCGCGGCCTCCCAGCGGTCGGACTGGACGGTGGCGGTGCGGCCCGCGAGGAGGTTCTCCTCCGCGCCGGTGAGCACGCCGACGGTGCCGCCGCCGGTGAACTCCTCGAACGCCTCCCGGTCCTCCACCGGCAGCTCGGGCAGGGCGGTGTCCAGGGTCAGCCGCCGCTGCGCCACGAGGTCGGTGAGCGCCCGGAGTTCGCCGTCCGTGGTGCGGCCGAAGGCGAGCGCGCCGGCGACCAGCGCGTCCTCCTGGGAGAGCAGGTCGCGGACGCGCCCGAGGCCGACGACGGCCCCGCCCTGCGCGTCGTGGTCCGGGTCCGCGGCCGGGCGCAGGGCGTCGAGCAGGCGGAACGCGGGGGTGATCACGTCCGTGTACGCGTCGAGTGCGGCCGGGCGCGAGGTCGTGTTGCTGCCCACCGCCTCACGCAGGCGGGCGAGTTCGTCCAGCGCGCCGAGCAGGCCGTCGAGCCGGGCGCGCGTGGTAATGCCGAGGCCGTCGCCCGCGTCGTCCGCGAGCCCGCGCACGCGCTCCGCGGCGGCGTCGGCCGCCTCGCGGGTCGCGGTCAGGGCGTCGAGGCCCTCGGCGCGGCGGGGGTCGGCGAGGTGCACGAGGGTCTGGCGGCGTTCGTCCTGCACGGCGTCGACCACGTCGAGCACGGGGTCCGTCAGGGTGTCGGCGGCGTCCCCGGACGCGCCCGCGCGCCGCGCGTCGGACATCGCGACGGCCGTGGCCAGGGCCCACAGCACGACGAGGGACAGCGACGGCACCAGGACCAGCGCCGCCACCTTCCGCCGGATCGACTTGCCGCGAAAGCGCATGCCCTCCCCTTGGATCGAATCGGCCTGTGGGTCGCCGCGTCCGCCAGCGCGAGCCTACTACCGGCGCTGGGACGGGGGGTGCGTATCGGACGGGCCGGACGGGGCCGCGCGCGGCGCGAGTTGGCGTACAGGCGCTTCATCCTCGTCCGTCCCCCGGGACCGCGCAAGGCGTTCTACCATGGACACCGCGGGCATTTCCGCGCATCCGACGGTGCAGGAAGCGAAGGCGGCGTGTACGCGAGACAGCGTATGCCGGACCCGGTGCGGGCGGCGTGTGTGCGTGCGGGGATCATCATCGCGCTGACCCTCAGTCAGCTCGTCGTCGTGCTGCTGAGCACGCTGGCCGGATCGTGGCTGGCGTTCCCCATGCTGGTGGCCACGCTGGCGAGCAGCGTCGTGTCCACCTGGTCGGTGCTCGACATCTGGGTCACCCGGCAGCAGTGGCGGCAGCGGCACGGGGTCGTCTCCGCGCCGAGCAGCGCGGCGCGGGAGCGGCCGCTGCGGCGGTCCTGACGCGCCGCCGGGCGCCTCAGGACGCGGGGACGGCGGCCTCCGCCTCCCCCGGCGCGGGCGGCGGGCGGCGGTACACGCGGGTCGCCGTGATCTCGCCGTGGACGGTCGCGGCGTCGGGGTCCGCACGGGGCAGCCCCGGCCGCAGGTGCTCCTCGACGCTGATGTACTTCAGGCCCGCGCGGAGGTCCGCGTCGTTCCGCAGCCGGATGACGAGGGGGAACTCGGCCAGCGCCGTCGTGTCGAACAGCCCTGTGGTGTAGAGGAGTTGTACGCCCAGGGCGTCGGCGACGGCGCGCTGGAGCTCCAGCAGGTACGTGGCGTTGGCGCGGCCGATGGGGTTGTCGAGGAACAGCGTGCCCGCGTGCCGGTGGCGGTCGTGGCCACGGTCGTTGCTGCGCAGGGCGGCCATCGTGCAGTAGAGCGCGATGGCGGCGGTGAGGAGCTGGCCGCCGGAGAAGACGTCGCCCATCTGCCCGACGGGGACGCGTTCCGCGCGCAGTACGGCGTCCGGCTTGAGGATCTCGACGCGCACGCCGCGCGGCTGGAGCGCCGCGTGGACGCCGCGCAGGAGCAGCGACATGCCGTCGCGGCGCAGGTCGGAGTTCTTCTTGACGGCGGCGCTCGTGGTCTCATCGACGACCTCGCCGAGGCGTTCGGCGAGAGTCGCCTGGTCGGGGTCCTCGAAGCGGATGCGCAGGAACTCCTGTCCCGACCACTCCCCCAGCCCCTCGGGCAGCCGGGACAGCCGCTGCGCGGCGCGGAGCGTGGCGAGGGACGACTCGACGAGGCCGCGCAGGCGGTCGGTGATGCTGTCGCGGTTGCGTTCGAGCTGGGCCAGTTCGTCGGTGAGGACGCGCAGGCGCGGGGCGAACGCCTCGGACCAGGCGGCGGCGTGCGCGGGCAGGGCGGCGGCGGGCAGTTCGCGGATCTGCTGCCTGGCGGGCGTGCGGACCTGCTCGTAGCGTGTGGAGTTGGCGTGCCGGACGAGGCGGTCGGACGCCTCGCGGACGGCGGCCTCGGCGGTGGCGAGCGCCGCGGCGCTCGCACGGAGGGCGCGGCGCGTGTCGGTCGCCGTCTGCCTGGCCTCGGCGAGGGTGCCCGCGTACGGCTCCTCCCCGTCCTGCCCCGCGGCCGCGGGGGCGTCACCTTCGGCGGGGTTCTGACCCGGGGGCGGGTCGCGCAGCAGGTCGCGCAGGAGGGCGGCGATCTCCTCGAAGCCGCCGGCCGCGTCCTGGGCCGCCCGGTGGTCGCGCAGCAGGTCCTCGTGGGTGTCGCGGGCGGTGGCGAGGGCGTCGTCGTGGGCGGCGAGGGCGGTGGTGGCCTCGCGCAGGAGGTCGCGGGCGCGGTCGGCGTCGGCGGGGACCGCGTCGGGGGGCAGCTCGATGTGGCTGGTGCCCTCGGCGGGGGCGAGCCGTTCCGCCTCGCCGCGCAGGCGGCCGAGCTGCTCGCTGGCGGCCGACGCGCGGGTCTCCAGCAGCTGTACGAGGGACTCGGCGCGGGCGGCGGCGGCCTGCCGCGAGGGGCCGTCGGCGCCCTCGGTGCCCTCCAGCAGGCGGGCGGCGCGGGTGCGGACCTTGTTGCTGAGGCGGTCGAGGGCGGCGAGCGCGGCGCTCTCCTCGCTCTCGGCGCGCGCCTGCTCCGCGCGGAGGTCGGCGCCGACGCCGACCTTCTCGTAGAGCTGGGACGCCGAGCGGTACGCCTCGCGCAGCGCGGGGAGCGACGCCGGGCTGCCCTGGCGCTTCCCCTTGGCGTCCTTCTCCGCCTTCTCCGCCTTCTCCGCGCCGGACGCCTCCGGCCCGTCGGCCCGCGCGGGGTCGTCGGCGAGGGAGGGGTCGTCGGCGAGGTCGGGGGCGCCGGTGACCTCGGCCCGTTCGGCACGGAGCGCGCGGGCCGTGCGGCGCGCGTCGTCGGCCGCGCGCTGGACGCTGCGGCGGTCCTCGTCGGCGGCGCGGGCGCGGTCGAGGAACGCGGCGGCGCGTGCCTCGGCCTCCGCCGTCTCGGCGGCCAGCTCCCGCAGCCTGGCCTGCTGCCTGGGCCGCTCGCGCAGGCGGAACGCGAGCCCGGCGAGCGCGTCGGCGGCGCGGCGGGCGCGCTGTGCGGCGTCCTGCCGCTCGTCCCGCGCCCGTGCCGCCTCCGCCGCCGCGTCCTCCGCCTCGGCGCGGGCGGCGTCGGCCTCGGTGCGGCGGCGGTGGGCGGCCTCGGCCTCGGCGGCGGCGCGCTCGGCGGCGGCGGCGAGTTCGGCGAGCCGTCCGGCGGGGCAGCCGGCGCGCCAGGAGGCGAGACGCGCGGCGAGGGCGCGGTCCGCCGCGGTACGGGCGGCGAGGGCGCGGATGTCGGTGTCCCGGTCGGCGGCGCGGCGGCGCAGGGCCTGCCGTTCGTCGTCGGCGGCGCGCTCGTCGTGCATCGCGGGGTTGGGCGGCACGAGGAACACGCCGCTGTCCCGGTCCGCCGGGGGCGGGGTGGGGGCGAGCAGCGCGGCGGCCGTGCCCACGGCGACGGCGGAGCGCGGGAGGAGGGCCGCCTGGGCGAGGACCTCGCGGGCCCGCGCGTGGCTCGCCGGGTCGGTGACGACGACGCCGTCGACCAGTTCCGGGCGGGCGGCCAGGACGGTGGCGTGGTCCGCCGGGTCCACGGCCTGGGCGAGGTAGCGCCAGCCGGGGAGCGCCGGGATGCCGTGCTCGCCGAGGTGTTCGACGGTGGCCAGGACGTCGGGGCCCGGGGGCAGGAGGCCGCCGTCGCCGAGGGCGGCGAGGATGCGGGCGTCGTCCGCCGCGGTGGTCCGCAGGTCGAACAGGCGGCGTTCGTCGGCGGTGGTCCGTTCGTCGAGCAGGCCGGCCAGTTCGCCGGCGGCGCGGTCGAGTTCCCCGGCCGTGAGCGCGGGAGCGGCGCCGGAATCCTCCGCGGCCGTGCCGGCGGCGGGCAGGCCGAGCAGTTCGGCGAGGCGCGGCTCCGCGGCGAGCGCGCCTGCCGTGCGGTGCTCGCCCTGCCACGCGGCGCGGGTGGCGTCCGCCGCGTCGGCGGCGCGGGCCGCGGCGAGTTCGGCGCGGCCGTGCGCGGCGGTGGTCTGCCGGGCGTGGTCGGCCGTGCGGGCGGCGGCCTCGCGGGCGGACTCGAACGCGGCGGCGGCGGTCTGGGCGGCGTCCTCGGCCGCGAGGGCGGCGCGGGCCGGGTCGGCGCCGTCCAGCCATCCGGCGCCGACCGCGCGTTCGGTCTCCTGGTCCATCTCGGCGAGCCGCTGCCGCAGGTGCTCGGCCTCGCTGCGCGCGCGCTGCGCCTCGGTGGCGGCCGTGGTGGCGTCGTGGTGGGCGGCCTCGGCCCCGGCCTGGAGGGCGGCGGACCGCTCCTCGTGCCCGGTGGCGACGCGTTCGCTCTCGGCGGCCGCCGTGTGCAGGGCGCGTACCAGCGCGGCGGCGGCGCGGCTCCTGGCGGCGAGGGCGGGCGCGGCGTCCCGTTCGGCCTCGCGGATGGCGGCGGCCACCCGGGCGGCGCGGTCGGCGGCCGCGCGGTGCTGGAGGACGGTCTCGGCGGCCTGCCAGGCGGCCTGGAGGGTGCGGGCGTCGGTCAGTTCGCGGCGCTGCGCGGTGGCGGCCTTCTCGGCGGCGGCGAGGGCGAGCGAGGCGTGGCGGTAGGCGAGTTCGGCGGCGGTGCGGGCCGCGAGGCCGCGGGTGCGCTCGGCGTCGGCCACCGTGCGTGCGGCGTCCGCGACCCGGTCGGCGAGGACGGCGGCGCGCTCCCGTTCGTCCCGGCCGCGCGCGGTGAGGCGCCGCGCGAGGGCGCGGGCGCGGCGCTCGGCGGCGGTGTGGACGGCGCGGGCCGCGTCGCGCTCGGCGGCGGACTCGCCGATGCGGGTGAGGAGGTCGACGGAGCCCGCGGTGAAGTCGCGCTCGGCGGACAGTTCGGCGCGGCGGCCGAGCTTGTGGGCGAAGCCGTGGACAAGGTCGGCGAGGCCGTCGGTGTCCCGGGTGTCGGTGACGGCGCGCAGCAGCAGGTCGGTGAAGTCCGCGTCGCGGCGGACGGCGAACAGACCCGCCGCCTCGCCCTCGTCGGCGTTCATCTCGCGCTGGTAGCGGAAGAGTTCGGGGTCGAGGCCGAGGGCGCTGAGGTGGTCGATCCAGCGCTCGTGGATCTCCTCCCAGACGACGTCGAGGTTCGGGTACGCCTTGGCCGTCTCGGTGAGGACGTCGCGGAAGCCCTTCATGGTGCGGCGCCGTCCCCTGGCCCCCGAGGCGCCGTCGGCGCGCGGGCGCAGGGCGGTGGACTCGGCGACGGGCAGCGAGTCGAGGCTCATGCCGGGGCCCGGCCGGAACGAGTACCAGGCCTCGGCGAAGCGGCGCGGGTCGCTGGAGACCTGGTGGCCGCGCCACTCGCTGACCTTGCCGACGACGATGGTCTCGCCGGTCAGGGTGTGCTGCCATTCGAGCGCGACATGACCGCAGTCGTCGGCGAGGAGGAACTTGCGCAGCACGCCGGAGCTGGCGCCGCCCAGCGTGTTGCGGTGGCCCGGGAGCATGACGGAGAAGATCAGCTTGAGCAGGACCGACTTGCCGCCGCCGTTCTCCAGGAACAGGACGCCGGCGGGGGCGGGTCGGCGGGGCGGGCCCTGCGGCTCGTCCTCGAAGAAGTCCGCCTGGGCGGGCGCCGGTTTCGGCACCGGGTCGCCGACGCCCCGCAGGTCGAGGACCGTGTCGGCGTACCGGGCGCCTGCCGGGCCGATGGAGTAGAGGCGGATGCGGGCCAGCTCGTACATCGGGTGGGGTCCTTAGCCGTGGAACGGGAGGCCGGCGTCCGGCACCAGGCCGAGCGCGTCGTCGTCGGTGGGAGGCACGAGGGAGCCGCTGCCGTCGCCGACCGGGACGACGCCGAGTGCCAGCAGTTCGGCCATGGCGCTGCTCGCGGCCAGCTCGCGGACCTGAAGCTGGTAGCGGGCGGTGGTGCGGTAGGTCCCGCCGCCGTCGTCGCCGGTGCGCTGGAGGAAGCCCGAGTCGGCGAGGAACGCGACGGCCTTGCCGACGATGCCGGTGGTGGAGCCGGCGAGGCGCCGCGCGTCCTTGGTCGCGCCGGTCGCGGTGCGCCGCGACCAGACGCGCCAGGCGGCTTCGAGGCCGGGGGCGTCGGTGGCCGGGTCGGTGTTCTCGCCCTCGGCGGCGGCCTGCTCCTCCAGGCGGCGGCAGGCCTGGCGGACGAACGCCTCCACGCCGTTGACGGTGACGCGGCCGATGTAGCCGTCGTCGGCGAGGTCGGCGGGGCGGGGGAACGCAAGGGCGGCCACCGCGAGATGGGCCAGGCCGTGCAGGAAGCGGTCCGCCGTCTCGGCGGCGGCGCGGCGGGCGTACTCGCTCATCCGCACGGCGAACACGGAGTCCTCGGCCGCCGCGACGGCCATCCCGGCGCGCGGGGACACTTCGAGGACGACCAGGCCGAGCCCGGCGGCGACCGCGTCGGCCAGCCGGGCGAACGGCGGCTCCTCCTGGTAGCGGCGCAGCAGGGCGCCGTACTCGGCGTCGCGCGCCGGGGACGTCCTGGGCTGAAGGCCGAAGGACACCAGCCGTGCGGCGTCGGCGGCGTCGGCCGGGGTGACGGGTGCGGCGGGGGGCCGCTGCGTGTCGGTCATGCGGTGCCTTCCGTCCGCTCGGCGGCCATCCCGGCCGCGTCCAGCAGGGCGGTGCCGACGATGAGGTCGGCGCCGCCGATGTCGGGGTCCGTCAGCTCGGTGCCGTCGTCCACCGCGAACAGCAGCCGGGGCTCGCCCTGGCGGTAGGCGGTGCCGACCGGGGGGCTGGCGGCGTGGACGGCGAGGAGGGCGACGAGGTGGGGCAGTTCGGGGTCGCGGCGGCGTGCCTCGGCGAGCAGGCCGGACAGGCGGCGGGGCGCGTCCTCGGGGAGCCGCAGCAGTTCGAGGGCGGTGGCGAGCTGCTCCTCGCTGAAGCGGCTGTCGTCGGGGGTGGCGACGAGGTCGGGCTCGGGCAGTTCGGCGCCGAGGTGTTCGCGGGGCGCGGGCGGGGTGAGGAGCAGTTCGGTGAGGTCGGTGAGGCGTACGGCGCCGGGCGGGCGAGGCCCGGTAGCACGGGCGAACCAGGCGTCGGTGACGCGGACGGCACGCTCGACCGGCTCGGTGAGCAGCGGCGCGAGGAGCTGGCCGTACAGGTCGGCGCCCGCGCGGACGGCGGGGGCGCGGAATGCCTGCCGGTCCTGCTCGGCGCGGAACAGCGGTCCCGCTTCGAGCAGCCGGGACTGGAGCTGGGTGTGGCGGCGGATGCAGTCCTTGACGATGTCCACGAGTTCGGCGGCGCGCAGCCGGTGCCCGGAGGCGGTGGCCTCGTCGCGGGCGCGGCGGATGTTGGTGAGGATCGCGTTCTCGTGCCGGTAGCGGTCGGCGATGTGGTCGAGCGCCTCGGTGATCATGTCGGGGACGGCGTGCAGCCAGTCGACGGAGCGCACGTCGCGGCGGGTGCTCTCCAGGGTGCGCCGCAGGGTCTCGGCGTACTGGACGGTGCGGTAGCGGGCCTGTTCGGCGGCGAGCTGGGCGTCGGCGAGGCGGCCCCTGGCGACGAGGACGTCGAGTTTGACCTCGGCGGCGATCTGGGCGCTGGTGACGTCGGTGTCGAGGGCGCCGACGAGGACGTTGACCGCCTCGTCGGTGGTGCGCAGCCACACGCCGCCGCCGGGGCCGGGGACCTCCTCGATGAGCTTGAAGTCGTAGTCGCGGCGCACGTACGCGCCCTCGGGGCCGAAGGTGCCGTAGACGGCGCGGAAGCCGCGGTCGACGCTGCCGACGTTGATCAGGTTGTCCAGGACCCAGCGGGCGACGCGTTCGTGCTCGGCGGCGGGGCGTGCCGGGGCCTGCGCGGCGACGCGGGGCAGGAGGCGGGCGACGACCAGTTCGTGGTCGGCGCCGGTGTCGAAGTCCATGGCGAGGGTGACCGCGTCGATGGCGGCGAGCGCGACCTCGGCCATGCTGTAAGTGCTGTACTCTCCCGCGAGGTTGGCCTTGCGGACGTCGAGGTCGTGCAGCGGCGCCGTGCAGGCGAGCGCCCGGAGGCGGCGCGCCAGGCCTTCGTCCGCGGCGGGGCCCGGCGCGGGTCGGCCGTGGGGTGGTCTGAGGCCGGCGGGCGGTCCGTCCGGCAGGGCTGCTGCGGTCACGTGGCACACCCTAGGCGGTGACACTGACATCGAGCGATTCGGGCCGGATGCGGCTGTTGTCCCGGTCGGGGAACGGGCTCAGCGCGGGCGGTGGTTGCGCGCCAGCAGGAGGGCGACGTCGTCCGTGGGCGTGGTGGGCCGCAGGCCGTGCAGGACGCGGTCGCAGGTCTCCTCCAGGGAGCCGGACACGTCCCGGAGCAGGTCCCGCATCGCGTTCAGCCCGGCGTCGATGGGCGCGTCGCGCTCCTCCACCAGCCCGTCGGTGAACAGGGCGATGGTGGCGCCGTCCCGCAGGTCGCGCCGGTGGGAGGTGAACGGGACGCCGCCCACGCCGAGCGGCACGGCGTTGGGGAGGTCGAGGAGTTCGGCGGTACCGTCCGGCTGGACGAGGACGGGCGGCAGGTGGCCCGCGCTGGCGATGTCGCAGTGGCCCGCGACGGGGTCGAGGATGGCGTAGACGCAGGTGGCGGTCGTGTCGCCGAGGGACTCGACGGTGTCCTCCAGGTGGCCGAGGAGCGCGTCGGGCGTCAGGTCGAGCCGGGCCAGGGCGCGGATGGTGGACCGCAGCTGGCCCATGATGGCGGCGGCGTGCACGCCCTTGCCCATGACGTCGCCGACGACGAGGCCGATCCGCCCGCCGGGCAGCCGCAGGACGTCGCACCAGTCGCCGCCCGCCTCGCTGATGGCGGGGAGGTAGCGCAGGGCGACATCGATGTCGTCTCCCTCGGGAAGCTGGGGCCGCATGCTGCGCTGGAGGATCAGCGCGGTGTTGCGTTCGCGGCCGTAGAGCCGGGCGTTGTCCACGCTGATGGCGGCGCGCGCGGCCAGTTCGGTGGCGAGGGCGAGGTCGTCGGTGTCGAACGGGCTGCGGTTGCGCGTGCGACAGAGGGTCAGGGTGCCGAGGACGTCGCCGCGCGCGGTGAGGGGGACGACGAGCGCCGAGTGCACGCCGGTGTCGGCAAGGATGGCGGCGGCCTCGCCGTCCCGCGCGATCCCCTGCAATTGGTCGGGCCCGAGGCGGGGCAGGAGCCGGCCCTTGCCGGTGCGGACGACGCCGGTCACGATCGGCGAGGCGTCGTAGCTCCCCGCCCTGCCGACCGGGTAGGCCGCGCAGCCGGACCGGCTGCCGTCGCAGGCGGTCGCGGCGAGGGTGCGGAAGCGTGCGGGGCCCTCGCGGGCCACGGACGCGCCGGGCGCCTCGTCCAGGACCGCTTCGAGGATGTCCACGGTGGCCAGGTCGGCGAGCCGGGTGACGGTGGCCCCGGCGAGTTCGCGGGCGGTGGTGGCCAGGTCGAGTGTGGTGCCGATGGCGGCGCCCGCCTCGGCGATCAGGGCGAGCCGGCTGCGGGCGGCGGCGAGTCCGGCGACGGCGTTGCGGCGTTCGGTGATGTCGATCGCGAGGCCGACGACGCCGCAGGTGCGGCCGCGCGGGACGGCGACGCGGTAGTAGGAGACGGACCAGACGTGCTCGTGCGCCGGGTCGGCGGGCGGCCGGGCGGTGACGCTCTGGCCGAGGAGCGGTTCGCCGGTCTCCAGGACGTGCCGCAGCGCCTCCTCGATGGCCGACAGGTCGGTCTCGCGCATCACCTCGCCGAAGCCGTGGCCGATCAGACGGTCCGCCGGCACGCCGACCATCTCCTGGAGCGCCGCGTTGGCCCGCACCCAGTGGAGCTTCGCGTCGAACAGGCCGATCGCCAGCGGCGACTGGTCCACGATGGCGGCCGACAGCGCGAGGTCCGTCTCCAGGCGGCGCACCGTGCCGGTGTCCGCCGCGATGACGAGCGCGCGCGGGTCGCCGCCCATGCCGGCCGTCCACTGGGCGCGGAACTCGGCGCGCCGCAGCAGGCCGTCGGCGAACCGCACGGGCAGGCTGCCCGACCAGTCGGGGCCCCCGGGGTGACGCAGCCACATCTCGGCGAGGCGGCGCGGCCTGCCGGGGCCGAGGAGCTGGGTGACGGGGCGGCCCGTGACGGCCTCGGCGGAGTGGCCGAAGAGGCGTTCGGCGCCTGAGCCCCACAGGAGGACGCGGCCCGCCTCGTCCAGGACGATCCCGGCGATGGTGAGGGTGTCGAGCAGGCTGCCGGGCAGGGTGACGGCCTCGCGTCCGCCGGTGGTGTGGCGGGACGTCTCCTCGGCGGGGTGCCCGGGGGCGGGGGCGCCGTCCTGGGTGGCGGCGCCGTCCGGGGTCTCCGGGGTGGGGTCTGTGGTCATGTCCGGTCCCGGTTCAGTTCCGGTCCAGGGGCTGTTCGGTCCAGATCGTCTTGCCCGCTCCGGTGTAGCGGCTCCCCCAGCGGTGGGCGAGCTGGGCGACGAGGAACAGGCCGCGGCCGCCCTCGTCGGTGGGGCGCGCGCGCCGCAGGTGCGGCTGGGTCTCGCTGGGGTCGGACACCTCGCAGACCAGGCTGTCGTTGAGGATGAGCCGCAGCCCGATGGGGCCCCCCGCGTACCGGATGGCGTTGGTGACGAGTTCGCTGACGATGAGTTCGGTGGGGAACGCGTTCCCTGTCAGGTTCCAGCTCTTGAGCTGGCCGATGACGGCGTCGCGGGCCCGGCCGACGACCTCCGCGTCGGCCGGGAACTCCCAGTCGGCGGTGGCGTCGGGCGGGAGCGGCTGGACGCGTGCGACGAGGAGCGCCACGTCGTTGTCGGGCGCGCGGCCCGGCAGCAGCGCGTCGAGCAGGGCGCGGCCCGTGTCGGCGGGCGAGCGGGAGTGCGCTGCCTCCTCGGTGACGCGCTCGCGCAGCAGCGCCATGCGCTCCTCGGAGCTGCGGCCGTCGGGTCCCGTCGCGACGAGTTCCTGGCTGAAGAGGACGAGGAGGCTGCCGGGGTCGAGCCGGACCCGCACGGATTCGAACGGTGTGCCGCCGACGCCGAGGGGCGGCCCCGCCTTCAGGGCGATCTCCTCGGCGGCGCGGCCCGGCAGCGCCAGCAGGGGCGGGACGCGGCCTGCGGCGGCCAGGACGCACTGGCCCGACACGGGGTCGTAGACGCAGTAGAGGCAGGTGGCGCCGACCGCGCCGCCGGGGCTCGTGCCGCCGTCGGGCTGGGTGTCGGCGAGCCGGATGGCCAGGTCGTCGAGCCGGGTGAGGAGTTCGTCGGGGGCGAGGTCCAGGTCGGCGAGGGTCTGCACGGCGGTGCGCAGCCGCCCCATCGTGGCGGTGGCGTTGAGGCCGTGGCCCGCCACATCGCCGATGACGAACGCGACGCGCGCCGACGACAGGGGGATGACGTCGTACCAGCTGCCGCCCAGTCCGGCCGCTGTGGCGGCGGGAATGTAGCTGCCCGCCGTGTGGGCGCCGGGGAGTTCGAAGACGGGTTGCGGAAGCAGGCTGCGCTGGAGGGTCTCCAGGGTGCGGTGTTCTCGGGTGTAGCGGCGGGCGTTGTCGAGGCTGAGGGCGGCGCGGGAGGCGATCTCCTCGGCGAGGTCGGCGTCCATGCGGGAGAACGGGGGGGTCCGGGGCGAGCGCCACAGCGCCAGGACGCCCAGTTCCTGGCCGCGGGCGCGCAGTGGCACGAGCATCCGCGAGCCCGGCGCGGGCGGCAACAGCCCGATGCCCTCGCCGGCGTACGGGCCCTCCTCGGTGACCGTGCCGACCGGGACGGAGACGACCGAGTCCTCCGGCGGTTCGAGGACGGCGTGCTTCCGCAGGCCCGCGATGCTCTTGCCCTGGACGCGGAAGACCGCCCCCGCGCGGTGCAGCCCGTCGGGCCAGCCGCCGTCCGCGCTGATCGCGGCGACGCGGCGTACGGGCGGGCCGATCAGGGTGGGCCCCGGGTCGTCCCCGCCCAGCACGGCGTCGCCGAGGTCGACCGTGGCGATGTCCGCGAAGTCGGGCACGAGCAGCCCGGCGAGTTCCTCGGCGTTGCGCGTGACGTCGAGGGACGGCCCGATGCGTTCGGCCGCGGCGTGGAGCATCGCGAGGCGGCGGCGTGCCAGGTGCTGCTCGGTGATGTCGGTGTAGATGCTGACGACGCCGAGGACGCGGCGGTCGGTGTCCTTCAGGCGCAGGGCGGTGACGGCGAGGACGCGGTCGCGTTCCGGCTCGGCGGCCAGGCGGGCGGAGTGCTCCCAGTAGATGAGCGGCTCACCGGTGGCGGCGACGCGTTCGAGCCGTTCGAGGGTGTGTGCGGCGTCGTCGGCCCGCATGAGGACGTCGAGCGGCTGCGGCAGCTCGGGCCAGGCGGGCGTGGGCTCGTCCGTCACGTGGCGGCCCGACGTGGCGTTCATGCGGGTGACGCGCAGCGTTTCGTCGTGGATGGCGATGCCGACCTGGTGCTGGGCGAACAGCGCCCGCAGCAGCGCCTGGTCCTCCTCCTGGCGGCGCGCGGCGCGGCCGGGCGTCAGGACGGCGAGGAAGCGGGGGCCCACGCCGGGCCTGGTGTCCATCGGGAAGAGGTCCAGCCGGACGTCCACCACGCGGCCGTCCTGGTGGCGCAGCCCCACGGTGCGGTGGGCGGGGGAGCCCGTCCCGGCGAGCGCGGCCCATGCCCCGGGGTCGGCGAGCAGGTCGGGCAGCAGCCGTCCGGCGAGTTCGTCGAACGGGCGGCCGGTCAGCTCCTCGGTCAGCCCGCCCGCGTCACCGGCGCGGGCCCGTATCTCGCCGTCGGCACCGACCACGAGCAGCAGCGACGCTCCGCCGGGAAGCTGACCGGCGGGCGGGTGCGGGGTGGCGCTCACGTTCCTCCCTCGGCCTGACTGCCGGACCAGAGCCCTCCCCTGCCGACCACTGTGGCGCAGCGGCGGTGGCGTGGCGAGCCGGGTGCGGCCGTACGGGTCAGCGCCGCAGGGATGCGGTCGCGCGGGGGCGGGAGTGCAATGGAAGGGCGGGCGCGCGGGCTCGCGCCCCGCGACGGGAGGAGGCGCACGATGACGGCACCACCACGGCTGCTCAGGGCCCTGCCGCCTGAGGACCGCGACCGGCTGATGACGCTCGCCCGGGAGGTCTCGTTCGGCCAGGGGGAACGCGTCTTCGAGGAACGGGGGCGCGCGGACCGGTTCTGGATCATCAGATCGGGGACCGTCCGGCTCGACCTGCGGCTCGGCGGGCGGCGGCCCACGGCCGTGTCGTCGCTGGACACGGGCGACCTGCTGGGCTGGTCGTGGCTGTTCCCGCCGTACGAGTGGGACTTCGGCGCGGAGGCGCTGAGCCCGGTGCGGGCGTACGAGTTCGGGGGCGCGGAGGTACAGGCGCTGTGCGACGGGGACCCGGTGTTCGGCTACCGGCTGCTGCGGGTCGTCACGGAGATTCTGGCCTCCCGGGTCCGCTCGGAGCGGACCCGGCTGCTCGACCTGTTCGCGCCGCACGCGGGGCAGGGCTGACGGGGGCCCTCAGGGCGCGGCGGGGCCGTCGAGCCGTCCGCGCACGGCGGTCTGGACGGCGGCCTCCTCGGCCGGGTCGGCGGCGAGGCGGCGCAGGCGCTCCATGACGCGCGTGTCGCCCGTGGTCGCGTGGCGGGCGCCGGTCTCGCGCGTGTCCTCCTCGCAGTCCCAGAGGCACTCGACGGCGAAGCCGGCCGCGAAGCCGGGATCGACGCGGGCCAGCGCCCGCGCCGTGTGGCCGCGCAGCTGGGAGGAGGCGGTCTCGCGGTAGATGTACCGCAGGAGCGGGGCCGCGGGGCGGACCGTGAGGCGGCCGACGCCCTCGACGAGCGGCTGGGTCTCCGCCGCGTTGGCGCCCTCGGCGCGCAGGACCCGGTGCAGGGCGGCGAGTACGGACGGCGCGTCGCTCTCCTCGCCGCGGCGGGCGAGGACGGTGGCGGCCGTGGTGCCGAGCGCGTCCGTGCGCCCGGCCCACCGCCGCGCCTGCGGCAGGACGCCGGGGCCGCACATGCGGGCGAAGGCCGTCAGCGCGGCGCGGGCCACGTCCGGGTCCGCGGCGGCCGCGGCCGCCTCGATGAGCGCGCACGCGTCCGGGTCGTCGCGCTCGGCCAGGTGCCTGAGGGCGGCGGCGCGGACCGGCGGCTCGCCGTCGGCGGCGGCGCTGAGCAGCGCCGGGCGGTCCTCGGGGCCCGCCACGGCGGACAGGCAGCGGGCGGCCGGTGCCTCGCGCCACTGGCGGGGGACGGACTCGTACCCTTCGAGTGCCCAGGCGAGGACGGCGGCGACGCTCCAGCCGGGGCGGGGGCCGGCGGGCCTGAGCTGGCGCTGCCAGCGGGTGAAGTGACCGCCCTCGGACGCGCGGGCGAGGCGGGCGCGCTGCGCCGGGCGGGCGGGGTCCTCGGCCCACAGGCGCCAGGGGCGGGGTTCGAACGCGTCGCGGACGGCGGTGACGAGCGCCGCCTCGCCCTCCTCCGTGGCCGGGAAGCGGTCCAGGACGGCCGGGCCGAGGGCGCGGAGCCCGGCGTCGTCGTCGCGGACGGCCAGCTCGTCGAGGGCCCACCGCCAGTTGGCGCCGGAGGCCGCGTAGCGGCGCAGCAGGTCGAGGGCGGCGCGGTTGTCGTACGAGGTGAGGTGGCCGAGGACGGACAGGGCGAGGCCGGTCCTCTCCTCCTCGGGCCGGGACAGGTCGTCGGGGTGGAACAGGTGCGCTGCGAGGGCGCCGAGGTCCGCGCCCAGTTCGGCGTAGAGCCGGGCGTAGTAGAGGGAGCGGTGTTCGAGCTGCCAGTCCAGGCGGGGGTCGTGGAGCACACACAGGTCGAGGGCGGCCACCGCCTCCGGCCGGGGCGCGGCCAGTGCGTGCAGCCAGCCGTCGCCGCGCCCTCGCTGGAGGAGCCCGAGGAGGCTTCCGCTGGGCGCTATGTCTGTTTCGGTGGGACTGGCGAACATATGAGTCAGCATCCGGTGCGGTTGTGCCGGTGGCAACGGGATTTCCGGTCCGGCGGCTCCGCCGGGGGTGCGGAGCCGTGCTCCACCTTGCCATCCCTAGGCGCCTCGGCCCTAACGAACGGCGGTCCCGGGCGGCTGATTCCCGCCCGGAGTGGGTAGGGCTGTGCGAGAGTCGGGGCACTGTCGGGGCGGGCCGCACGGCGCGGCCGGGCGCGTGTCCCCGAAGTCGCCCCCACGCCCTTCCGCCCCTGCCGGGCGGCGCCCCGCGCGGACGCGGTGACTGGCGGCGGCGACGGCGGGGCACGGCGGGCACGTCAGGACCAGGGGCGTACGCGGTGCGACGGCCCCGCGACCGGTGGGAGGCGGCGATGGGACAGCTCGACGAGGCGGGCGGCGCGCTGGAGCGGCCCCGGGCTGCGCCCGGCGGCGCGCGCACCGGCCGGGCCGAGTGGGACCTCCTCACCGACGAGGCGCGGTGGTCGCCCGGCCTCTACGCGATCTTCGGCAGGGTGCCGGACGACGGGCCGCTCACGCTGGACGAGCTGCCCTCCTGGCTGCTGCCGGAGGACCAGCCCGTCCTGACGGCGGCCGTCACGGGCTGCCTGGTGGACGGGCGGGCGATGGACTGCCGGTTCCGCGTCCTGCGGCCCGACGGGACGCTGCGGACCGTCCGTATGGCGGGCGGGCCCGTGGTGGACGCGGCGGGCGGCACGGTCGCCATGTGGGCGCGGATCGAGGACGTGGCCGCCGGGCGGCGCGCGCCGGCGGCGCCGCGCCGCGCGGCCGCGCCGGGGACGCTCGAACTGGCCGCGCGCCTCCTGCCCGGCGGGCGGGGCGGCGCCACGGGCGGCAAGTGGCACGACGTGCTGGCCCTGGCGGGTGGCGGGCTGCTGCTGAGCGTGGGCGACCTGTCGGGGAACGGGGCTGCGGCCGCCGCGGACACGGCGACGGCGCTCGGCGGCGTCCGCGGGATCGCGCTGACCGGCGCGGGCCCCGGGTGGCTGCTGGGGCACCTCGGCCACCTGCTCGACCGGGGCGCGCAGCCGGTGCTCGCGAGCATCCTGTGCTGCCGGTACGTCCCGGCGACCCGGACGCTGACCTGGGCACAGGCCGGGCACCCGGCGCCGCTGCTGTGCAGGGACGGGCGGGGGCGCGCGCTGCCGCGGCCGGCCGGTCCGCTGCTCGGCGCCGTGTCCGACGCCCGCTACGCCGAGCGCACCGACCGGCTCGAACCGGGCGATGTCCTCGTCCTGCACACGGACGGTCTCTTTTCGGCCATCCCCGGGGCGAGGGCACCCGACCACACGGGGGACCCGCGTCTGCGGGCGCTCGCGCCCCGGCTGTCGGCCGCCGGGTCCGCCGAGGACGCACTGCGGGTGGTCACCGGGGCGTGCGGCGAGGCGGACCGCGAGGAGGAGGCGTGCGTCCTGGTGGCGCGCGTCGGACCGTAGCCGCGCGCCGGGTGCGGGCGCCGCGCGCGGCGCCCGCACCTCGTCAGATCAGGCGCGTGCCGAGGGCCGAGGTGTCCGTACGCCGGGGCGCCGGCATGGCCTGTTCCAGCTCCTCGCGCAGCTCGGCCATACGGGGCTGGCCCGCGTACCGCCCGGTCAGCCGGTACATCTCCCGCAGCCGGTCCCACGTGCGGTGCGACGAGTTCTCGCCGATGCCGGCCAGCGCCAGCCGCGCCGAGCGGTCCGCCTGCTCCGGGTCGTCCGCGATCAGGCAGGCGGACGCCAGGGAGATCTGGTCGAACAGCCGGGACCTGGCCTTCGCGCCGTCGCGCAGGTCGAGCGCCCGTTTGGCGTGCCGCTCGGCGGTACGGGCGGCGGCCGGCTCGTGCTCGGCCAGCGTCCGGTGGGCCAGGGCCTGCATGCCGTGCAGGTCCGCCTCGTCGAACATCTGCATCCAGCCCGGCGGCGGCACGTCCCCGTCGCCGGAGACGAACAGCTCCTCCGCCTCGCCCAGCCTGCGGCGCATCGCCTGCCCCTGGCCGCGCGCCGCCTCGGCCCACGCCTCGATGGTCGCGAGCATCGCGCGGGTGCGCGGCAGGGCCTCGTCGCCCATGCCGGAACGCGCCAGCTGCATGAGGTCGAGCGCGTCGTCGGGGCGGCCGAGGTGCACCATCTGCCGGGCGGCGCGGGACAGCGCCTCCCCGGCGCGCGGCGGGTCGCCGCCCTCGCGCGCGGCGTGCGCGGCGATGACGAAGTACTTCTGCGCGGTGGGTTCGAGGCCGATGTCGTGCGACATCCAGCCCGCGAGGGCGGCCAGGTCGGCCGCCACTCCCCACAGCCGCCGCTGGACGGCGGCCGGGTTGTGGTAGGCGAGCATGCCGCCCACCTCGTTGAGCTGGCCGACCACCGCCTTGCGCTGGAGTCCGCCGCCGCGCGCGGCGTCCCAGGCCCGGAACACCTCGACCGAGTGCTCCAGGGCGTCGATCTCGTCGGACCCGACCGGCGCCGCCTCGTACCGGTCGAGACCGGCGGCGTCCGCGTCGTGCGGGGAACCGTGTGGGGGGGCGCCCAGGGGGGCGCCGAGCCAGTCGTACAGGGCATCGCTGAGCACTGATCCCGCGGCGAGCGCGGCGCCCGCGCCCACCATGCCGCGTCGGTTGAGCATGAGATCCATTCCCGTGAATTCGGTGAGGACCGCGGCGGTGCGACCCGGCGACCAGGGGAGTCCGCGCGGGGACGGCTGGCTCCCCGCCTCTCCAGGCCGGCGCAACCCGAGGTCCTCGATGGTCACGACACGGCCGAGTCGCTCGGTGAACAGCGTCGCCAGCACCTCGGGAACGGGATCGCGGGGGATCTCCCCCATGTCGATCCACCGCCGGACGCGCGAGGTGTCCGTCGCCAGCTGGGGGCAGCCCTGGGCCGCCGCCTGCCGGTTCACGAGTCTGGCCAGCTCGCCCTTGGACCATCCGGTGAGCCGGAAGAGGTCCGCGAGGCGGGTGTTGCTTCTGCTGCTCACGTCAAGCCCCCAGGATCTCGGCTGAGTTGACAGTAGCCAACGCGCAACGCGCCCAACCGCATTCGCCAGGGTTCGCCAGGGTGCGCCACGTGGTGTGCCACCCGTAAGAGGGAGTGATGTAGACACCGCGTCACTCCGGTCCGGCACGGCCGGCACTTCCCCAGGGGTGCCAGGCTCCGCCGGGCCGGGGGGCGCCGTGAACCTTCCGGCACACGAAGGGACCATGCCCGCTTATGTATCCGTCACCCTCACCCGTGGCCAGCCGGGTCCGGCCGCAGTCGCGCGGCACGGCAGGCGAGCCGTACGCCCCGGGCCCCGACGACCGTTCCCTCCGACACCGCCGCGCGGTACCGGGGCGGGCGGCCGGAGGGCGCCTGGACTTCTCGGGAGCGCGAGGGGAGCGGCTGCGCGACGCGCTGGCGGCCGTGCACGAGATCTGCCCGGAGTTCAGCCCCGCGCAGGTGCTGCGGGACGCGGGCCCCGCCGTCGTCCTGGCCGGTACGGCGGGGCGGCGGGCCGTGGTCGCGAAGTGCCTGCCGGAGCGCAGCGGGGCGCGGGCGGAGCGGTTCCGGCTGGAGATAGCGGCCTACCGGACGTTCGTCCGGCTGCGGCCGCCGGTGCGCGTGCCGCGGCTCATCGCGGACGACCCGCACCGCTGCACGCTGCTGACGGAGTTCGTGCCGGGGCGGGCGGCCGCGCAGCGGCGGCATCCGGTGGGCGTGCCGTCGTCGGCCGACCAGCGCGCGATGCTGCACGCGCTCGCCCGGGTCAACTCGTGGTCGCCGCCGGAGGACGCGTTCCCCGATGCCGTGAACTACCCGGCGCAGCTCACGCGGTTCCACGCCCTGGGGCTGCTGACCGACCGTGACGTGAGCGATCTGCACGCGCTGCTGTGCGGCCTCGCCAGGCCGGGACGTGAACTGCCGCGCGAGTTCAGCCACGGCGCGGCGCGGCTGGGGAACGTCCTGCTGTCGCCGACAGGCCCTGTGCTGGTCGGCTGGGACTCGGCGGGCTGGTACCTGCCGGGGTACGACCTTGCGACGCTGTGGACCGAGCTGGGCGAGGCCACGGGGACCCGGCGCCGCATCAGCCAGACGGCGCACGCGGACGGGCGCCGCGGCCGGGACGCGTTCCTGGTGAACCTGATGCTGGTCCTCACGCGGGAGATCCGGCAGTGCGAGGAGAATGTGCAGCGCGCGATGCGGGACGCCGTGGTGGCGCCGCCCGGCGGCCTGTCGTACGGCGAGGAGCAGCGGCTGCGCCTGCGGCGGCTGCACGACGACTGGGCGCTGGCGAGGCGCGCGGTGCGTGCCGCCGTGGGGACCCGTTAGGGCCCCTCAGCCAGGCACCGCAGCGGCGCGTTCGACGGGGAGGAGGCGCGTTACCAGCGGTCCGGCGACGAGGCGGACGGGGCGGGCCGCTGAGGTGAAGGAGCGTCGGGCGGGGCCGTCAGCGCTGGAACATCTCGGCGGGGAGCGGCTTCAGCAGCTGGTACAGCTCGTCGGTGATCGGCCGGTCCCAGCTGGCGATCGTGACGAGCACGCCGTCGCTGCGGTCGAACTGGACGCAGGAGACCCGGCTCTCGCTGCACGTGACGCGCCGGACGATCAGCAGGCTGTCCTCGTGCATCACGGGGACCTCCTCGGTGCCGGTCGTCTCGACCTCCTCGTCGATCTCCAGGGCCGCGAGCAGCTGGTGGACCTCGAAGGGGACGTCGCCCTCGGCAACCTCCCGGGCGGGCGAGCCCTCCGGGAGGTTGCCGATGACCATGGCGGGGCCGCGTCCGCCGAACAGGTCGTACCGCAGCACCACGCCCTGACAGCTGCCGTCCGGCGCGGGGAGCAGTCCGGCGCCGAGCACTCCAGGCCAGTCCCCCGGGTCCATGGCGAGCACGTCGAAGTCGGGGCCTGCGGGTGAAGCGGCGCTGCGGCGGCGGAGAAACGACATGCCGCCATGGTACGTGGGCCGCGTCACGCGCCGGGGGTCCCGCGTTCCCACAGGGCGGCCACCTGCCGGTGCAGTTCGGCGGCCTCCGCGGTGCGGCCGAGCTGCTCCAGGCACAGCGCCTCGTCGTTGCGGCTGGCGAGGGCGTCGGGGTCGCGCGGGCCGAAGATCCGCTCGCGCGCCCGGCGCACCTCGCGGTAGACGGACAGGGCGTCCTCCCAGCGGCCGAGCCAGCCGAGGGCGACGGCCATCTCCCGGCGGCTGACCAGGGTGTCGAGGTGGTCGGGGCCGAGGGTGGAGGCGCGCAGGGCCCACACCTCGTGCGCCTCCGTGAGTGCCTCGTCCCAGCGGTCGAGCCGCCCGAGGCTGATGCCGTGGCCGTGCCGGGCGCGCAGGGTCTCGGGGTGGGTGGGGCCGCCGGTCCTGGCCCTGGCGGCGATCAGCGTCTCGTACAGCTGGAGCGCCTGGTCGGGGCGCCCGAGGCGGCCGAGGCAGACGGCGACCTCGTAGTGGGTGTCGAGGGTGGCGGGCGCCTCGGGCCCGAGCACGTGGGCGCGGGACCCGGCGACCTGGAGGTGGCCGGCGAGCGCCTCCTCCCAGCGGCCGAGGCGGCCGAGGGCGTGGTACGCGGCGGCGTGCGCGGCGAGGGTGGCGGGGTCCTCGGGGCCGAGCGCCTGCTCGCGCGCCCCGGCGACGGCGCGGTGCACGTCGTACGCCTCCTGCCAGCGCCCCTGCCGCCCGAGGTCGAGAGCGGCGCGGTGGTGGCTCTCCAGGAGGGCCAGGTACTCGCGGCCCTGGCCGCGTACGGCGGCGGGGGCGGGGCGGACCAGCGTGGGCACCATGCCGGTCCACTGGCCGGTGAGTCCGGCCGAACGGTCGGGCGGGGGAAGGCGCGTGGCCCAGGAGCCGGAGGCGCGCGACCCGGCGCGCATGCCGCGGGTCCAGGCGGGGAGGCGTTCGGCCGGGCGCTGCTGGTGGGGCACCCAGGGGGCCGGGGCGGGCGGGTGGGAGACGGGCCGCAGGGCCTTGGCGAGCTGCGAGGCGTCGTCGGGCCGGTCGTCGGGGTCCTTGGCGAGCAGGGTGAGGATGAACGCGTCGAGTTCGGCCGGGAGGTCGGGGCGGCGGACGCTGGGCGGTTCCGGCGGGGTGTCGCGGTGGCCGATGAGGATGGACCAGGGGTCCCCGAGGTCGAACGGCGGCGCGCCGGTGGTGATCTCGTACAGCACGCAGCCGAGGGAGTAGAGGTCGCTGCGGTGGTCGACGTCCACACCGGCGATCTGCTCGGGCGACATGTAGTGCGGGGTGCCCATCGCCATGCCGACGCTGGTGAGTTTGGACGTGAGGCCCATGCTGTCGGCGAGGCGGGCGATGCCGAAGTCGCAGATCTTCACCGTGCCGTCGGTGAGCCGCATGATGTTGGCCGGTTTGAGGTCGCGGTGGACGATGCCCTGTTCGTGGGTGTAGGCGAGGGCGACGGCGACCTGCTCCGCGATGTCGGCGATGTCGGGCACGGGCAGCGGGGTGCCGTCGCGGCCGGCGAGGAGTTCGCTGAGGTTGCTGCCGTCCAGCAGTTCCATGACGAGGAAGAGCACCCCGTCGTACTCCCCGAAGTCGTGGACGACGGTGACGCCGCGGTGCTGGAGCGCGGCGGCGACGCGGGCCTCCCGCCGGAACCGTTCGCGCAGCGTGCGCAGGAACGGCTCCTCCTGCCGCGGTCCCACCGGTTTCAGGCACTTGACCGCGACCTTCCGGTCGAGCGCCTCGTCCCGTGCCCTCCAGACCTCCCCCATGCCGCCACGCCCGATGAGTTCGAGCAGGTGGTACCGGCCCTGGATCAGCATGCCTTCGGCCATAGCGTGTCCATCGCCCCCCGTCAGTCGGCTGCGCCGCCCCCTCCGCCTTCCAGTATGGCCGCCGTACGGGGGACGTTCCTATGCCAATGCGCGGGAACAGCGGGAAATCGGCGGGGTGGGGGCGGGAGCCGCAAGGGCACGCGCGGCAGGGGAAGTTCGCTCGTTCGTGTGGGCCGTCGACGGCCCGGTGTGACCCGCACGGTGTGCCGTCGCGGGCGTCAGGCGGCGGCCGGGGCGCCGCGGAAGCGGGAGGCGGCGAGCGTCCCGGCGACGGCGGCGACGACCGTCGTGTGGTGGTGCTCGCGGAACGCCTGCTCCGGGTCGTCGGGCACGTGCCGCCCGTCGCGGGGGACGAGGCCGTCCTCGCGCTGGACGGCGGCGAGGACGGCCCACTCCCCCGGGTCGCAGCGCGGTTCGCTCAGGCAGGCGTCCACGATGAGGAGTTCGGCGACGAGGTCCCACTCCTGGATCTCGCGCCAGACGTCGATCCAGACCGGCAGCCAGGTCGTCAGGTAGTCCTGGAGTTCGTCGGGCAGGCCCTCCGGTCTGGCGCCCCAGTCGGTGAGGTGGAAGACGGTGTGCGTGACGCTGTAGGCGGTCATCCAGTCGATGGCCCAGGGCTCGGGGGTGTGGCCGAGCCAGGTGGCGCGGGTGAGCGTCGGCCAGTCGAGGCCGTGGTCGACACCGGCGGTGCGGGCGGCGTTGGCGACGGCGAGACGGCGGTTGGGCATCTGCTCGGCGCCCCGGAGGGACGTCAGGCCGTGCAGGTGGGTCAGCAGGGTGTGAAGGCGCTCGTGGCGGTAACCGGCGCGTGCGAAGTGGGTGTACACCTCAAGCGGGTCGGTCATCGCCATGTAGCGGAGCTGGCGTTCGTAGAGCAGGTCGCCCTCGCCGAGCTGGGTCCAGGCGAAGGAGAGCAGTTCGCGGGCCACCGCCAGGTCGGCGGCGGACGCGAGGCCCTCGCGCAGGACCAGCGATCCGGCGAGGGCGGATTCGCCGAGCGGCTTGTAGACGCTGTCCGGGTCGGCCAGTTCGGCGGTGGTGCCCGGCGGCAGGGCGCCGTGGTGGCGGTTGGTGTGCAGCCAGCCGAGGGCGGCGGCGGCGATCCCGTGGGCCACGGTGCGGACGGACGGCGGGCCGGGGGGCTGGTGGGTCATGCGGGTGGCCTTTCCTGGTGCTCGGCCGCGCCGTCGCCCTCGGGGCGGGGGGCGGCCGTGGTGAGGAGGAAACGCGCGACGGCGGTGTCGAGCCGGGCGCGCGTGCTGCCGCCGCCGCACAGGTCGATGTGGGTGAGGACGGCCCTGGTGTCGAGGGCGGGGACGGCGCCGCGCTGCTCGGTCAGGGCGAGCCAGCGCGCGAGGCGGGCGGCCGTCGGGTGGTCGCGGCGGAGGAGGGCGCGGGTGGTACCGAGGGCGAGTGCGCGCGAGTGGCGGGTCGCCTCGGTCTGGAGCGCGTCGTCCGCGCCGGGCAGGGCGAGCGCCGACAGGGGCGCGAGGTGGGCGGACCAGGCGCGCCAGGGCGGGAGCCCTTGGCGGGTGTCGGGGCGCAGGCCGGGGGACGGGGACGCGTCGGTGCCGTGCAGGGTGCTGTGCGGGGCCACGGGGAGCGGGTCCCCGCCGAAGCGGAGGTGCAGGCCGGCCGTCGCGCGGTCGCGGCGTACGGTCGCGGGCGGGTCCGCCGGGCTGGGCGGGAACACGCGGAACGCCTCGGTGACGGCTTCGTTCCCGTCCGGGTCGAGGGGTGCGCCGCACAGGAGCGCGGGGGCGTAGAGATCGGGGCCGAGGACGCGGACGGCGGCGAGGTACGCCTTCGTGTCGCCGGGGGCCGCCGGGAGGACGGGACCCTGGGTGCCCGTGAGGGCACCCAGGACGCGCCCGGCCAGCGCCTCGGTCGCCAGGAAGAACTGCGCCTGGGGCGAGACGTCCGGTTCCGACATCGGTGACTCACTTTCCGCCGGCGGTGCCGGGCGCGGTTTCTCGTTGGTTCACCGGCACGGGGCGCCGGTTACTTGCGGAACTCCTTCGGCTCCCGCGGGGAGAGCAGGAGGAGGAGCAGCAGCAGGCCGCTGGCCTCGGGCGAGTGGACGGGAGCACCGCTGATCTCGGTCTCCGGCGCGGCGGTCAGGGCGGTCAGCGCGGTCAGCTCGGCCTGGGTGGCGAGCGGCGCGGGAGCGGTCGTCTGGAAGGGCATGACGCCTCCAAGGGGACGTCCCGTCCTGGGACGGGATCGGCTTGCGTCCGGCGGACGGTCCCACCGGACCGGCGGCCGGGGCTCCGGGAGGGACACCCGGCGCCGATGATTACATGCCGCAGTTCATTCGACACTATGAGTGATCATGGTCTATTTCATCCATTCGAGTGACCGGTGTCCCGACAGGTCATCGAAGGTCGTCCGCCTGGGTGATTGCTCAGCCGAGGAGGCCGGGGAGGCCGGCCGTCGAGGTCTCCGGCGGCGAGCACGGCGTCCTGGAGGACGGCGCCGCACAGGACTGGCGCCTGCTGTCGCGGTGTTCCGCGCCGGGGGTGCCGCCCGGCGTCCGTGTGCGGTCGCGGGAGGGCTCGCGCCGGGGTGGCGGACCGTACGGCGAGGCGAGCGCCGCGCCACGCGGTACGGACGTCCCGCAGAGGAGCCGGACGGGAAGCCGAGGGTGGCGCCGGGACTCCACGGGATGGGCCGGGGTACGAGCGGCCCCACCGACGAGAGCCGTGCCGGACAACGACCGGCCCCCACAGCCGCCCGCGAGGTGCCGCGGCGCGGGAGCGGCCTGGCAGGGCGGGCGGTGGCCGCGCGGCGGGCGCCGGGGATCACATGGCCCCGTACCGCCGGTGGCGGCGTCCGCGGTTGCGCGGACGCCGGGCGCGCGGGTGTCGTGGGCAGGCGGCGAGGCCAGGGGGACATGGCCGGGAGACCGGCGCGGCGCCTGACCGTGGCCCGGGGGATTCCGCCTCTTCCGGGTCGGCCCGCGCCGCCGCACCCGACCGCCGTGCCGGCACGGCCTGTGGCGGAGTGACGACGCGGTGCCCGGCGTGATCCGTACGCGGAACACACGCACGCCTGCCCGGGAGGGGGGGGGGGGGGGGGGAGAGGAGG